>WGLQ01000004.1:0-300000 GCA_016125495.1 Hyphomicrobiales bacterium | reverse complement strand
GGCACGTCAGCTCGCGAACCTCATCGACGGCTGGAAGAACCGCGGTCTCACTCCGGCGAGGGTGCCAGCCGGCGAGGCGCTGGCGTTCGCCGACGGCAAGGGCGGAGACCTCTACCGGCAGTATCAGGTGCGGCTCAAGGAGCTCAACGCCGTCGATTTCGGCGATCTGCTGCTCGAATGCACGCGGCTCTTTCTCGAGCATCCGGACGTGCTCGCCGAATACCATCGGCGCTTCCGGTTCCTGCTGGTCGACGAGTACCAGGACACCAACGTCGCGCAATACCTCTGGCTGCGGCTGCTGGCGCAGGGCAGCAACAACGTGTGCTGTGTCGGCGACGACGACCAGTCGATCTATGGCTGGCGCGGGGCGGAGGTCGACAACATCCTGCGCTTCGAGGCCGACTTTCCGGGCGCCAGGGTGTTCAGGGTGGAGACCAATTACCGCTCCACGGGCCATATCCTGGCGGCCGCATCGGGGCTCATCGCGCACAATCGCGGCCGGCTCGGCAAAACGCTGCGCACCGACGGGGCACCGGGCGAAAGGGTGACGGTCACGGGGGTCTGGGACGACGAAGAGGAAGCGCGCACCATCGGCGAGGGGATCGAATCGCTGCGGCGCACCGGCCACAAGCTCAACGAGGTGGCGATCCTGGTTCGCGCCTCCTTCCAGATGCGCGCCTTCGAGGACCGCTTCGTGACGACCGGGCTGCCATACCGCGTCATCGGCGGACCGCGCTTTTACGAGCGCCAGGAGATCAAGGACGCCATCGCCTACCTCGAGGTGACGCTCAACCCCGCCAACGACATCAAGCTCGAGCGCATCGTCAACGTGCCGAAGCGCGGCATCGGCGAGACCAGCGTCCGGCGCATCATCACGCATGCGCGCAGCCGCGGCATTTCCCTCCACGACGCGGCAGTGGAAATGTCACAGAGCGAGGAACTGACGGGCAAGACCCGAAAATCGCTCGCCGACCTCCTCGGGCAGTGCGCGCGCTGGCGGAAACTGGCGGGCGAGATGAGCCACACCGACCTTGCCGAAATCATCCTCGACGAGAGCGGCTATACCGCCATGTGGCAGGCCGACAAGAGTCCGCAGGCCCACACCAGGCTCGAGAACCTCAAGGAACTGGTGCGCTTCATGGGGGCTTTCGACACCCTCGCCGGCTTTCTCGAGCACGTCTCGCTGGTGATGGACGCGGAGGCCGACAGCGACGGCGACAGGGTCAGCCTGATGACGCTGCACGCCGCCAAGGGACTGGAGTTCGACACGGTTTATCTTCCCGGATGGGAGGAGGGATTGTTTCCGCATCAGCGCGCGCTCGACGAAAGCGGGCAGGCGGGCCTCGAAGAAGAGCGCAGGCTCGCCTATGTCGGCGTCACCCGGGCGCGCAAGCGGGCGCACATCTCCTTTGCGCAGAACCGACGCGTGCATGCGCTCTGGCAGTCGGCGATCCCCTCGCGATTCGTCGACGAATTGCCCGAAGCGCACGTCGATGTCATCGAGGCGGCGCGGAGTGGTGCGCGCCACGGCGGCTATGGCCTTTCGCGGTTCGAGACGCCCGCGGCCGGCTTTGCGAACACCTATGCGACGCCCGGCTGGCAGCGGGCGCAAAAGCAATGGAATGCCGAGCCGGAGCGGCGGCGCGACGCAGGCCCGCGCACCATCGACGGCGAGATCGTCGCCTCCTCGACACGCCAGAGCGGGCGCTTCAAGACCGGCTCGCGCGTCAATCATGCCAAGTTCGGTCTCGGCACGGTCGCCCAGGTCGACGGCAGCAAGCTGGTGATCGACTTCGACGATGCCGGCCGCAAGCACGTGGTGGACAGCTTCGTTACGGCGGTTTGAGGCGGGACCAGGGTTTCCCTATCCGAGCATTCGCCCCGCCGACCGAAACGCCCCGGCGCGTTCGCACGATCGACGGGTAATGCTAATACCGCAAAGGAAAGCCCGAGGCCGCCGCAGCTTCCCGGCGATGCGGCGCGGGCGCGCGGCCGGGAAGAATTCGTGCGCGCACTCGACGCCTTTCCGCCGCCGGTGCGCGGCCGCACCAGCGCGACAAGCTGTCAACGAATTGCCGGCACCGCCGCGGAAAGCGAACAATTCGCAACAAATTATCACTCCCTCATAAAGCAGCCCTCATGATGTTTCAAGTATCAGATAACGCTGATTATCGAGGCTTCCGTGGTGGTGGGGAAGAAATGGCGCTTAGGATCGAAACGATGTGGGACCGGACCACCGAACGGGCACGTCCGGGCGGGACAGGCGTCCTCGCTCGGCTCGCGCGCGAGAACTCCGGCTCCACGGCCATCATCTTCGCCGGCGTAGCCGCCGTCCTGCTGGTCGCCGTCGGGGCGATGATCGACTACGGGCGGACCAGCAACCTACGCGGCGAGATGCAGGCGGCAGCGGACGCGGCCGTCCTCGCGGCAGGACGGCAGGCCGCGCTCCAGGGCAACGACCTCATCACCACCGCGCGGAGCCATTTCGACCAGAACCTGGTGTCCGGCGCCGCGCAAGCAATTACCCATTTCTCCGCGACGCGGGCCGACGGCGTCACGACCGTTCGGGTTCGCGCCAACGTCGAGACGACTTTCCTCGCGGTGGCCGGCATCGAGACGGTCGAGGCGGAGGTGATTTCGCGGGCGGCATTCCAGTCGTCTCCCGTCGAGGTCGCGCTGGTGCTCGACAATACCGGGTCGATGGCTAGCCACATGGCATCGCTCAGGAGCGGTGCCACGGACCTCGTCGAGATGCTCTATGACCGAGGCGGGGAACAGAATGTCGACGTCGCCGTGGTGCCTTTCAACGGCGCCGTCAACATCGGTTCCAATGCTCCGCTCTCCTGGCTCGATACCGGAGGGCAGGCGCAGTATCACGCCTATTGGCTGCGCAGCCGCTGGGTGGCGTTCGATCCGAGCTGCACACCGGGCGGTGGCGGCGGCGGTGAAGACCCTGGACCCGGCACGGGCGGCGGCGACCGCACGGCGTTCCTCGGGGGTATCATCGAGCGGCTCGGCGAAAGCGTCGCTGGATTTTTCGCGGTGCCCAGCGCCCGGGCCGGGGACCCCGACAATCCGCCCGCCGGCTATGACGTGTCGAGCGACGGCTGCTATCTGATCAACAGCCACACGATCAATCTTTTCGATCTCTTCGACGCCATTCCGAATGCGACGTGGAAGGGATGCGTCGAAGCCCGCCCGGAGCCATTCGACGCCGACGACACGCCGCCCTCGAACAGCAATCCCGACACCCGTTGGGTGCCGTACTTCTGGCCGGACGAGTCCGACCGTTTCGAGACGTGGGTCTATCCCTTCCCGAACGACTACCTGCCCGAGGACGAGTCGCAGGTCCCGGCCCCGTTCAGCTTCAACGGCAGCCAGTACTTCCACACCTATTGGCAGGGCAAATACAATGGCACGGCCGCGGTGATCGACGAAACCGGGCCCGAGACGACCGGTCCCAACAAGGCCTGCCCGGACCCGATCCTGCCGCTCGGATCACCCAAAGTTCAGGTCTTGAACAAGATCAACGGGCTCAGCCACTGGTTCGGCTCGGGCACGAACGGGGCGCAGGGCGTCGTGTGGGGCTGGCGCGTGCTTTCTCCGGGCGAGCCGTTCACGCAGGGCAAGCCGGCAGGCCAGACCAAGAAAATCATGGTGCTGATGACCGACGGCATGAACGGCATCGTCGATCAGGCCACCGATACCACCTGGTCCGACTTCTCGGCCTACGGATACCTGCAACACGGACGCATCGCGCCGAAGACCTATCAGGCCTACCGCGAACATCTCGATGCCCGCATGCTGCAGGCCTGCACGAACGCCAAGGCGGACGACATCACAATCTACACGATCACTTTCGGAAACATCGATGCCGCGACCGAGGCGCTCTATGAACAGTGCGCGAGCGAGCCGCCCTACCACTATTCGGCGGCTACGGTCGGCGAACTCGAAGAGGCGTTCGGCACGATCGGCGAGCACATCACGAAGATCCGTCTCGTCCACTGAGCGAGCGACACACTCGTGATCGAACGACGACGGGACCGTCGGCAGCCCTGCCGGCGGTCCCGCCGCATTTCGGAACGGCGCGCCCTCGTTCCGCCGCAACGCTCGCACACGGATTGTCGCTCGGCGCGCCGGCGGTCGTGGACATGCCCGGAAATCCCGCTATCGATGGGGCGCCAGTCGCGTTTCACGGACGGGCCCGAAAGGCCGCCTGCCAGCCCGTCCTCAGCACGGAGCCCCACATGCCTCGACCCGTCAGCCGGCTCACCCTCACTGCCGCCATCGTCTACGCCCTCTCCCTCAGTAGCGGAGGCACCGCCTCGATCGCCGCGACACAAGAGGAAGAGATCGAGCTGCCGGCCGAACTCGTCGAGATGCTTGCCGCCGAGAAGGCCGCGCGCAAGGCCTGCAAGATCGACATCTGCACGATCATCTACCATCCGGCGCGCGCTGGCGACGACATCGCCTGCGAGGTCGTCAAGACGATGCCCAAGCCACATCTCGACCGCATCATCAAGGCGAGCCAGATCTCCTGGCCCTGGGGGCACGCGAGCTGCAAGACGAACCTCGCCTTCTCGCGCGCCGCGCTCGCCGACGCACTCACCAAGCCGAACTACGAGTTCCAACTCGGGGCGCACACGGTGACGTGCTCGGTGCTGCGTGACGAGGGCGAACCCTACGAGATCAAGGTGACGGTCGACCCGCTCGTCACTTTCGAGAACGGGCGCGCCAAGAAGGCCGAAATCCGCTTCGGCGACATCGAGGCGCCGGCCGTCGCCAAGAGCGTGATCTGGCCGGCCGCCAAGCTCGACAACACCTTCGGCGTCTTCTCCGGTCAGGTGGTCGACATCGTGAACAGCTTCATCGAAAAGAAGTGCGAAGAGGTGAAGGACGAGATCCCCGCACAATAGGGCACGGCCCGCTCCCGACACGAAAAAGAATGGCCCCGGATCATTCGATCCGGGGCAACGCATGCCGGGGGGTGCATGCTCGGGGGAGGAGGAGTAGAGGGTCCGGCGGGGTGCCATCGTCGGGCTGTGGCTGGGACGGTGCACTCATGATGAGAGTTCGGGGTTGGTCCCCCTCGACCTCGGCTCCGGCACCCTCGCCTGGACACTCCGAGAATGGAAGGGCGAGACGGATTCGGCGTTGGTCGGGGCAATGGTATTCGAGGCAACGGGCATGGGCGACGACGTCGGGAACGCTTTCGGATGGCTCGCGGCACCCGTGCCCACGCCATCGCGCGAGCATGCGGCGGCGGCGGCGGCCCGCCAGGGCCAGCTGACCAAGCCGGCGGGCGCCCTCGGACGGCTCGAGGAAATCGCGATCCGGCTCGCCGGCCAACAGCGCCGCGAGCGCCCCCGCATCGAGCGACCCGAAGTGATCGTCTTTGCCGGCGATCATGGGATCGCGGCGCAGGGTGTCTCGGCCTATCCGGCCGAAGTCACCGTTCAGATGATCGCCAATTTCGTCAACGGTGGTGCGGCGATCTCGGTGCTGGCACGGGCGCAGGGGGCACGGCTATCGGTCGTCGATGCCGGTACGCTCGCCAGCTCGCCGATTCCCGGCGCCATCACCGACAAGCCCTGCTGCGGCACGCGCGACTTCAGCCGGACGGCGGCGCTGACACGTCGCGAACTCGCACACGCACTCGGCGCCGGACGCCGTGCGGTCGGGCGCGCCATCGCCGACGGGGCGGACCTCATGATCCTCGGCGAGATGGGCATCGCCAACACCACCACGGCGGCAGCGATCGCGGCCGCGCTCACTGGGCGGGCCCCCGAACAACTGGTCGGACGCGGTACCGGGCTCGATGAAGCCGGCGTCGCGCACAAGGCCTCGGTGGTCGCCGCAGCGCTCGCGCACCACGGCCTGCTTGCCGGACCCGGCGCGGTTGCCAGCGGACGGGAGGCAGACCATGCCCTCGCCGTGCTGGAGGCGGTCGGCGGGCTCGAGATCGCGGCGCTGAGCGGGGCCATCGTGCGGGCAGCGCAGGCCGGTCTACCGGTACTCGTCGACGGCTTCATCGTGACGGTGGCGGCGCTCGCGGCCTTGCGGCTCAACCCGTCGGCCGGCGACTGGCTGCTCTATTCGCACCGCTCGCAGGAGGCCGGCCACGCCATCGTGCTCGAAGCGCTCGATGCGCGCCCGCTCGTCGACCTCGCCATGCGGCTCGGCGAAGGCTCCGGGGCGGCGGTCGCGCTCTCCATCGTCAGGCTCGCTCTCGCCGTCCACGACGGCATGGCGACGTTCGAGGAGGCTGCCGTCGCCGGGCGCAGCGCGTCGTGATGCGGCCGGTGGGGGGGACACCCGGATGCGGCTGAGGGGCCTGTTGGTCGCGCTGCAATTCCTCACCCGGCTGCCGGTGCCGGCGATCCCCGACGTCAAGGCGGACGATCTGACGCGCTCGGCCGCGTACTACCCGCTCGTCGGCTTCATCATCGGCCTCGTGGTGGCGGGCGCCGCGCTCGGCGGGGCGCTGGTCGAGCCGTGGCTCGGGGCGCTCGCCGGATTGCTGGCCTGGGTCTGGGTCACAGGTGGCTTGCATCTCGACGGTCTCGCGGACGTGTCGGATGCGCTCGGGGCGGCGCATGGCGGACCGGAACGGTTCACGGAAGTGCTGCGGGACCCGAGGATCGGCTCGTTCGGGGCACAGGCCATCGCGCTGCAGATCGCCGGCAAACTCGTCCTGCTCGCCGTCCTGTTGACCCATCTGCCCGGGCAGGGCGTGGCCGGCTGGCTGCTCGCCGGGCTGGCGCTCGCACTCGTGCCCGCATGGGCGCGCTTTGGAACGCTCGTCTGGAGCCTCACCGTGCCGCCTTATCGCGAGGGGCTCGGGGCACGCTTTTCCAAGGGCATCGACCGGCGCTGGACGCTCGGGTCGGGGATCGGGCTCGGGCTCGTCAGCGCGGTCGCCGACCCCGTGCTGCTGGCCGCGCTGGCGATCATACTGCTGCATGCCGTCTATTGGCGCAGACGTCTCGGCGGCATCACGGGCGACTGCCTCGGGGCGAGCGTCGAAGTGACCGAAACCATGCTGCTCGCGGTCCTCGCCGTGGCGGCCGTGGTCATGCGTTAGCCCTCGAGCGGCGGCGGCGCTCGGTGAAGATGTTCATGAGATTGGCCGCGAAGATCACGGCTCCGCCCGCGATCACCCAGGGGTCGAACGCCTCGCCGTAAAGCAGCGCACCGACGACGGCGATGATCGGCAAGCGCAGGAAGTCCATGGGCGCAACGAAGGCGGCGTCGGCAACACGCATGGCGCGAGCCATGCAGAAGTGGGCCGAGAGGGCGGTGAGGGAAATCAAACCGATCCAGCCGAACTGCTCGAGGTTCGGCCAGACGAAGACGAAGCTGGCGGGAACGAGCGCCATCGGGATCTGCAGGAGGCTCATGTAGAACAGGATGGCGAGCGGGTCGTCGGTCACCAGCAGGCGTTTGACGCTGAGGATCGAGAGCGCGAAGGCGACGGCGCCGACCAGCATGACGAGCGAGCCGGTGCTGACAGGAACTGCGCCGGGCCGAATGACCAGGAGGACGCCGGCAAAGCCGACGAGGGCCGCAAGGAGGCGCGTCCTGCTGAAGCGCTCGCCGAGCAAGAGGGGGGCGAGCAGGGCGACCCACAGCGGCGCGGTGAACTCGATTGCAAAGAGCTGCGCCAGGGGGATCAGCGTCAGGGCGACGAACCAGCAGTACTGGCCGATGAAATGCACGACGTTGCGCGCCAGCTGAAGGCCTGGGCGCCGCGTCACCAGACGCCCGAAGCCTCCATCGACGAGGAGCGCGATGGAGGCGACCAGCGCGACGCCGATGATGCTGCGCAACAGCATCACCACGATCACGTCGACCTCGCGCATCACCTCGCGGCCGGCCACCGCCAGGAGCGCGAACGAGGCGAGCGTTCCGGCCATCCAACCGACGGCAACGAGGGGGTTGGCTGGACGATCCGGCGCGGCGGCAATGTTGCTCAAATGGGCACCTCAAGGCTTCTGCGGGCGGGCGCCATCCGCCATCACCGGCCGCCCGAGGTCACCTTGCCTCGGTAGCGGCAATCGCACGCGTGCGCCAGTCGTGCCGGCGCGCAGCTTCCATGCGCATCGGCGCACGTGCCGACCGAGGCGGGAGGGACAGCCGGCGCACTTTGTTGTATGTCCGATCCAGTGGCGGCGGCGCGAGCGCGCCGTAGCTCCGGGGCGAACGAGTATCAGCGGCAAGGAGGGGGGCATGGCGGAGCAGGAGTACGACACCGAACGGCCCGGGCTGCAGCGACGATTCCAAGCATTCGTGGCCTATCTTTTCGGTCGCAACGAGCTGATCGGGCTCGCCTCGCTGATGCTGCTGGTGATTTCGGGCTATGCCACGTGGAGCGGCATGAACGATTTCATCGTGGGCGTATCGACCTCGCCGGCCAGCCAATCGCGCGACCTGCCTGGCGGCTTCGGTCTTTCCGTCTCGAACGAACTGCTGGTGATCGCGATCGTCGTCGCGCTGACGTTCCTGATGTGGATCGCCTTGCGCGAGAGCTTCCGGCCGAATCCGCAGGCCCGATGGCACGAGCGGCTCATCACGTTCCTGCTCTATGGCTTCCTCGCTCTCTGGTCGATCGGCTTCGGTTACGGCTTCTGGTGGAGCCTCATCGCCGGCGAGGAGGCGACGCGCAACAGCATGGCCGCCCTTCAGGAGGATGCGCGCGATGCCGGCAATGCGATCGCGGCGCGGCTCGATGCGGTTCGCGTGCAGATCGACAGCGTCGTCTCGTGGTCCGAAACGCAGATGGCGCGCGAGGAAACGAGCGGGGGCAGTTGCGGGCGGCCATCAGGGGCGGGACGTGGCCCACTCTACAACGCGCGGCGCAGCGTGCGCGACGCGATCGCCTCGCTGCGTGACAGCGTCGTGGACGCCTGGGTGACGCCCGTACAGGGCAACCTCGATCAGCTGCGGCGCTCGGTGACGCAGCTCGAGGGCGATACGGTGGCGGCCCGCCAGCAGGCCTTCGAGGCGCTCGCCTCCGACATTCGCGGGCGGGCGCGCTCGATCGCGGTGCGCAGCGACGAACTCGGCAAGTCGACGGCGGCGGAAATGCGCGCGCTCGCCGATCAGGTGTCCGTCGCGCCGGGAGAGGCCGGTTTTTCCTGCTACGATCCGACGCTCGCCGATCGTCTGCGCCAGGCGGCGAACCAGGCCTCGATCCCGGCCGCGATCCAGTTGCGGGAGGCCTCCTTCAACGAGGGGCCGGCGGGCGTCGCCAATGCGGTCAAGCGCCTCTGGGGCAACATCGGCAGCGGCGTCGGGGCGGTCTTCGCGTTCGTTGCGAGCGGCGGGGTCTGGCCGGAGGGCGGCGATGGCGAAGGCATCACGGGGCGTGACCTCATCGCGCTGCTGGCGACCATTGGCATCGACCTCGGCCTTTTCGCCCTCACCGTGCTCAATCCGCCCTCGCTGATCCTGCTCGAGAGGCCGAGCCCGGCCGTCATACGCCAGGTGCGCGACGCCATCACCACGGCGGTGCAACGCGCGCCCGACGGCGACGTCGAGTGGATCCGCCGCCACCTCATCCACCACAACGACGGAGCCTACCTCGTCATCCCGAACCTCTACGGTTGCGGCAGTCTGACCGAGGAGGAATTCGCCGAACTCAAACGAAGGCACGCCAACATCGAGGCGGCGAGCGTCGCCGAGCTGAACGAGATCGAATCGGCGCGCGGCCTCGCCATGAACCAGCTTGCGGGCGTGCTCATGGATCTCGGCCTGCTGCGCTGGCCCAAGAAAGACGAGATGAAGGAGCTGAAACTCGAGGAGACGAAACCGAGCGATACCGATCTCGCCGCCCTGCGCAAGCAATGGGTGGCGGCGGAGGAGGTGCACGGCGGGGCCGTCGACAAGGCCCTCGCCGAGCGCATCAAGGCCGCTCCCGTCACGCGCAACCACGGGCTGTTCTCCAAAGCCGAGCGCATGTTGCAGCTCACCGGCTGGACGTCGCACGCCATGGCGGACATGGAGATCTTCCGCCTGACCGAGACGCGCGGCCTCACTCCACTCCTCATGGTGCTCAACGATCCGAGCTTCGGCGACCTGCAGCGCAGGGGCCAGCCGGCAAAGGGACGGAGCGAAGGCGGGGACGGCGGCGAACGGGCCATGCGCGATGTCACACCCGGACAAGCGGGCACCGGCCGGCCGACCGGCGGCCTCATCGAGGGGAGCTGAACGGGACCGTTCGGGCGGACGGGTCGGGCACGTGCGAAGGCGCACGGTCTTTCTCTCGCGGTCATGAAAAGGTACGAAGCCGAAGCTAGGCGATGAACGGACGCGACGGAGCCCATGCCGGCGATCGGCGCAACGCCGGAGAGAGCGCATTCATGAGCATGACGGAAACCGAACACGTTGCTCGTCGTCGCCCGCCGAATGGTGCGGCCACGGAACTCGAGACCGAGGCGAATGGCGAGGCGGATCATGCCCCTCGCAACGACAGCCGCGACGAAAAGGGGCATGCGAGCGCCCCCATCTCCGATGGCGGGCGCGATGCCGGCAAGCGAACGACGGGCGTCGTCGGGCTGGAGAGCGAGCGCGAGACCTTCATCCCCGTCTCGCGCCTCGACGTCTTCGAACGTCTCACAGCCGCGAGTGCCTGGGCGCCCGGCGAGGCCGCCGAGGTAAGGCGGTTCTTCAAGTACCTCGCGGCCTGGCGTCACCAAGCGTACATGGAGCGGTTGCTCAAGCTGAAGGACGCCTATCTCAATTTCAGTCCCGACCGCGACACGATCAAGCTCGAGAGCGTGCCGGCCTCGGAGCTGCCGGTGCTCCAGGAACGCACGATCAAACTGGTCGTGGAACTCCTCGAGCGCGCGAACTACCGACCGATCACCCGCGATCAGCTCAACCAGATCTTCGCCGAGGACAGCGCCTACGGCCTCGAACTCAGTGTCGATCTCGACGAGTTCGAGGAACTGCTGATCTTTTGCCGCGGCGCCTCGAGCAAGACGCTGCGCCAGCGCACCTGGCGCAAGCTCTGGCTGGGTCATGCCGTGCGCGAGGTGCCGATCTATCAGCGCCTGCTGCTGCTCTTGAAGCTCAAGGACGAGGAGACGCGGATCGGCGAGATCATGCGCCAGGAGGATGTCAGCCGGGCCAAGGCCAAGCGCACCCTGCGCAAGCTGCGCAAGCTGCGCAGCATGGTGCCCGACAGCGTCTCCTCGGATTTCATCTATCTCAAGCTTTTCAAGCAGATTCCGCGTGCCGACCTGCAAATGATGTTTCCGAACACGCGGGTCGAATTCAGGCTTTGGGACAAGATCAAGCTCGGTGTCACGGCTGGCGGTGGCACGATCGCCAGCGTTGCCACCACGCTGACCAAGGTGCTTGCCGCAGTGAACCCCGTCAGCATCGTGATGGCGATCATCGGACTCGTCGGCGTCATCTTCCGGCAGGTGATGAAGTTCTTCAATCAACGCAACCAGTACATGATGGTCCTGGCCCAGAACCTCTACTTCCACACGCTGGCCGACAACCGTGGCGTGCTGACCCTGCTCTGCGACAGAGCGGAGGAGGAGGACGTCAAGGAGGAGATGCTGCTCTACTCGCTGATCGCGAAGGAGCCGCTGCTCGAACAGGACCTCGGCGAGGCGCGCGAGGCGATCGAGACATTCCTCGACGAGGAGTTCGGCGTCCAGGTGCGCTTCGACCTCGAGGATGCGTTGCAGCGGCTGTTGGCGGACGGCGTCGTCACGCGTGGCGCCGATCAGGCCCTTTACGCCATGCCGCCCCGCGAGGCGGCCCTGCACGTCGATCGGATGTGGGATCTCTATCTCGACACAGCGCCGTTCTTCGATCCGCCTTCAGGCGCCGATACGAGCGGCGAGAACGTGGTGACCTCGTGAGCGGCGGCCCGTGCTCTCTCGCAACGCGGGGACACCGAGGGGGGCCGGCATGACCGAAGCGACGGCGCTCAGGTGGCGCGGTGCACCCGCGATCGCGCACGACCACCATGCGATCCTCTGTGAGATCGTCGACCCGGCACTGGCCACGGTTTCTCTGTTCCTCGACCGCGACGACGGGGCGCCGAGCGAGATCGAGGTCCTGGTTCTGGTGCCCGAAGCCGTGGAAGGCATCGCCTCGATCGTGCGCGACGTCGTCGGGCAGGGCGGCGAGGGGATCGTTGCCGAGCCCGTCGCAGAGGCGGACTGGGTCGCCAGTTCGCAACGCTATCTGAAGCCCGTCATTGCCGGACGGTTCGTCGTGCACGGCAGCCATGACCGGGCCCGCGGACGGCTGTCGCGAAATGCGATCGAGATCGACGCGGGACAGGCGTTCGGAACAGCGCACCACGAAACGACCGTCGGCTGTCTCGAGGCGATCGATCTGCTGGCGCGCACCGGCGAGGCGGAGCGGGCGGCCGATGTCGGCGCGGGAACAGCGGTGCTGGCCATCGCGATCGCCAAATCCATGCCGGCGACGCGCGTGCTCGCCAGCGACATCGACCCGATCGCGGTCGAGGTCGCGAGGCAGAATGTGCGGCTCAACGGTTGCTCGGGCAGGATCGAGGTGGAGGCCTGCACGGGCCTCGCGCACCCAGCCTATCGCCGCATGCGCCCCTTCGACCTCATGGTTGCCAACATCCTCGCCCGCCCGCTCATGGGCATGGCGGGGGATTTCGCGGGCGCCACGGAAGCGGGTGGCCGGCTGATCCTTTCGGGCATCCTGACCCGCCAGGCACGCAGCGTCCTCGCGCGCTATCGGGCCGCCGGCTTCCGGCTCGAACGGCGGCGCGAGATCGGCCAGTGGACGACACTGACGCTGGCGCGGATTTGAACGGCCGCGGCCGGCCGGTGGTTGGAAGGTTCCACCGCCCGGCCGCCGATGGCTCAGCGCGAACGGTGCGAGAGCAGCTCGGCCAGCTCGTCGGGCGAAAAGCCGATCTGCTTCAGGCTCGCTGCATCGAGGCTGGCGACATGGTCGGCAACCCGGCGCTTGGCCTGGTGCTCGCGTGCCTCGATGAGGCGCGCGATCGCGCGGCGAAAGACCACCGTCATCGGCTCGATGGCGGAGGTGTGATGGGTGGTGCGATCGGCGGTCAGAACTGCCATGATCATGCTCCGTTTTCTGTCTTTCGGCCCGGTTGTTTGCTCATGATCCCGGGCTCACGACACGAAACATGAGCGTGATTGCTGCGCTGCGGTACCGTCTATCTCGCAACGCAGCAATGCGAAATTCGGGATGCACAGGCCCTATCAGCCGTCACATTCGCTGCGGCGCCAGCAACAGATCAGGTTTATTTCCATGCCATTTCAATCATTTGACGTTTCAGCGAGGCCCGAGACGTCGGCTCCCCGAGTTGCCGCCCTCAGATGTGTCATGCAAATTGCGAATATCGATGGGTTCATCGTGCCGCGCGGCGACGAATACCTCGGCGAATACGTTCCGGCGTCGGCCGAACGGCTCGCATGGCTGACCAGCTTCACGGGCTCGGCAGGCACGGCGGTCGTCCTCACCGAGCGTGCCGGACTCTTCGTCGATGGGCGCTACACGGCGCAGGCGGCGGCCCAGGTCGACCTCGACCTCTTCGAAATCATCAAGGTGCCGGAGGTTCGCCTCGCCACCTGGATCGCCGACCATGCACCGACGGGCGGGCGCATCGGCTACGATCCGGCGCTGCACCCCCTGGCGATGATCGAGGGTCTCGAAAAGGCGCTGGGCAAGAGAGGCCTCACGCTCGTGCCGATCGAGCAGAACCCCATCGATGGTCTCTGGAGCGACCGCCCGGCGCCACCGAAGGAGCCCGTCCGGCTCCATCCGATCGAGCGGGCAGGGCGCAGCGCGCGCGAGAAACTCGATGCGCTGGCGGGCGAACTCTCGGCGGCCGGACAGGATGCGGCGCTGGTCAGCCACAGCGATGCGGTGGCCTGGCTGTTCAACATCCGGGGCGGTGACATCGCACGCATCCCAGTGGCGCTGGCGATGGCTCTCGTGCACCGCGACGGGACCGCTGTGCTCGCCATCGCGCGCGAAAAGCTTTCTGGCGAGGTCGCGGCCACGCTCTCCTCGCTCGCTCGCATCGTCGAGCCGGCGGACTTTGCCGGGGTGCTCGCCGAGGCCGGGCGACGGGGGCTGAAGGTTCGGATCAGCGGTGAAGCAACGCCAGCGGCCAGCGCGCGGGTGATCGTTTCGGCAGGCGGGACGATCGAGGAAGGCGTCGACCTCGTCGCGAGAGGTCGGGCTATCAAGACACCGGCAGAAATCGCCGGGATTCGACGCGCCCACGTGCGCGACGGCATCGCCATGACGCGCTTCCTCGCCTGGCTCGACCGGACGGCGCCGCTCGGCGGCCTCGACGAGATCGCAGCCGCTCGCGCGCTCGAGGGCTATCGCGAGGCGACGGACGAACTCGCGGATCTGAGCTTCGACACCATCTCGGGCAGCGGACCGAACGGCGCCATCGTGCACTATCGCGTGACGTCGGCGACCAACCGGACGCTCGTGCCGGGCGAACTCTATCTCGTCGACAGCGGCGGCCAGTATCTCGACGGGACCACGGACATCACCCGCACGGTGGCGGTCGGCCAGCCGACGACGGACATGCGGCGCCACTTCACGCTGGTGCTGAAGGGCCATATCGCCATTGCCACGACCCGCTTTCCGCCAGGAACGCGAGGTGTCGACATCGATGCCTTCGCGCGCCGCGCCCTCTGGCAGGCCGGCCTCGATTACGAACATGGCACGGGGCACGGGGTCGGCAGCTACCTCTCGGTCCACGAAGGCCCGCCCGGCATCTCCAAGCGCAACACTTCGACCCTCGAGGCCGGAATGCTCGTCTCGAACGAGCCCGGGTACTACCGCGAAGGACACTATGGCATCCGCATCGAGAACCTCGTTCTGGTCCGGCCGGCCGAGCCGATCGAGGGAGGTGATCGCCCCATGCACGGCTTCGAGACCGTGACGCTGGCGCCGATCGACCGGCAGCTGGTGGAGGGAGCGCTGCTGACGGCAGAGGAACGAGCCTGGCTCGACGCCTATCACGCCCGGGTCCGAGACACCCTCTGTCCGCATCTCGATGCCGAGACGCGGACGTTCCTCGAACAGGCGACGGCGCCGATCGGGTAATGGCGAGGCCAGTGGCACGACACGCCAGCGTTGCGCCGCCGAAGTCTTGCCCAGTCCCACTGGTCGCGGCGTGACCCCGTGCTGGCGCTATGCCGGAGCCACTGCGCCTGCTATCCCTCGAAGCGGCGCTGGCGTCTGGGCTGCCGAGAAGGGCCCTGCGAGGGGCCACCGCCCTGCCTCGTTCCCGAACGGCCCGCACCCATGATCACCCGCACCGACGCCCAACCGGCCGCGAACGACCTCTCGGAAACGGCCGCCCGCTTCGCGGTGGTCCTTACGATGGTGCTCTGGGGCTCGCAGTACCCCCTGACCCACGACCTCTCACAGCGCTGGGACATCTTCACCCAGATCATCGTGCGCTATCCGATCGGCACGGTGGTGCTGATCGGGCTGGTGCTGGCGATGGGCGGGCGGGCGAATCTCGCCAAAGCGCACGCGCCCTCACTGGCGCGCCGCCTGACGCTCGGGCTTTTCATCACCATCTTCGCGGTGTTCTTCACCCTCGGGCTCGCGATCGGCGATCCTGTGACGAATGCCATCGTGGCGGCCTCGGCGCCTCTGACGGCGACGCTGATCGCCTGGGGGCTCGATGGCCAGCGGCCGAGCCGTGCGCACATCCTCGCGCTCTCGCTCGTCCTGCCCGGCGCGGTGCTCGCTTCGCTCGGAGCCGGTAAGCCGGCAACGGGCGCCACAATGGTGGTCGAGGGGGCCCTGTTGCTGGTCTTCGGCCAGCTCAACTGGGCGCTTTATTCGCTCCTCGCCCAGCGCTGGATGCGCGGTGCCTCGCAAGTTGCGATCACGGCGATTTCCTTCCTCTATGCCTGCCCGTTCGCGATCGCCACCTATGTCGTTGCCGACTTCGCGGGGCTGACGCGCCACGACTGGGTCACCAGCCCGCTCTGGGATGCCGCGTTGTTCACGCAGCTCACCTTCGGCGCCCTCATTCTCGGGGTCGTGATGTGGAACCTCAGCGTCTCGCGTCTCGGCCTGACGCTCACTTCCCTGCACCTCAACCTCATTCCCGTGGTCGCCATCGCCGTCGGCCTCGCGCTCGGCATCCGGCCTGGGATTGGGCAACTCGCCGGAGCAGCGCTGGTGATCGCCGGGATCGGGCTCGGTCAGTGGCTCGGGGCACGACAGCGCAGACTGGCGGCCGGCTCGCCCTGAGGCTGGCCCACGCTCGCCATGACCGACCTTCTAGCGCCCCATCTCGCGCTTGCATGATGCGCGCGGGCGGACTATCTGAGGGGTTCGGCGCCGGACGCTCCCATCGTCTAGTGGCCCAGGACGTCGCCCTCTCACGGCGAAAACAGGGGTTCGAGTCCCCTTGGGAGCGCCATTTTCCACCCCTTGCTCTCCACCGCTCCCCCACCACGAACCACTGGCCGTCGCGGGCTGGCCGGCGTATTGAGCGGGCTGATTGGCGTGCTGGAGAATGGCCACGCGCCGCCGAGCCCGCCGACCAATCCGCCGAGGAGTGCCAACCCGATGTCGCAACCCGCTTCGACCCACTATCCGACGCAAACCCGCATCGAGACGCCGGAGAGCCACACATTGTCGGTGCTCGTCGACAACGAGCCGGGTGTGCTCGCGCGCGTCATCGGGCTCTTTTCCGGCCGGGGCTACAACATCGAGAGCCTCACGGTCGGCGAGGTCAGCCACGAGCGCCATCTCTCGCGCATCACCATCGTGACGACCGGAACGCCGATGGTCATCGAGCAGATCAAGCATCAGCTCGAGCGGCTGGTGCCGGTGCACGGTGTCGACGACCTCACCACGCTGGCGCGCCAGTCGGGTCAGGAAAAGCCGCTCGAGCGCGAACTCGCCCTCGTCAAGGTGGCCGGCAAGGGCGAGCACAGGGTCGAGGCGCTGCGCCTTGCCGAAGCCTTTCGCGCGCAGGTCGTCGATGCCTCGACCTCGCACTTCATCTTCGAAATCACCGGACGCATCTCCAAGGTCGAGCAGTTCATCGTGCTGATGCAGCCGCTCGGGCTCGTCGAGGTCGCTCGCACCGGGGTTGCCGCGATCTCGCGCGGCGAGGGCGCGCTCCGCGACCGGACTGCGGCAGGTTGATCGCGCTGGCCCGATTCGTGAACAGTGCCGCTCACGGAAGATTGCAGGGTCGCGACGCCTGATCGCTGGCTGCCTAGCGCCCCATGACATAGTCTCTGGCATCGCAACCGCGCACGGAAGGGGGGACGGCGCCTATTCCGGAGCGACGATCATGACCAGCGAAATCGAGGAGGCGGTCACCCGCCACTATGCACGTCGGAATCTGTTCGAGGACATCACGAGGGGGCTCACCGCCAGCGGCGCGAACCTCGAGGCCCTTACCCCGAGCGATCTCGCACCGGTCGACGAGTTCCATACGGCGGGGCGGATCGCAACGCTGCAAGCTCTCGCTGAAATGCCGCTCGCCGATGGCATGCATCTGCTCGACGCCGGCTGCGGGATCGGCGGCACGGCACGTTGCCTCGCCATCGAGTACGGATGCCGGGTGACGGGCGTCGACCTCACCCCGGAATTCATCGAAACGGCGCGTCTCCTCAGCAGCCGGATGGCAGGAGGCGAGCGATGCAGCTTCCAGGTCGCCAGTGTGCTGAACCTGCCTTTCGCAGCCGGCGCATTCGATGGCGCCGTCACCATGCATGTCGCCATGAACGTGCCCGATCGAGCCCGCTTCTACAGTGAATTGGCGCGGGTCGTTCGACCGGGCGGTCCACTCTGCGTCTTCGATGTGATGAAGGGGCCCGGACCAGGCATGCGTTATCCCGTGCCATGGGCCGAAACCGAGGCGACGAGTTTCCTCTTTTCGCGGAACGAGACCGTGGCGCTGCTGGCGGCGGCCGGGTTCCGGCTCGCTTCGGAGAACAACATGCGCGACTTCGCGATCGGCTTCTTTCGAGAGGTGTTCGCAAAGGCGGCCGCGGCCGACGGGCCACCCCCCCTCGGGCTGCATCTGCTGACAGGCGCCAATGCCCGCGAGAAGTTCACCAACTATGCAGCCGCGCTCGACGCCCACCAGATCGAGCCGGTGATCCTCGTCGCCGAGCGCACGTGACGGGACCAGACGAAACGGGCCTGCGCGTTTTCGTTGAACTCGCGCGCCGGGCCAAGTAGGGTCCGCCGACGCGCGTCCACGGGACGGGCGTATCCCGAACAACGTCGTCGGCATTGCGGCCTCGCGGACCGTGCAGCCGGCCAATGCCGTCAAGGAAGGTGCCTCCCATGCGCGTCTATTACGATCGCGATGCCGACATCAATCTCATCAAGGGCAAGAAGGTCGTGGTCGTCGGCTACGGCAGCCAGGGTCACGCGCATGCGCTCAATCTCAAGGACTCGGGCTGCGGCGAAGTCGCCATCGCGCTGAAGGCGGGCTCGGCCTCGGCCAAGAAGGCGGAGGCGGCCGGCCTCAAGGTGATGAACGTCGCGGACGCCGCCAAATGGGCCGACCTCATGATGATGTGCACGCCGGACGAGCTGCAGGCCGACATCTACCGCGACCACATCCACGGCAACCTGCGGGAGGGCGCAGCGATCGCCTTCGCGCACGGCCTCAACGTGCATTTCAATCTGATCGAGCCCAAGGCTTCGACCGACGTCATCATGATCGCGCCGAAGGGGCCGGGCCACACAGTGCGCGGCGAATACCTCAAGGGCGGCGGCGTGCCCTGCCTCATCGCCATCCATCAGGACGCCTCGGGCAACGCGCACGACCTCGCGCTCTCTTATGCTTGCGCGATCGGCGGCGGGCGCTCGGGCGTCATCGAGACAACCTTCAAGGAGGAGTGCGAGACCGACCTCTTCGGCGAGCAGGTGGTGCTCTGCGGCGGTCTGGTCGAACTGATCCGCGGCGGCTTCGAAACGCTGGTGGAAGCGGGCTATGCGCCTGAAATGGCCTATTTCGAGTGCCTGCACGAGGTCAAGCTGATCGTCGACCTCATCTACGAAGGCGGCATCGCGAACATGAACTACTCGATCTCCAACACCGCGGAGTTCGGCGAGTACGCCACCGGGCCGCGCATCATCACGGACGAGACGCGCGCGGAGATGCGCCGCGTTCTCAAGGACATCCAGTCCGGCGCCTTCACCTCCGAATGGATCCGCGAGTGCCGGGCCGGCCAGCCGAAGTTCAAGGCGACCCGCCGCATGCACGACGCGCACCAGATCGAGGAGGTCGGTGAGCGGCTCCGGGCCATGATGCCCTGGATCAAGGCCAAGGCGCTGGTCGACAAGACGAAGAACTGAGGGAACAAAAGGGACGGCAAGGGCTGTCCAACCAAGCCGATGGGGCCGCGGCGGGTGCGTCGCGGCCCCGTCTTGTTTCCAGCCCCCGGCACGGGCCCCAGGCGCTCGGGCATACCGCCCGTGCCACGGCCGACAGTGAACGCCGAGCCGATCCGCGCCACTTGGTTGCGGGCGCGGCACAGTGCACGGCGAGACTGTCACAAAACTGTCATACTTGATGCCGACGCAAGCGATTGCTGCTAGTCTGATGCGGTTGACCGGGCCGACGACCCGGTCGACGCATGGCGTTGGCGGCGGTTGCGCAGGCGGATAGCCGCGGGATTTGCACCTCCGGGCCGGCCCGGAGGGCACGTCCTGCGGATCATGCGGCGGACCGACGCCAACCGGAACCGAAGCGTTTGCTTCGATCGAAACACCGGGCAAGAAGAAGAAGAACCATGGAGCTGCTCATCACGCTGGCGGGCTACGTCGCGCTGCTGGTGTGGGGGATCCGGATGATCCGCACCGGCGTGACGCGCTCGTTCCTGGCACCCATGCGCCGGGTGCTGGCGATCGGCACGCGCGGTCGGTTGCGCGCCTTCCTCTCGGGCCTCGGCGTCACCGTCATCCTACAATCGAGCACGGCAACCGGCATGGTGCTCTCCTCGTTCGCCGGGCGCGGTCTCGTGACCCTGGCGACGGCGATCGCCGTGATGCTCGGCGCGGACGTCGGCACAGCGCTCGCGGCCTTCGTCTTCTCCATGAAAATCAGCTGGCTGCCACCACTCCTTCTGGCGCTCGGCGTCATCGGATTCCTCGGCTCGGGATCCGACAAGCGCCGCAACCTCGGGCGAATCGCAATCGGGCTCGGCCTCGCGCTGCTGTCACTCGGTCTCATCGGAGAGGCATCGGCCGGCCTCAGGCAGTCGGAGACGCTCACCAAGCTGCTCGAAGTCGCCGATGGGCAGCCGGTCATCGCGGCGGTCATCGGAGCGCTGGTCGCTTGGCTGGCCCACTCGTCGCTTTCCGTCGTCATCCTCCTGATGTCGCTCACGGCAGCGGGCCTCGTCTCGCTGCCGCTCGCCGCGGCGCTCGTCATCGGCGCCAACATCGGCGGTAGCCTCGCGCCGGTGATCGCGCAGATGGGTCTCGATCCGACCGTGCGGCGCGTGCTGGTGGCGAACCTGATGATGCGGACCAGCATGGCCGTGGTCGTGCTCGCCGTGTTCCTGGCACCCGCGACGGCATTGTTGGCCTGGCTCGTGCCAAATCCCGGAACCGACGTTCTGGTTTTCCATGCCGCCTTCAACCTGGCCACGGCAGCTCTTTTCCTGCCACTCGTCGGCCCGGTCGCATGGCTGGCGACACGGCTCCTGCCCGACCGCCTGGCCGCCCCGGACCTCGGCAAGCCCCGTTATCTGGATGCGACCGTCATCGCCTCGCCGAGCGAAGCCATCGCCTGCGCCACGCGCGAGACGCTGCGGCTCGGTGACCTCGTTGCGGAAATGCTCAGCCTCAGCATCGACGTCTTCCGGCGCGACGACCAGCAACTGCTCAAACAGGTCGAGCACATCGACGACGACATCGACAAGCTCTACGAGGCAATCAAGCTCTACCTCGTGAAGGCCTCGGGAGCCGAAATGAGCGAGGAGGAAAGTCGGCGGCATGCCGAATTGCTGACGTTCGTCACCAACCTCGAGCATGTCGGGGATATCATCGACAAGAACCTGATGGAGCTGGCCGCCAAGAAAATCCGCAACCGCTACACTTTCTCGGACGAAGGCCTCGCCGAGCTGCAGCGCTTCCACGAACGGGTGCAGCAGAACCTCAAGCTGTCCTTCAATGTCCTCACCATGCAGGATCTGGCGCTCGCGCGCCGGCTGCTGGCGGAAAAACTCATCGTGCGCGACTTCGAGCGGCAGGCCTCCGAAAGCCACTTTGCGCGATTGCGCGCGGGGCGGCCGGAATCGATCGAGACCAGCGGCATCCATCTCGATATCATCCGCGACCTCAAGCGCATCAACAGTCACTTGACGTCGGTCGCCTACCCGATCCTCGAGGCGCACGGCGAACTGCTCGACAGCCGGCTCAAGGAGAGCGAGGAAATGCCGACCCGGGCGCCCGCCAGCGGATGGCTCGCGACGCCGGGCGGCTCGGCCAGCACATAGGACAGCGACAAGGGCGGCGCCCCCCGTCGGGGCATCACCCGTGGGCGTCGTCCATCTGCCAGGCGGCAAGCAGGCGAGGCAAAGCGACATTCCAGTCGAGGACGCCGGCTTTTTCCGCCCAGCCCTCGTACTCGCGCTGCAACATGCTCGCGAGCGGGGCGTTGCGCATGGCGAGGTCGTCCAGCTCCGTGCGGTCACGCTCCATGTCGTAGAGCTCCCAGGGCTGGTTGAACTTGCGCACCAGCTTGAAGTTGCCGATGCGAACGGCGGAATTTCCCTCGTGCTCCCAGAAGATCGGTCGCTCGCGCTGCCAGGCCCTGCCCTCGATGAGGCCCATGAGGCTCTCTCCGTCGAGCGCCTGGATCGCGCCGCCTCCGAGTTCGTCCGGATAGCGAACGCCGGTCGCCTCGAGGATGGTGGGCAGGACGTCGACGACGTGGCACGGGGCGTGCGCGATGCGCGGGTCGGCAAGGCGCTTGGGCCAGTTGACGATCATCGGCGTTGAAATCCCTCCCTCGTGCACCCAGTGCTTGAACAGGCGGAAGGGAGCGTTCGAGACGTTCGCCCAGGGCAGATCGTAGCTCATGTAGGTCAGCGGTCCGCCTGGGCGCAGGCACGGGCGGTTGCCCATCTCGATCTTGCGCCCGTCGTTGTGGATGTCCGGCATGAACTTGGCCCAACCGTCCTCGGCCATGAACTCGGCGCAGCCTCCGTTGTCGGAGAGGAACAGAATGAGGGTGTCCTCGCGCTGGCCGAGGCGCTCGAGCGTGGCGATGACGCGGCCAATCGACTGGTCCATGCGGTCGATCATCGCCGCATAAACCTCCATACGACTCGCCTCCCAGTCCCTTTCGGCAACGTCGCCCCAGGCGGGGGCCGCCTCGTCGCGAGGCGAGATCGCCCAGCGGTGTTGCAGGACGCCGCGCGAGAGCATCTCCTCGTGGCGCGCCGTGCGGATGGCGTCCCAGCCCTTCGAATAGACGCCCGAATAGCGCGCGATATCCTCCTCGTGGGCGTGCAGAGGCCAGTGCGGCGCGGCGTGCGCCAAATAGAGGAAGAAGGGCTGGTCGAGCGCGACGCTCTCCTCGATCATGCCGATCGCCTTGTCGGTGATGGCGTCGGTGAAATAGAAGTCCGTCGGCGAAACCTCGGCGCGCGCATCGTCCTCCATGATGTAGTGCGGGGAAAAGAAATGAGTGACGCCGTCGATGATCCCGTAGAAGCGGTCGAAGCCGCGCTGGCGGGGCGTCGGGCGGTCGACGTCGCCGACGCGCCAAGTGTCCACGAGGCGGGCCCAGAAATCACCGCCGACGTGCCATTTCCCACTCATCAACGTACGATAGCCGGCCGGGCGCAGCAATTCTGCGATCGTGGCGGCGTCGTTGCGCAGGAAGCCCTGGTAGGCCGGTGTGCCGAGGTTGGCGCCCATGTGGCCGATGCCGGCCTTGTGGGGGTAGAGGCCGGTCAACAGCGCGGCCCGCGTCGGGCAGCAACGCGCGCAGTTGTACATGGCCGAGAGCGTCAGGCCGCTCTTGGCCAGCGCATCGATGTTGGGCGTTCGTATCTCCGAGCCCATGAGGCCGAGATCGGAAAAGCCCATGTCGTCGACGAGCACGAGGATGACATTGGGGCGCTCGGCACGGCCAGGGCCGCTCAACTCGAAGGGGCGGTTCTCGGGCAACACGGGAGACCTCATCGGGAAGGACGGCACGTGCCGTGACAATGGCACGGCGCGGCGCGCGCGTGAATGCGCACGCAAGCCGCCGATCCTGGCGGCGGTGCCCCGTTCATTTCGGGTTCACAATCGCGTGAACGCGTCTCCCGCTTCCATCATCACTCCAGGACACGCTCGAGGTGTCCACGAAACGGAGAAACGAGATGTTCAGCAGGATGACAGCCGCGGGCCTCATCGCAATGATGACAACGGCTGGTGCGCTCACGACCACGACGGCCGAAGCGCTGACCTATGTGGCGCCGACGGCGAATACCTATTGCGTGGTCGATGTCTCGCCCTACGACGTCCTCAACGTGCGCGCGAGCCCGTCCAAGCACGCCAGCATCAACTATACGATCCCGCACGACGCGTGCGGCGTCCAGGTTCTGGACCAGTGCCAGGGCAACTGGTGCCGCGTGGTTTATGAAGGTCTGCACGGCTGGGCCAACACGCGCTTCCTGGCGCCCGGTGGCGGGTATGAAGGCGACGGCTCGGGCGGCGGCCATGGTGGCGGCTACGGCGACGGTTCTGGCGGCGGCTACGGCGATGGCTCGGGTGGCGGCCATGGCGGCGGACACCTCGGTGACCTGCCGTGGTGCGTGAACGTGCCGCCCGGCGACCACCTCAATGCGCGTTCCGGCCCAGGGACCGGCTACGAGGTCGTCGGCAGCTACTCGAACGGCTACTGCGGCATCTACGGAACCGGCCGCTGCCAGGGTAACTGGTGCGAAACGGCCAACCACGAGTTCACCGGCTGGGTGAACACGCGCTTTCTCAGGCCGCAGAATTACTGAGCCAGTCAGCGCCGGCCGGCTGCAGAGCCTGCCGGCGTGACACGCCCGCGCGAGCGCAGACGATCAGCCTTTGGCCTTGCCGGAGCGGCCGGCGGCCACCGCCGCACCGAGTTCGAGGAGCTCGACCGGCTCATCGCGGGGAAAAAGATCCCCTTCGGTCATCGGCGTCGTCAGGGTGAGCGGTTTCAGCGGCGACTGGCCCGGGCCAGCCGAACCCGTGGTCGTACGCCCCGACGGCGAAGGGGCCTCGTGACGACCCGCGGCGCCCGCCGGTGCGACGGTTGCCCGTGGCTGCCCGTCCTCCGGCCGCTGCTGGCGGGATGGAACGGTTCTGTCGGCGAGCGCCGCCTTCAACTCCGCGATCCGTGCGCGGGCATCGAGCAACTCGTCTGCCACGGTGAGCGCGGCCATCAAGAGAAGACGCTCGTCGGCCTGGCGACCGAATTCCGCGGTGATGGTGGCGATGTGCTGGTCGATGATCGCGGCGAGGTCCTTCAGCCGCTCCTCGCCTCCCGGCTCACAGCCGATGCGATAGACGCGCCCGTTCACGCGAATGGAAGTCTGCGTCATGATCCCGATCCCCGCCCGGCCCGTCGCGCCGAAAGGCGCACCCGCGAATCACCCGACATCTCGCGATCGATTATGCCGGCTCGCCGGCTCCATTCCAAACATGCAATCGCCGTCGCGCCAGGACGCCAGCGCGACGCGATGCGCGCGGCCGACATGGCTGTCAACCGACCGACGCGTGGCCACTGGAAACAGCGCGCGCGATGCGCTATCGGCCGCGCATGCCGCAGCACGCGGGCGCCGCTGGAACGGTCCTGCGCGCTGTGGGGAGCGCCCGCCGGGCGCCGCGCCCCGCTTTCACGCCACGGAGCTCATCATGACCGTCAAAGTCGCCATCTCCGGCTTCGGCCGCATCGGCCGCAACATATTGCGCGCGCTCGCCGAATCCGGGCGCAAGGATCTCCAGGTCGTGGCCGTCAACGACATCGCGCCGGCCGAGACGCTGGCGCACCTCTTTCGCTACGACTCAGCGCACGGCCCATTCCACGGAACGGTGAAGCTCGACGGCGACTCGATCGATGTCGGGACCGGTCCGATCAAGATCACCACCGTGCGCAATCCGGCCGAGGCGCCGTGGGGTGCGATGGGCATCGATGTCGTCATGGAGTGCACCGGTATTTTCACCGACAAAGTGAAGGCGGTCGCCCACCTCGAGGCGGGGGCAAAGCGCGTGCTCGTCTCGGCGCCTTCGACGGGGGCCGACCTCACCGTGGTCTACGGCGTCAACCATCAGGCGCTGAAGCCGGAGCACAAGGTCGTCTCGAATGCCTCGTGCACGACGAACTGTCTCGCGCCGGTCGCCAAGGTGCTTCATGAACTGGTCGGTATCGAGCAGGGCTTCATGACGACGGTGCACGCCTACACTTCCGACCAGCGCATCCTCGATGCTCCGCACAGCGACATGCGGCGGGCGCGCTCGGCGGCGGTCTCGATGATCCCGACCTCGACGGGGGCGGCGCGCGCCGTCGGCCTCGTGCTTCCGGCGCTCAACGGCAAACTCGACGGCACCGCCATCCGTGTGCCGACGCAGAACGTCTCGATGATCGACCTCAAGGTCATTCCGTCCCGTCAGGCGACGGCCAAGGAGATCAACGCGGCGATGACGGCAGCGGCGAAAGGCGAGCTGAAGGGCGTGCTTGCGGTCACCGAGGAGCCGCTGGTCTCCGTCGATTTCAACCACAACCCCGCCTCCTCGACCTTCGATGCGACGCAGACGCAGGTCGTCGACGGGCGGCTCATCCGCGTGCTGAGCTGGTACGACAACGAATGGGGCTTCTCGAACCGCATGCTCGACACGGCCGTCGCAATGGGCAAGCTCGGCTGAGCGCGCCGCCGCGGGCAAAGCGATCGTCCGGATCGGCCGAGAGGCGCTCCAGTTGGCACGGGGCGCCTCTTGGTGTTTGATGACCGCAGGTCGATTTCATTCCTGCCCGACACCAGGAGCACGCCGGCATGAGCACGGAGCGGTTCAACAGCGAGCGTTCGGGGAGCGGCGGGCGCGCCGTGCACGACGTCGGAGGGCTCGATTTCGGGCCGATCGACCGGCACGAGCACGATCTCGCGCACTGGGAACGCCGGATCGATGCCCTGCTGATGCTGCTGGCGACGCGCAAGGGTGCCTTCAAGATCGACGCGCTGCGGCGGGTGATCGAGAGCTACAGCGAGCAGGACTACGATGCGACGACCTACTACGAGAAATGGGTGCGCGCCATCCGTAACCTGCTGATCGAGCAGGAAATCGTCACCATGGAGGAGATCGAGGCCAAATGCGCGGAGGTAGCGGCCGTGATGCGGGCCGCGGGGCGCGAGGTGATCGCGGGCGGGGTGCCGGCCGATGGCGATCGAGGCGCGCGGTGACGGGGCCCGCGGCCGTGGGCCGTTTTCGGATCGGCGAGCGCGTCCGGGTCGACGAAAGGGCGGCGCTCGGACATTGCCGGACACCGCTCTACCTGCGTGGCCACACCGGAACGGTCGTTGCGATCCAGGGTGAATTCCACGATCCCGAGCGGCTCGCCTATCACAAGCCCGGGCTACCGCGGCAGGTGTTCTACAAGGTGCGATTTCGCCAGCACGACCTCTGGCCGGACTACGTCGGTCCCAAGGGCGAGCACCTCGAGGCGGACATCGCGGGCAATTGGCTGGTGACGGCCTGACGGAGACGATCGACATGCACGACGCGCACGATCATGGAGATCATGACCATCACGCCCCGCCGCAGCCGGACCACGATCGCGGCCCGGCGACGCCCTACGAGGTGTTGGCCACGGCGCTCGCCGAGCTGATGGTGGAAAAAGGGGTTGTCGGCCCCGAGGAAATTCGCGCGCAGATGGAGGTGATCGACACGCGCTCTCCGGCACTCGGGGCTCGGGTCGTCGCGCGCGCCTGGACGGATGACGGCTATCGCGAGCGGCTCCTTTCGGGCACCCGCGAGGCGCTCGCGGAGATGGGCGTCGACATCGGCTCGCTCGCCGAATACCGCGTGGTCGAGAATACGCCGGAGGTGCACAACGTCGTCGTCTGCACGCTCTGCTCTTGCTATCCCAAGATGCTGCTCGGCATCCCGCCGGCCTGGTACAAGAGCCTCGCCTACCGCAGCCGGACCGTACGCGATCCGCGCGGCGTATTGGCGGAATTCGGCACGCACATCGCCGAGGGCACCGAAGTGCGGGTGCACGATTCGACCGCGGAGATCAGATGTTTCGTCCTCCCGCTGCGCCCGCCCGGCACCGAGGGCTGGTCGCCGGAGCGCCTCGAGGGCCTCGTCACGCGCGACTGCTTGATCGGGACGGCGGTGCCGGCGTTGCCTGGCCCGGGAGCCAACCTGACGACGTAGCGGAGCCGCCGGCCGCTCGGTGCGGTGAGCCCATGAACCGCACGCGAGAGCCGACGGCTCCGAGGAAGAAGGCGGCCCCGGAGATCAGGCCTTCGCTTCCTCACGTCGGCCCCTGACGCACCAGCCGACGAAGGCCAGAACGCCGAGCGCCAGAGCCAATTTGCCGCCCCACTTGTCCCAGAACGGCAGGGAGACCGCGGCCGGCAATGTCACGCCGACGCCCTTTGCCAGCCCGCGCAGCGTTTCCTCGGAGAGTTCCACGTACTGGTCGTCGCGACCAACGTAGCCGGTCCACTTGTGATCGTAGTCCCAGATCGGCAGCCAGAGCACCGAAAAGGTGGTGTAGCGATAGCCGGCATCGAGATGCGTGCCGTCCTTCAACGTGAACTCGCTCGTGGCCGGCAGATCGGCAACCTTGATGACCTTCTCGGCCGTGCTCCAGACGATCGGAATCTTGCCCGCCGACGCGGGGGCGCTGGCTCCGGCAACCGCCATGGTCGCGGCTGCCGCGGCGACGATCGTTCTCAAGAAACGCATCTCGTATCTCCCTGGTTACCCGGCCCGGCTTGCTGCCCGCAGGCGCTTGGCGGCAGGCCCGTGATCTGCGAGATGAATGGAACCCTCAGAGCCCGTTCATCCGCGGTTCATCGGGGTGCGGTCGTTGGAGCGAGGCGCGCGACATGCTGGCTGTGAGGCCGATGGTGGAGACGGACGGGCCGGCCGTCCTCGAGATTTACGGGCAGGGCATCGCAACGGGGCACGCGACATACGAAAGCGCGGTGCCGACCTTCGAGAAATGGTGGACGTCGCGTATCGACGGCACCCGCCTCGTTGCGACCGGCGAGGGGGGCGAGGTCGTCGGCTTTGCCGCGCTTTCGCCGGTCTCGGCGCGGGCGGTCTATCGCGGGGTGGCGGAAGTCACGATCTACGTCGCCGAGGCGGCACGCGGGCGCGGTATCGGGCACGGCCTGCTGGGCGCCCTCGTCGCGCACGCGGAAGGCGCGGGGTTCTGGACGCTGCAGGCGCAGGTGTTCCCCGAGAACAGTGCCAGCATCACGCTCCACATGGCACACGGCTTTCGCGAGGTGGGCGTGCGCGTGCGGCTCGCCCGCATGGCACCCGCCCCGCTCGGCGGGCCCATGGCGGGGCGCTGGCGCGACGTCGTCCTGCTCGAGCGGCGCAGCGAAACGAACGGACTCGAAAGCGCCAACTGAGGGCGCAGCGGACGGTTTACCGCCTTGCCGGATTGCCCACCGTTGTTTCCGCCCGAATGCTGGCCCTCTCGCCGGGTTGGCGCTAAAACGCACGGCAATCACGGATGTCAACTCAGGAACTCGGGATGGCGACAATGGGCGAAACGCTGAACGGTATAGCAAGGGCCATGGTGGCCGACGGCAAGGGCATCCTGGCCGCCGACGAAAGCTCCGGCACCATCAAGAAGCGGTTCGACTCGATCGGCGCCGAGTGCACCGAGGCGAACCGGCGAGACTACCGCGAGATGCTGTTCCGGGCGCCCGCCATGCGCGACTGCATCTCCGGCGTGATCCTCTTCGACGAAACGCTGCGACAGAAGGCCGCCGACGGCACGCCGCTCGTCGAAATCATCAAGGCGTCGGGCGCCGTTCCGGGCATCAAGGTGGATGCGGGCGCCAAGGACATGGCCGGCCGTTCGGGCGAAAAGATCACCGAAGGTCTCGACGGCCTCGGCGGACGGCTCGCGGAATACCACAAGCTCGGGGCGCGTTTCGCCAAGTGGCGCGCCGTGATCACGATCGGCGACGGCGGGCGGCCGAGCTGGTCGTGCATCAAGGCGAACGCGCATGCTCTGGCTCGCTATTCCGCGCTCTGCCAGGAAGCGGGCATCGTGCCGATCGTCGAACCCGAAGTGCTGATGGACGGGCCGGATGCCAAGCACGACATGGCGACCTGCTACCGCGTCACCGAATGGACGCTCAACACCGTGTTCGATGAACTCTTCGAGGCGGGCGTCGCGCTCGACGGCATCGTGCTGAAGCCCAACATGATCGTGCCGGGCCAGCTCTCTGGACAGAAGGCTCGCGTCGAGGATGTAGCCGAGGAGACCGTACGCTGCCTCAAGGCGACCGTGCCTTCCAGCGTGCCGGGCATCGCATTCCTCTCGGGCGGGCAGTCCGACGAGGAGGCGACAGCCCACCTCTCGGCCATGAACGCGCTCGGGGGGCTGCCCTGGAAGCTGACGTTCTCCTACGGCCGCGCGCTGCAGGCGGCCGCGCTGAAGGCCTGGGGTGGCAAGTCGGCAAACGTCGGCGCCGGTCAGGCCGCGTTCTCGCACCGCGCGCGCATGAACGGTCTGGCGGCGGCGGGCAAGTGGTCGTCGGGTCTCGAAAAGGCCGCCTGAGGGGGCCAGGCGCCGCCCGGCGACGAACGGCAAGTGGCATGAGGGACGCCGGGCTGGGTCAGTGACCGCTCGCCCGGTGTCATCGTTTCGTCCATCTGGCGGCCAATAGGGACGGCAGGTGACCGGCCGGCGATGGCAGATCGCCGGAAATGATGCCATCATTTGCGACCGGAGCAGCGAGCGATGGACGACAATCCGCAACCCCCGAGGTTGTATTTGCTGCTGTCGGGAGCGGCCGCGCCCGCGAACGACGAGCGGCTCGCGGACCTGCTGCGGACGCTGGACGTCGCCTGCGTGCTGCTGGACGCAGGCGACGGCGGACTGACGACGCCGGTCGAGCCGGATCGGATCGGCGATTTGCAGGCGGGCGGTGCGGCAGTGCTGCTTGCGGTGCCGGCGAGCGACCCTGCGAATCTGCAGGGCTTCGAGGCGAGCGCAGCGGATGGCGTGCACCTCGATCTTTCGGCCATCGATCTCGATCCAGAAGTCGCGCTTGCGCATTACCGGGCGGCGCGGGCGCGGGTCGGGCGGGACGGCGTCGTCGGTTGTCTCGTCGGTGAGACGCGCGATCTCGCTATGACGCTCGCCGAGGAAGGAGCCGACTACATCGCCTTTCGGGTCGATGCGTGGGTGCGCACGGAGTCCGAGGATGTCGGCGAAGACTCCGGCCAGCCTACCCGGGCGGACGGCGACGGCGGGGAGCCGATGCCCGACGAGCGCATGATCGCCTGGTGGTCGGACCTCTTCCAGGTGCCGGTGGTGGCCTGGGACGTGACGACGGTCGCTGAAGCCGGCGAGGCGCTCGAGGCCGGCGCGGACTTCCTCGCGCTGCGGCTACCGGCCACGCAGAGCGCGCAATCGGAGGCGTTCCTCAGGGCCGTCCAAGGCGCCATCGACGATATGAGCGGATGATGCGGCGGCTCTCCATCGCGGCAGCCGCGCTGACCGGCACACTCGCTGCGAGCCTCGCCGGGTGGCCGTTCTGCCCGCGGGCGTCGGCGGCCGAGCCGCCCGTGCCGACCGCCAACGTAACGCGGACCGGGTCCGATCAGCAGCAACCGGCGACCATCGCGGACCCGGCCTTTGCGGCGTTCGATGAAGGCCGTTATCTGGCCGCGCGCGCGCAAGCCGAGGCGGCGGCGGCGCGCGGCGAGGCCGCCGCCTTCACGCTTCTCGGTCGGCTGCACGAGGAGGGGCTCGGCATTGCCCAGAATTTCGAGAAGGCGGCGGGCTACTACGTCGAGGGCACGAAACGGGGCGACGTCAACGCCAAGTTCGCGCTCGCCATGCTGCTGGTGCGCGGCCAGGGTGTCGCGCGTGACCACGACGTGGCCGGCAGTCTCTTTGCAGAGGCGGCCGAGGCGGGGATCGCGGAGGCGCAATACAATCTCGCGCTCTTGCATGCGAGCGGCAACGGGCGTGCGCTCGACATGGCGGCGGCGGCTCACTGGCTGGAGAAGGCCGCCATGCAGCGCCACGCGGCGGCACAATACGATCTCGGCGCCCTCTATCTCAGCGGCGAAGGCGTCGAAAAGAGTGCCGAGCGGGCCGCCTACTGGATCGCGCGGGCAGCCGATCGCGGCTTGCCGGAAGCACAGCTCGAATACGCAATCATGCTCTCCAAGGGCGAGGGCGTGGCCAAGGATTTGCCCAAGGCCGTGCGCTACCTGACGGCCTCGGCGGAAGCTGGCAGCGCTCCGGCGCAGGCACGGCTGGCCCGCCTCTATGCCTATGGCGACATCGTCGAGCCCGACATCGTCCAAGCCGCCAAATGGTATCTCCTCGCGCGGGCGCGGGGCGCAACGGACCCCTCCCTCGATCGCTACTTGATGCGCCTCAACGAGGCCGAACGCGGCGCCGCCGAACGCGAGGCCGCACTCTGGCGCGAGCGCAACCTCACCGAACGTTAGCCCCGGCGAGCGCCCGAGGCGGCGAATGTGGGAAGACCCGGCGTGCAACCCATCGGGGTGGCGTCCGCTTGTGCCTCGGCCGGCGAGCAGCTACCGTCCCGCTGACTTTCGATGCTCATCACCAACATCCAGCAACGCCGGAGAAGCAAGATGGCCTTCGCGCTCCCCCCGCTGCCCTACGCCTACGACGCGCTCGCACCGCACATGTCGCGCGAGACGCTCGAGTTCCACCACGACAAGCACCACAACGCCTACGTCGAGAACGGCAACAAGCTGGCCGCCGGGACCGACTACGCCCAGCTCTCGCTCAGCAAGATCTGCCGCAAGGCGTTCGCGGAGAAGAACGCCGGGCTCGTCAACAACGCCGGCCAGCACTACAACCACCTGCACTTCTGGAACTGGATGAAGCCGAACGGTGGTGGCAGCAAGCTGCCGGGCAAGGTCGAGAAGCTGGTTGCCGGTTACGGCGGCTACGACAAGGTGCGTGCCGACTTCATCAACGCCGGCGTCACGCAGTTCGGCTCCGGCTGGGCTTGGCTCGCGGTCAAGAACGGCGCGCTGGTCGTCATGAAGACCCCGAACGGTGAGAACCCGCTGATGCACGGCGCCGATCCGATCCTCGGCTGTGACGTCTGGGAGCATTCCTATTACATCGATTATCGCAATGCCCGGCCGAAGTATCTCGAAGCCTGGTTCGACAAGCTGGTGAACTGGGACTACGTCGCCGGCATGTGCGACGGCATCTGACGTCCCGCCGCGAACTGCGAACGGATGACGACAGCATCGCCCGGGCCCGTGCGGTCCGGGCGTTTTCGTTCCATCGGCCCGACGGTGTGTTCCCGCGCTCGTCGCTCGACCTTTGATCCCGATCAAGTCGCCTCGAATTTCAGCGTGGTAGACTGTCACGAACTCGTCGCATGCGCCGTCGTCGCGTGCACGAGCGACGAGCCGTTCGAAAACCCGGTTCTCGAGGGAGAGACGATGAGCACGGAGCCTCCACGTCGCGGCACGCGAACTGCCAACAGTGGCGCCAACCCGGTCGAGAGCAAGCCCGCGCAGGCCAAGGCCGCGGCCGCGAACGGAGCGGCCGGCGAGGCCGAAGGCGTCGCACCGACGCTGCCAGAGGCGCAGGCGACCGCAAAATCCGCGCCCGACGCGAACCCGCCCGCGAGAAGCGACGATCCACCCGCGGCCGCGCCATCGATGGGCGATGGCATCGGGGCGACGGCCCCGCATGATGCCTCACCAGGTGCACAACGGATCGCCGCGCTCCGCCACGACGCCGAGGCGATCCGGCGCATCTTCGAGACCGGCGAATACCCTTATCGCGAACCGATGCGCCGCCCGGCCTACGAGCGCCACAAGGCGGAGCTGCAGATCGAATTGCTCAAGGTGCAGGATTGGGTCAAAGCCACGAGCGCCAAAGTGGTCCTGATCTTCGAGGGGCGAGATGCCGCCGGCAAGGGCGGCACCATCAAGCGCTTCATGGAGCATCTCAACCCGCGCGGCGCGCGCGTGGTCGCGCTCGACAAGCCGACCGAGCGCGAGCGCACGCAGTGGTATTTCCAACGTTACATCCAGCACCTGCCGGCCGGTGGCGAAATCGTGCTGTTCGACCGCTCCTGGTACAATCGGGCCGGGGTCGAGCGCGTCATGGGCTTTTGCACGCCGAACGAATACCTCGAGTTCATGCGCGAGGCCCCGGAACTCGAGCGCATGCTGGTGCGCAGCGGCATCCACCTCTTCAAATACTGGTTCTCGGTGACCCGCGAGGAGCAGATGCGCCGGTTCACAGCTCGTGAACACGAACCGCTCAAGCAATGGAAGCTTTCGCCGATCGACCGGCAGTCGCTGGACAAATGGGACGACTACACCGAAGCCAAGGAGGCGATGTTCTTTTATACCGACACCGCCGACGCGCCCTGGTCGATCGTCAAATCGGACGACAAGAAGCGGGCGCGCCTCAACTGTATGAAGCATTTCCTTTCGACGCTGCCCTACACGGGCAAGAACGAGCGGGTCGTCGGGCGACCCGACCCACTGATCGTCGGCTCGAGCAGCGACGTGATCAGCAAGGGCGACCACATTCTCGGCAAGAGCATGCATCCCTCGAGCCGGGCGACGGGGCTAGGCGACGTGAGCTAGACGCAAAGCGACCTGATCGCCCGCCGAGGTGGGACCGACCACACAGGGGCCGCCGGTCGAGGCGGTCCCTGCTCTCAGGGCCTCGCGGGGGCAGGCTCGTGCGCGGCGGGCGCCGGGCCATCGACGATGCGGTCGGTCAGCATCGCCCCAGCCCACATCGCGGCGAGCGCCAACCATGCGGTGACCGCGAAGATGGCCCCACCCGTCACACCCGCGCCGACCGCGCAACCTCCCGCCAGCATGCCGCCATAGCCCATCAGCACGGCGCCCGCGATGTAGCGCAGCATGCTCGGGCCACCTGAAAAGCCTTGCAGCGACAGCTCACGGGCCGCCAACGCCGCGAGCAACGAACCGGCAAACACACCCGGAACGAGGCCGAGATCAAAACTCAAATGAATGGAGCGCTCGTTGATGAAGGCCATGAGCGTGTCGGCGGCAGGGCCGGTGAAGCTGACGCTGCCGACGCGGACGGGTTCGAAGGCGACCTGGGAGAGGCCATAGGTCGTCAGCCAGCCGGCGGCGACGACAGTGCCCAGCGCCGCGGCCGACAATCCTTCGATCGGCGCCACGCCGCGTCGGCGTGCCAGCGAGAGGCCGAGGGCAAGGCCAGCGAACCCAAGGAGGGCGCCGGTGAGCGGACCAGTGCCAACGGCGGTGAGCAGATTACGCACGTCGCCGCCCTCGACGGTCCAAAGCCCGGCCAGGTACTCACGCGAGGGCGCGAGGATGCCCCGCAACGAGGCCTGCGCCACCACCGTCAGGACGAGGCCGGTGAGGAGGGCACGCAGATTGCCGGTCGCCGAGAGCACCAGCAGCCGACTGGCGCAACCACGCGCCAGGATCATGCCGGCCCCGAACATCACGCCGCCGATGATGGCGCCAGAGATGCTGCCGCGCGCGGTGAGCTGACGCGCCTCGCCGACGTCGAGCCATTCGAGGACGATCGCGGTCTGTGTCGCGGCGACGGCGGAAAAGAACGCAAGGAGCCAAATCGCCACCTTCGGACCGAGTTCGCCTCGAGCGAACTCGATGGTGGCCGCGCGCAAGCAGAACCGGCTGCGCTGAGCGAGGGCGCCGAAGGCCAACCCGATCGCCAAGCCGGCGAGCGCGAGCGTCACTTCGTCGCCCAGCCGATTGGTCAGCGCCGCGAGATCCACTTGCCGCGTCCCTCCACGGACCACCGGGCGAGCAGCTCCGCAGCCCCCTGCCACGCGGTCGATCTCGCCGAACGGCGAGCACTCTCGGCGCGTGCCGGTCAGCGAGCCTTGACCTCGATCAAAGCTCGCTGCGGTCTCGACGAAGGGATGACGGACACGAGCGGACCGCGCCGCGGGCGAGCCGGCAACGCACGGGGATGGCGATCAGCGACGCCGCCGGCCACCGCCCAGCATGCGCCCGAGGGCGCCGCCGATCGCCGTACCGAGCGACCGGATCAACGACTTGGAAAACGCATCGCCCATGGACTGACCGCCTCGCGAGCGCGATGTCGACGTCGTACGCCCTCGCGATTGCGGCTCCTCGGGACGGGTGCCGCGACGCGTCGAGGGAACCCGGAACTCGCCGTGCCGCTCGTACTCGATGTCGCGGCGACCGCCGAGCGTGCCGCTGCCGGCCTCGGTGCGGCGTTCCTCGATCTCAGTCGTCCGGCGCTGGAGGATCTCGTAGGCGGACTCGCGGTCCACGCTCTTGTCGTACTGTCCGAGAACAGGGCTCTGCTGGATGATCGATTTGCGCTCCTCGGCCGTCACCGGTCCGAGGCGCGAGGACGGCGGACGAATCAGCGTCCGCTGGACGATCGACGGCGTTCCCTTGTTCTCCAGCGTCGAGACGAGCGCCTCGCCGACGCCGAGCTCCATGATGACGCGCTCCGTGTCGAGTTCGGGGTTGGGGCGGAAGGTGCTGGCGGCGGCCTTCACCGCCTTCTGCTCGCGCGGACTGAAGGCGCGCAGCGCGTGCTGCACGCGGTTGCCGAGCTGGCTCGAAACGGTATCGGGCACATCGAGCGGGTTCTGCGTGACGAAATAGACGCCGACGCCCTTGGAGCGGATGAGGCGCACGACCTGCTCGACCTTGAGGAGCAGCGCCTTCGGTGCCTCGCTGAACAAGAGGTGCGCCTCGTCGAAGAAGAAGACGAGGCGCGGCTTTTCGGGATCGCCCACCTCGGGCAGTTCCTCGAACAGCTCGGTCAGCAGCCAGAGCAGGAACGTCGCATAGAGCCGCGGGCTCTGCATGAGCTTGTCGGCGGCGAGAACGTTGACCATGCCGCGCCCGTCCCGGGTCGTGCGCATGAAATCGCGGATATCGAGCGCGGGCTCGCCGAAGAAGTTGAACGCACCTTCCTCCTCGATCACCAGGAGGCGGCGCTGGATGGCGCCGACCGAGGCGGTGGAGATGTTGCCGTACTCGAGGGACAGGTCCTTGGAGCGCTCACCGATGTTGACCAACAGCGCGCGCAGATCCTTGAGATCGAGCAGCGGCAAGCCTTCCTCGTCGGCGATCCTGAAACCGATGTTGAGAACGCCTTCCTGCGTCTCGTTCAGATCCAGCAGGCGCGAGAGGAGGAGCGGCCCCATCTCCTCGACGGTCGCGCGGATGGGGTGGCCCTGCTCGCCGAACAGATCCCAGAACACCGTCGGGCAGGCCTCGTAGGCGTACTCCTCGAGACCGATCTTCTTGGCGCGCTTTTCGAGGAAGTCCTTCGAAACGCCAGGCATCGCGACCCCGGAGAGGTCGCCCTTGACGTCGGCGCAGAAGACCGGGACGCCGTGATTGGAGAAGCCCTCCGCCAAGATCTGGAGCGTGACGGTCTTGCCAGTGCCGGTCGCGCCGGTGATCAGACCGTGGCGATTGGCGAGCTTGAGAGAAAGATATTCCGGCTTGATGCTCGTGCCGAGATAGATGTCGGTTTGCGTCAGCATGGCTCCCCCGGCGCTGTTGGCGAGGCGCGATCGTGCGCCGAACTCCGCTGGTTTCAACAAGAGGCTTAGTCGCTGAGCGGCGAATTGCAAACAACCGATGGCAACGTGTTGACACCTTTGGGCTATGCGGCATTGGATGAATCGGGCATGAGCCAAACGGTCGTCAGAGGAGAATCGGCAGGCATGGAAGAACTGATTTCGAGGATCGTAGAGAAGGTCGGTATCGCGCCCGACGTGGCCGAGCGTGTTGTCGGCATCATCCTCGGTCTCTTCCAGAGCGAGGCCGGTGAGGGTCCGCTGAAGAACCTGGTTGCGGCGATGCCGGAAGCCGGCGCGCTGATCGAGCGCGCTCAGCAGGCGGTCGAGGCACCGCAGGCGGCTGCCGGCGGAATCGGCGGATTGCTCGGCGGCGGTGGCGGCGGTCTCGGGGGATTGCTCGGCGGCGCTCTCGGGGCGATGGCCGGCGGCAACCCGCTGACCGAGGCGCTCGGCAAGCTGAACGCCGAAGGATTGAGTATCGACCAGGCCAAGGCGGCCGGGTCCGAAGTTGTTTCGTTCGCCCGCGAACGGGCCGGGGACGATGTCGTCGATCAGCTCCTCGCTGCGGTTCCAGGGTTGCGTTCCGTACTTTGACGGACCGCCGGTACGGCCCGTCATCCCGCCCGAACGGGCAATCGACCGCGCCATTGGAGGCACCGATGCGCTACAAAATCGAGACTGTGGAAGGCATTGCCAAGGTCTATGGCGAAAAGCTGCGCCAGGCCGGCGTCAAGAGAACCGATCAGCTCCTGGAACGGGGCGCCTCCAAGAAAGGGCGCAAGGAACTGGCCGATGTGGTGGGCATCGACGAGAAGCTCATCCTCAAGTGGACGAACTTCTGCGATCTGATGCGCATTCGCGGCGTCGGCGAGGAATACTCGGAGCTGCTCGAGGCGGCGGGTGTCGACACCGTCAAGGAGCTGAAAATGCGCAAGCCCGACAACCTCCACAAGGCCATGGTCGAGGCGAACGCCAAGCGTAAGATGGTGCGGCAGCTGCCGAGCCTGAAGCAGGTCGAAAAGTGGGTCGCACAGGCCAAGGAACTGCCGGCGATCATGACGTATTGACCCTCGGCGCAGGTGCAGGGTCCCCGTTGATCGAAGGCCGCATTCTTTCGCCTTCGGTGTTCGGCTATACATCTTCCATAGAGCCCGGCGGTACGGAGCAGGAGTTCCAGCCGAGCAGCCGGCCCGGTCGATCGCAACCAGACAACGACTTGTCCGCGATCGGTTCGGACCGGCGATCGGCATGGTCGATGCCGGGCTCCCATGGGATGGCAGGATGAAGCCGGGCGACAACGATATCAGAGCGATGCTTGCCGCGAGTGCGTCCGCCGGCTCGCGCGATACGTGGCTGGCACTCGCCAGCAAAGCGCTCGGCGGTCGCGATCCGAACCAGAGCCTCGCGATCGAAACACTCGATGGCATCAAGGTGCGGCCGCTCTATGAACGGGCGGATGTTGCGCGCCCGGCCCCGGCGCTGGTCGATGGGCGCGCGGTCTGGCCCGACGGGCGGCGCGCCTGGGATATCCGACAGCTGCATGCCTCACCCGATGCCCAAGCCACGAACGCGGCGATCCTCGAGGATCTTGCCGGTGGCGTCACCTCGATCACCCTGCGGCTCGAGGCACCCGGGCAGTTCGGGCTCAGGCCGCGTCACGAGGCGATCGCGGCCGCGCTCGAGGGCGTCCATCTCGACATGATTTCGATCGGCCTCGAGGCGGGCGAAGACTACCTCGGGGCGGCGCAGTCGCTCGCCGCGATCTGGCAGGAGCGCGGGATCGCCGACGGCGTGGCGCGCGGCGCCATCAATGCCGATCCGCTCGGCGCGCTCGCACGGGTCGGCGTACTCGAGGATCGGGCGCACGATGCCCTACAGACGCTCGCGCTTTTCGCGGCCGCCAACGTCGGCCGCCGGCCGGGTGTGCGTTTGCTGCTGGCGGACGGGCGGCCCTACCACAACGCCGGGGCGAGCGAGGCCGAGGAAATCGCGGCGGTGCTTGCAACGGCGGTTGCGTACGCGCGTGCCCTCGAGCGCGAAGGCGTCTCGCCGGCCAAGTCGTTTTCGGCGCTCGCAGTGGTTGTCGGGGCCGATGCCGACCAGTTCCTGGTCATCGCCAAACTGCGTGCCCTGCGGTCGACGCTCGCACGCGTGCTCGAGGCTTCGGGCGTCGAACAGCGGCCGGGGCTGATCGAAATCTTGGCTGAAACCTCCGAGCGCATGCTGGCCAGGCACGAGACCCATGTGAACATGCTGCGCAACACGATCGCCGTTGCGGCTGCGGCCTTCGGCGGCGCGGACGCGATCAGTGTGCTGCCTCATACCTGGTCCGTCGGACAGCCGGACGGGCATGCGCGGCGCATGGCGCGCAACACCCAGATCATCCTCCAGGAGGAAGCCTGTCTCGACCGCGTCACGGACCCGGCGGCGGGGAGCTGGTACGTCGAGAGCCTGACGGATGCGCTCGCCGCGCGGGCGTGGGAGCTGTTCCAGGACATCGAGCGGCGCGGCGGCATGGAGCATGCGCTGCTCGATGGCATCGTGCAGGAGCGGATCGCGCGGACCGCCGAACGCCGGGCCGAGCGCCAAGCGGGGGGCCGGGAGGAACTGATCGGCATGACCGGGTTCGCCGACCTCGGCGGAGCGAGCGGGGCGGTCGAACCGCACCCGGTCGCAGGCGGGACGCGGCGTAGCGAGCGCGAGGCGGTGCCGCTCACCCCGTTCCGCGACGGAGCGCAATTCGAGGACCTGCGCGCGCGCATCGAAGCTGCGGCGGCCGCGCACGGCGCGGAGCGACCTGGCGTAACCCTCGTCTGCCTCGGTCGCCGGGCCGACCACGGGGCGCGCGAAGGCTTCATGCGCAACCTCCTCGGGGCCGCCGGGATCGCCTGCCACAACCTCGAGCTGGCGGCCGATGGCAGCGGCCCTGCCGATGATGAACTGGGAGCGGCGGTGGTGTGCATTTGCGGCAGCGATGCCGACTATGCGGTCGGCGCGAGCGAGGCGGCGCGGCGGGCAAAGGCGGGCGGAGCCGGGTTCGTCATGCTCGCCGGCAAGCCCGGCGCGATCGAGGGGGAGCTTGCGGGCGCTGGCGTCGAGGCATTCGTTCACGCCCGCAGCAACCGGGTCGAGGTGCTCTCGGAGGTCGTTGCGCGATTGCTCGCGGACGCTGGACGGGATGCAGCCGGCGCTCATCGGACCTAGGGAGAGCAAAATGTCGTCACTCCCGAACTTCGCCGAAGTCGCCCTCCGGAGCACCGGACGGGCGAGCGCTGGCGCGCCTGCGGGACGCGGAGAGGATATCGCGACCTGGGTCACACCCGAAGGGCTCGCGGTCAAGTCGCGGCACACGGCGGACGACACGGCCGGCATCGCGTTCCTCGACAGCTGGCCGGGGCTCGCCCCGTTCGTGCGTGGTCCCTATCCGACCATGTACACGCAGCGACCCTGGACCATCCGCCAGTATGCCGGGTTCTCGACAGCCGAGGAATCGAACGCCTTTTATCGGCGCAACCTCGCGGCCGGCCAGCAAGGCGTCTCGATCGCCTTCGATCTCGCGACCCACCGCGGCTACGATTCCGACCACGAACGCGTGAAGGGCGACGTCGGCATGGCGGGCGTCGCGATCGATTCCATCCTCGACATGCGCACGCTGTTCGACGGCATCCCGCTCGATCGAATTTCCGTCTCCATGACCATGAACGGCGCGGTGCTGCCGATCCTCGCGCTGTTCATCGTGGCGGGCGAGGAGCAGGGCGTGACACCCGCCCAGCTTTCCGGGACCATCCAGAACGACATTCTCAAGGAGTTCATGGTCCGCAACACCTATATCTATCCTCCGTCACCCTCGCTGCGGATCATTTCGGACATCTTCGCCTACACCTCCGAGAAAATGCCGAAGTTCAATTCCATCTCGATCTCGGGCTATCACATGCAGGAGGCGGGAGCGACGGCGGACCTCGAACTCGCCTACACGCTCGCGGATGGCATCGAATACGTGCGCGCCGGGCTCGATGCGGGCCTCGACGTCGATGCCTTCGCGCCCCGGCTCAGCTTCTTCTGGGCCATCGGGATGAATTTCTACATGGAGGTCGCCAAGCTGCGGGCCGCCCGCCTGCTCTGGTCGCGCCTCATGACACGGTTCGCGCCCAAGGATCCGCGATCGCTGTCGCTGCGGACGCATTCGCAGACCTCCGGTTGGAGCCTCACCGCGCAGGACGTCTTCAACAACGTCACGCGCACCTGCATCGAGGCCATGGCCGCCACCCAGGGTCACACGCAGTCGCTGCACACGAACGCGCTCGACGAGGCGCTTGCCCTGCCGACCGATTTTTCCGCCCGGATCGCACGCAACACCCAGCTCGTCCTCCAGAAGGAATCCGGCACCTGCCGGACGATCGACCCCTGGGGCGGAAGCCATTTCATGGAGCGCCTGACGCTCGACCTCGCCACACGTGCCTCGAAACACATCGGGGAGATCGAGGAACTCGGCGGAATGGCGCGCGCGATCGAACAGGGGATACCCAAGCTCCGGATCGAGGAAGCCGCGGCCCGAACCCAGGCCCGGATCGATTCCGGACGCCAGACCATCGTCGGCGTCAACAAGTTCGCCGTCGCCGATGAGAGCAAGATCGAAATCCTCAAGGTGGACAATGCGGCCGTCAGGCGGCGTCAGATCGAAAAGCTCTCCGAGCTTCGCTCGCGAAGGAAAGAGGCGGATTGCCGGGCGGCGCTCGCCGCGCTCACGCAGTGCGCCCGGACGGGGAGCGGAAATCTGCTGGCCGCCTCGGTCGAGGCGGCGCGTGCGCAGGCGACGGTCGGCGAAATCTCGCTCGCTCTCGAGGAGGTCTATGGCCGGCATCGCGCGGAGATCAAGACCGTGGCCGGAATCTACAAGACGGAGGTTGGCACCATGGGCAAGGCCATGGCGCGGGTGCAGAGACTGGTGGAGGCCTTCGAGGCCGACGAGGGACGGCGCCCACGCATCCTGATCGCCAAGATGGGCCAGGACGGCCACGACCGGGGGCAGAAGGTGATCGCCTCGGCGTTCGCGGACCTCGGCTTCGACGTGGATATCGGTCCGCTGTTCCAGACCCCCGCGGAGGCGGCACGCCAGGCGATCGAGAACGACGTGCACATCATCGGTGCCTCCTCGCTCGCGGCCGGGCACCTGACACTCGTGCCGGAACTCAAGGCCGAACTGGAACTCCAGGGGCGAGGCGACATCATGATCGTGGTCGGCGGGGTCATTCCGCCGGAGGACTACGAGACGCTGCTGAAGCTCGGGGCAAAGGCCGTATTCGGACCGGGAACCAACATCGTCGAGGCGGCCGGCGACCTCATTGCCAAGCTCAATGCCGAACTCGGCTATGGGCCCAAGGAGGCGGCGGAGTAGGGAACGGCGGCGGCCGCTGGCCGACTCCGATGACGTCGGCCTGCCCGCCTCGGCCTTGCCTGCCGGCTCTCTTTGCCGTCAGTGCAGGCCAGCGCCGGCGTTGGGCCGCCCCTCCCGGCGGAGCACGCGGCCGGCACGCTCTCCCGTCAGGCGACCGCCCGACCACGACGACATGCCGTTCACGAAAACCTCCACGATGCCCGCCGCCGTCTGGCGGGGATCGGTGAAGGTTGCCCGGTCGAGCACGGTCGCCGGATCGAAAAGCACGAGATCGGCATAAGCCCCCTCGCGCACGACGCCGCGCCCGGCCAGCCCGAAATTGCGCGCCGTGAGGCCGGTCATGCGGTGCACCGCCTCTTCGAGGGAAAAGAGCTTCAGCTCGCGAGCGTAGTGACCGAGCACGCGCGGGAACGTTCCCCAGAGGCGCGGGTGGGGGAACTTGTCGAAGGGAATGCCGTCCGAACCGATCATGGCGTGCGGAAAGCGCAGAATGCGCTGAACATCGGCCTCGTCGAGCTGGAAATAAACCGCGCCGGCGGGGATGAGACGTTCGGCCGCCTCGATGTTGCTTGCCGTGCCCCAGATCGCGGCGACCTCGGAGATCTCCTTGCCGGCCATCTCGGGATGGCGGTCGGACCAGGTGACGAGCACGCGCACGCCCGGCTGGCAGCGCTGCGGATCGAGGGTCTTGGAGGAGGCGTTGTAGGGATAGACGTCGAGGCTGACGTCCTGGCGCGCGATGGCGTCGGCGACGAGGGCGAGCGTTTTCACGCTGCGCCCGAAGTTGGCGGCGCCGGAAACCTGGTGGTGGGAGAGGACGAGCGGCAGGCCGGCATCGCGGGCGGTGTCGATGGCCTCCGTTATCGCTCCCTCGATGTCGACGAAATAGTCACGGGTGTGGCTGGCATAGATCCCGCCGTGGCGCGCCGCGGCACGGGCGAGCGCGCAGACCTCCTCGGACGGGGCCTTGATGCTCTCGGGATAGTCGAGCCCGGTGGACAAGCCGATCGCGCCTTGGGCCATCGCCTCCTCGACATCGGCTACCATCGCCGCGAGTTCGCCATCGCGCGCCGGGCGCTCGAGCGAGCCTTCGAAGCGGCGGTGGCGCAGCGTCGTGTGGCCGACGAGGATGGCCGAGTTCACGGTCGCACGGTCGCGCCCGAGGTGTTCGGCGAGGGCGGAAAAGCTGTCGAAGCGATAAAACCGCTCGTCACCGAGAAGGTGCATCGGCGGAGGCGGAAAACGGTCCAACACCAGCGGCGCGAGACTGATGCCGCAGTTGCCGGCAACGACGGTCGTCACACCCTGGCTGAGCTTGGGGGTCATGTCGGGCGTTTCGCAGAGCGCGCGGTCGTCGTGGGTGTGCGCGTCGATGAAGCCCGGCGAAACGACGAGGCCGGTGGCATCGAGGTCGCGGAATGCGGTGGTGGCCGAGAGATCGCCGATCGCCAAGATGCGATCGCCCGAGATGGCGACGTCCGCACGATAGCGCGGCGCACCCGTGCCATCGATCACTTCGCCGCCGCGAAGGACCACGTCGGCGCTGGCCGGCGCCATCGTGGTGGCCACATGCTTCCCGTTCCCAGCGACCATGGAGCCCAAGCCGACCTCCCCGTTCTGCCGGCGATCAATTGCCGGTCGGTGGAAAGCGCCAGTAGATGCGGCGGTCGAGCTCTTTTTCCTCCAGGGCAGGGGTGCGCTGGCGCGGCGGGCGCACGCCCTCGAGGATCAACCGTCCGATATCGGCCAGGAGATCGGATTTCTCGGCGTATGTCGAGTGGTTCAATGCCAGGACGGCAGTGCTCTGGGCACTGACATCGATGGTATCGAGGCCCTGCTCAAGGACGGGGCCGAGTTCCGAGATGTCGCCGGCACGCGGAATGCCGCCAGCGTAGGCACGCGATGCGACCATGGCGCGGTCGTTGGCGGAGGCATAAAGCGTGACACCCTGGCCGAGGGGGGCGACCTCGGCAACGAGATCGGCAAAGACGTCGCGGTCGATGTCGGGCGCCGCGAGGATGATCTGGTTGACCTTGAGATCAGAGCGCACCTCGGCGGCGATCTGCATTTCCTTCAGCACCTTGAGCAGTGGCTTGTTGCCCATCGAGTGGGCGATGAAGGAGACGTGGCGGGCGTTGGTGCGCTGCAGAACCAGATCGATGAACTCGCGCAGATAGCGCTCGGCCTGCTCGGAGTTGTTCTGATCGCTCTCGTAGCTCCCGAGCGAGCCATTGGAGGGCCAGGAATAGAGGAACGGCGCACCGTCGAAACCGAGGTCGTAGGCGATCTGTGCGGTGCGATAGAGCGCGGAATCGAAGGCGACGTTGTAGCCGTGGACGAAAACGATGGCGTGGCCTTCGTAGTGCCGCGAGCCCGCAAGCTTGGCGTTGACGGCCGCAACGAACTCGTCCGGGCTCATGGTGGCGATATCGGCGATCGTGAAGTGCTTCGCCGGATCCTCCTTCTCGCGGTAGATCGTCACACCGAGGATCGTCAGTTCGAACGGTCGCTCGACCTCGCCGGCCTGGTGCACCGTGGAGGGTACGGTGACGTTGGCAGCCCCGAGCGCGAGGCGCCGGCCGCGCTCGGACCCGTAGCCGACCGACATCACGCCGGAACGCTCGACGGGAGCATCGGCCCGGTCGGTGCCGAAGAAGACCCGGACGGTCTCGAACGGTTCCGGGGCCGGCTCAGATACCACCTCCTGGCTGTCGGCGGGCGGTGTCAGCGAACGGGGCGCCATCTCGAATGGCTGGGCCCCCGTCCGTGGAGAGGCGCCCACCGAGGGCTCAGCGCCCGATTCCGGCGGCGCGCTCTCGGCGGGAGGTTCGATCTCGGCCGGCGGCGCCAGAACCACATCGCGCGACGGCGAGGAGCGGGGAGCGCCGGGCGCGACGAATTCGCGTTCGAGCGACTTCGGCAGGGCCTTGGGCACGCTGGTTGCCGGTTGCTCGACGGGCTCGGCAATTTTTCGCCGCTTGGGACGGGGTGCGGGCTCGCTCTCCTCGACGCTCTCGCTCGCGCCTTCGCCGGCACTCTCGCCACCGGCAGCCTCTCCGCCTCCGATCGTGCCGGTGGACGTGCCGCCGCCGCCGTCGCCGGTGCCGCCTCGGCCGAGGCCGGTGAAATCACTGCCGCCGGAACCGCCGCCGGGCGCCGCCGGGCGGGAGGGGGCAGCAGTGGGCCCGCGGCGCGGTGCCACCGCCTCGCCGTCGTCCCTCGACATGCTGGGCGCACGCTCCTCCATCGGCGCGGACATGTAGGCGCCGTCGCCGATAGTGAAGATGGCAATGGCCAGCGCGAAGCCAGCGGCGCCGAACACCGCAAACCAGCCGCCTGCGTAACCGAGCGAAGAATAGCGCGAGCGGCGAACGATCAACCAGAGCGCATAGAGAACCGCGAAAACCGCGAGTGTCGTCGCCGCGACAGGCGAGAACACGATGTCGGCAAAGGGCAGTTCGGCGAGTTGGTCCAACATGGCTGCCATCCTCACAACACGAGCGCCGGGTGGGCACGCACCGGGGGCACGTCGCCTCGGCGTCAGAGCACCCCCGTTTGACAGCAACATGACGGGAGCATAGGTCTTTCGCCCACCTTGAAAGGACCATCCCGCAAGCTCATCCTCGTGGCAAGGGCGCGCGGTGCGTGACCCTCATGCGAAACGCGAGCCCGACCACGCATGATCCTCTCTCAACCGCTGCGCAAGCCGCTCGAACTCGAGGATTACGTCAATGGCGTGCTGGCTGGCGACCGCGCGGTTCTGGCGCGCGCGATCACGCTGGTGGAGAGCTCCAAACCACAGCACCGCCGGCTTGCAGAGGCGCTGATGCAGGCGCTGCTGACGTATACGGGGCGGGCCCACAGGATCGGCGTCACGGGGGTTCCGGGCGTCGGCAAATCGACCACCATCGACCAATTCGGAACGAACCTAACGGGCGCTGGCCACCGAGTGGCCGTGCTAGCGGTCGATCCGACATCGTCGCGCACGGGCGGCTCGATCCTCGGCGACAAGACACGAATGGCGCAGCTCGTCACCGAGCCTTCGGCCTTCATCCGCCCTTCGCCGACGGCCGGCACGCTCGGCGGCGTGACGCGGCGCACGCGCGAGACCATGGCACTTTGCGAGGCGGCGGGCTTCGACGTGGTGATCGTCGAGACAGTCGGAGTCGGGCAGTCGGAGACGGCGGTCGCCGACATGGTCGACGTCTTCCTGGTGCTCGCATTGCCGGGAGCGGGCGACGAGTTGCAGGGGATCAAAAAGGGCATCCTCGAACTCGCGGACATCATCGCGGTCAACAAGGCCGACGGAGACAACAAGGTGCGCGCAGAACGCGCGGCCGGCGAATACCGGGCAGCGCTCAACATCCTGACGCCGCACGATGCGCCCTGGCCGACGCCCGTGCTCACCGTCTCCGGGCTCGCCAACATGGGGCTCGATGAACTCTGGCGCACGATCCTTGAGCATCGCCGGGTGATGACCGAGCGCGGGCTCTTCGACGAGCGCCGTCGCCGACAGGCGGTGCGCTGGATGCACGACATGCTCGAGGACCACATCATGACCCGAGCCCTCTCGAACCGGCGTGTCGCCGAGCAGCTCCCGGTACTGGAGGCGCAGGTGCGGGATGGCTCGCTTTCGCCGGCCATGGCCGTCGCCCGTCTCGCCGAGATCATGGAGCGATGACAACCACACGGCGCAGCAGGCCCCGGATGGGTCGCGCGACGGACGGGGACGGCCTCGTCGTGCTGCTGACCGGATTCGGACCATTCCCCGGTGTCGAGCACAACGTTTCCTGGGACATGGCGCAGGCCCTGGAGCAGCAGGTCGGCGCGATCGAGGGTGTCACCAGGGCCGTCGCGCGGCCGCTTGCAACGATCTGGGGCGAGGCCGAGGAAAGTTTTTCACGCGCGCTTGCGGAACTCTCGCCGGACATCGTCATCAGCCTCGGCGTCAGCAGGGCGGGGCGTGGGATCGAGATCGAGGCGGTCGGACGGCGCCGTTCGCAGGCGCTGGCCGACGCGGCGGGCCGCCTGCCTCCAAAGGTTGCCACGGAGCAATGGCGGCCCGAGTCGAGGCGGCCGCGCTTCGATGTCGCCGAGATCGCCCGCCGGATGGCGGCTGGCGACGTCGGCGCGGTCGGGGCGTGCCGCATATCACGCGATGCCGGCGGCTATCTCTGCAACGCGGTCTACTACCACGGCCTCGGGGTGACGGACCTCGACCGGCGGGGCGGCACCGTCATTTTCGTGCACATTCCGGCTGACCTCGAAAGTGATGGCCCGGCGACGTTCGAGGAGGTGCGCAGGGGGCTCGTGCGCCTTACAGCGCTCGTCGTCGACATGGCGCGCGAAGGAATGCGCGGCAAGCGTGCGGTCACAGGCCGGAGAGCGCCTGGTTGAGGGCAGCCGAGGGACGGATTTCGCCGACGTCGCGCCCGGTCCAGTTGGTCAGGCGGAGCTGCGTGTAACGCGCGAGCCGGGTGCGCTCGTTGGGCAGCAGAGCCGCGAGCACTGCCGCCATCGCGACTTCGGACGCACGCGTCGCCCCGTCGTCCACCTTGAGTGCGATGGCGATGCCGCGATCCGGCAGGAGGCCGCAGAAGACACCTTCGGCACCGGTCTTGACGTAGGCCGCACCCGCGAGCAGTTCCATGACGCCGGTGCAGAAACGTCCTTCGCCAGCGACGTAGGCGGGCTCTGCGAGGCCGGCGGCGATGAGCCGAGCGGCGGCGGCGAGGCGGACGGCGCCGAGGCCGCGGCCATCGGACAGCCGAGCGAAACCGGTCGCGAGCGATCGGAGCGGCATGGCCCAGGTCGGGACCGAACAGCCATCGACACCGACCGGAGCGGCGGCGAGGTCGACGTCGCAGACCTCCTCGAACGTGGAGCGGATACGCTGCTGGACGGCGTGATCCCGTTCGACGTAGCCCGAATGGACCTCTCCGAGGTGGCGGGCCGTCGCGATCATGCCGGCGTGCTTGCCCGAGCAATTGTTGTGAAGCGCGGTGCAGCGTTCGCCAGCGGCGCGCAGGGCCTTGGCCGCCGACGGCGTCGTCGGCATGTGGGCGCCGCACTCCAGCGCCTCGGGACCCGCTCCGGCAGCGGCCAGCATCGTGGCCGCACAGGTGGCATGGCGGGGCTCGCCCCCATGGGAAGCCGTGGCGAGAGCCAGGGCGCGCGCATCGAAGCGAAAAGCGTCCGCCGCACCGCTTTCGACCAGCGGCAACGCCTGGATGAGCTTGATGGCGGAACGGGGAAAGACCGGACCATTCACGTCGCCGAACGACAGGAGCACCTCGCCCGAGGAGCGGGCGACCACGAGACGGCCAGCGTGCGCGGATTCGACGATGCCGCCGCGCGTCACTTCGACGAGTGCCATCGGCGGCCTCCGGTTCCGACAACCCACGCAGCGCCGCGATCTCCGCCGCCGACGCGCGGCACGCGATCGACCACAACGTCGCGGTCGATGGGGGCAGAATTGGCTGGGCCGCTAGGACTCGAACCTAGATTAACTGGACCAAAACCAGTTGTCCTACCATTAGACGACAGCCCAAGGCGCCGGACCATCCTCTAGCGGTCGGCGATCGCCGCGACAAGTCTCGCGGATCGCCTTCGGCACCCTTGACAGCGCGGCGGCGATGAACTATTTCGCGCTCACTGGCACTCGCCCTCGGGGAGTGCTAACAGACCATCCAGACAGACAAATCAGCAAATCGAAACGAACCGGAGATTTCCCATGAAATTCCGTCCGCTTCAGGATCGCGTCGTCGTTCGGCGCGTCGAGGAGGAGACGAAGACTGCCGGCGGGATCATCATCCCAGACACCGCAGCCGAGAAGCCGCAGCAGGGCGAAGTGGTCGCCGTCGGCCCCGGCGCGCGCGACGAGGATGGCAAGTACATCCCCATGGACGTGAAGGTGGGTGACCGGGTGCTGTTCGGCAAGTGGTCCGGCACCGAGGTCAAGATCGATGGTAAGGAAGTCCTTATCATGAAGGAAAGCGACATCATGGGCGTCATCGAAGGTGCCGCGAGCGCCAAGAAGGCCGCCTGACCCACCACGTCGCCTCCCACCTGAATGACGCAAACGCACGGGCATTCGCGCCGCCAGCGCGCGCGATCCCCCCTGCTCGTGCCCACTGAAGGAGTAATGAACATGGCAGCCAAGGACGTACGCTTCTCGTCCGAAGCCCGCGAGCGCATGCTGCGCGGTGTCGATATCCTCGCCAACGCCGTCAAGGTGACGCTCGGCCCGAAGGGTCGCAACGTCATCATCGAGAAGTCGTTCGGCGCCCCGCGTACCACCAAGGACGGCGTCACCGTCGCCAAGGAGATCGAGCTCGAGGACAAGTTCGAGAACATGGGCGCGCAGATGCTGCGCGAGGTGGCCTCCAAGACCAACGACGTGGCCGGTGACGGCACGACTACGGCAACCGTGCTGGCCCAGGCGATCGTTCGCGAAGGCCTCAAGGCCGTCGCCGCCGGCATGAACCCGATGGACCTCAAGCGCGGTGTCGATCGCGCGGTGGCCGACGTCGTCGCCGAGATCACCAAGATGTCGAAGAAGGTGAAGGACTCGAGCGAGATCGCTCAGGTCGGCACCATCTCCTCGAACGGTGACGTCGAAATCGGCCGGATGATCGCCGAGGCGATGCAGAAGGTCGGCAACGAGGGTGTCATCACCGTCGAGGAAGCCAAGGCGCTCGCAACCGAACTCGACGTCGTCGAGGGCATGCAGTTCGACCGCGGTTATCTCTCGCCGTACTTCGTGACCAACGCCGAGAAGATGACGGCGGACCTCGAGGACCCCTATGTCCTCATCCACGAGAAGAAGCTCTCTAACCTGCAGGCCATGCTGCCGATCCTCGAGGCGGTCGTGCAGTCGTCCAAGCCGCTCCTCATCATCGCAGAGGACGTCGAGGGCGAGGCGCTCGCCACGCTGGTCGTCAACAAGCTGCGTGGTGGCCTGAAGATCGCGGCCGTCAAGGCACCCGGCTTCGGTGATCGTCGCAAGGCCATGCTGCAGGACATCGCCGTCCTGACCGGCGGCCAGGTCATCTCCGAAGACCTCGGCATCAAGCTCGAGAACGTCACCGTCGACATGCTCGGGCGCGCCAAGAAAATCTCGATCACGAAGGACGACACCACGATCGTCGATGGCGCCGGCTCCAAGAAGGAGATCGTCGCCCGCGTCGCGCAGATCAAGGCGCAGATCGAGGACACCACCTCGGACTACGACCGTGAGAAGCTCCAGGAGCGTCTCGCCAAGCTGGCTGGCGGCGTTGCCGTCATCCGCGTCGGTGGTGCGACCGAGGTGGAAGTGAAGGAGAAGAAGGACCGCGTCGACGACGCCCTCAACGCGACCCGCGCGGCCGTCGAGGAAGGCATCGTGGCGGGCGGCGGCGTCGCGCTCCTGCGCGCTTCGCACGGCGTCAAGACCAAGGCCGAGAACGCCGACCAGGAAGCCGGCATCAACATCGTGCGCCGGGCCCTGCAATCCCCGATCCGCCAGATCGCGGCGAACGCGGGCGTCGAGGGTTCGATCGTGGTCGGCAAGGTGCTCGAGTCGAAGTCGGTCGGCTTCGGCTACGACGCCCAGAACGACGAGTACGTCGACATGTTCGCCAAGGGTATCATCGACCCGGCGAAGGTCGTGCGCACGGCGCTCCAGGACGCCGCGTCGGTCGCCTCGCTCCTCATCACCACGGAAGCCGGCATCGCCGAGGCTCCGAAGGATGACAAGGGCCACAGCCACATGCCGGGCGGCATGGGCGGAATGGGCGGCATGGACGGCATGATGTAAGACGTTCCGCACAATCGGAACAAGACGAAAGGGCGGCCCCTGTGGCCGCCCTTTTTCATTGCTGGTGGAGCTTGGAACCGTTCGCGGTCTTCAGGTCGCGACAACTCGAGTGCCTGTCGTCCAACCGAATCCCGAATTGCGCGGGCGGGGCTACTTGCAGCCAGCAAGGCTCTGCGTGCGCTCGGCGAGCTTGGCGCGCCACTCGTCGGGCGTCACGGTCTCGCACCAGGCCTCGTGCACGGCGATGTCCTTGGACCAGTCGTCGCCGGTGAAGCCGCAACGGCGGTCCTCGTTGTCCTTGGCCTGCTTGGCGGAAGCCAGCGCATAGGCCTTGCAGTTGGCGTCGGCGAAGCTCGGGGCGGCGAGCAGTACCGAAAGCCCGGCCGTCGCCACGATCGTCAGCAAACCGCGGGTCATCATCGTCATGTCATCCCTCTCGCGTTGCTCGGTCTTACCGTAACCGCCTTGCGACAGCACTAGACTAGCCGGTTTCGGCGACCGTTTGAACTCACACCAGTGACCATCGCGACGGACGGTCTTGCAGGCTCACGAAGAAGACTAGCCGCGGGGCGATGAACCGCCACTGAATGGCGACGAACTGGTGGAAAGCACTGTCGCGGCGGTCGAAGCGCCGGCCGGGCTCTGCTAGCGACGAGTCATGCAGCGGGCCCAAGAGATTCTCGAGCGCGTCTTCGGATACCGCTCCTTCAGGCTGGAGCAGTCCGGCATCATCGAGGCGGTGCTCGCCGGACGCGATGTCCTCGCATTGATGCCGACCGGCGGCGGCAAGTCGCTCTGCTACCAGATTCCGGCCCTGGTCCGAGACGGGGTCGGCGTCGTCGTCTCGCCACTCATCGCCCTGATGCAGGACCAGGTCAATGCGCTCGCCGCACTCGGCGTGCGCGCGGCATTCCTCAATTCGAGCATCGAGCCGTGGGCGCAACGCGTCGTCGAGGACGACCTCATGCGCGGCGAACTGGATCTGCTCTACGTGGCGCCGGAGCGGCTCGTCACCGAACGCATGCTCGGCCTGCTCGACAGCGTGCCCATCGCCCTCTTCGCCATCGACGAGGCGCACTGCGTTTCGCAGTGGGGGCACGACTTCCGGCCGGAATACCGCCAGCTTCGGGTGCTCGCTTCGCGTTTTGCGGGCGTGCCGCGCATCGCACTGACCGCGACGGCGGACGCGCGCACACGGGCCGAGATCGTCGGCGAACTCTCGCTCGAGCGGGCCGAGCAGTTCGTCTCGAGCTTCGATCGCACGAACATCCGATACATGATCACCGAGGGCGACAACGCCCGCGAGCGGCTCTGGCAATTCATCGCGCGCGAGCACCCCAAGGGGGCCGGCATCGTCTACTGCCTCTCGCGGCGCAAGGCCGAGGAGGTCGCCGACTTCCTCAATCGAAAAGGCCGTGAGGCGCTCGTCTATCACGCCGGGCTCGAGGCCGACGTGCGCCGCCGTCACCAGGAGCGCTTCCTTGCCGAGGACGGGCTGATCGTCGTTGCCACCATCGCCTTCGGCATGGGGATCGACAAGCCGGACGTGCGCTTCGTCGCGCACCTCAGCCTGCCGAAGTCGATCGAGGCCTACTACCAGGAAACGGGCCGCGCCGGGCGGGACGGCGAGCCTTGCGACGCCTGGCTCGCCTATTCGGTCTCCGACATCGTCACCTACCGGCAGTGGATCGACCAGTCGGAGGCGGCCGACGACTTCAAACGCGTCTCGCACGGCAAGCTCGATGCCCTGGTCGGGCTTTGCGAAGCGGTCGGTTGCCGGCGCCAGCGGCTGCTCGCCTACTTCGACGAACGTCATCCGGGAAACTGCGGCAACTGCGACAACTGCCTCGAGCCGCCCGAAACACTCGATGCCACCGTGGCCGCCCGCAAGGCGCTCTCGACGGTCTATCGCACGGGCCAGCGGTTCGGCATGGCCTATGTCGTGGATGTGCTGCTGGGCAAGGCGGACGAGCGCATCATCCGCAATGGCCACGACCGGGTTTCGACCTTCGGAATCGGTGGCGAACTCGACGCGGCAGCCTGGAAGGGCCTCTTGCGACAACTGGTGGCGGAAGGCCATCTCGAGGTCCTGCAGGATGGTTTCGGGGGCCTCAAGCTCGGGGATCGCTGCCGCAATCTGCTGCGGGGGGAGGCGACCTTCCACATTCGCGTGCGCCAGAAGGCGCCATCGAAACGCGGCCGGTCGGGGCGGGCGGCAACCAGCGACAAACTTTCGGAGCGCGACCGCCGGCTGTTCGATGCGCTGCGCTCGCTGCGGGCCGAGCTGGCGGCGGCGGAGTCGGTGCCGCCCTATGTGGTCTGCCACGATCGCTCGCTGGTCGAGATCGTCGAGCGGCGGCCGAGGACACACGGCGCGCTGCACGAGATCACCGGTTTCGGCAACAAGAAGGTCCAGAGCTACGGCGCGCAGATCCTCGAAGTGGTGGCGCGCCACGACGCCTGAGGCGCGACCGCCGTCGTGCCACCTGTCGATGGAGAGGGTTCGCAGGCACGACACATTTGTCTGTTCATGTGCGATAGACGGTCGTTGCCGGGTTTTCGAGCGGGCGGCGACTTGATCGGCTGGCCCCGATCGGCCATCGCTTCGCAGGGATGCGGGTCACGTTCGTGGCGCCGCGCAATCGGACGTCTGGAGGCAGCCAATGGGCTATCGCATCATCGCCATCGTGGCGCTCATCGCCATTCTCGTACTCGCCGCGAACGGTCATCTGCACCGCTGGCTCGGTCTCGAGGGGATGTCGGGCAATCAGGCGGGGTTGCTCGCTTCCAACCGTGGCATCGCGGACCTGAGAGCGGTTCAGGGCTGGGCGAGCAGCGAGCTTGCCGCCGAGGTCTGCGGGTTGCGCAAGACGGACGCGGCCGAAGCGCTCAAGGAAGGCGGCTGGGATGAGGATCCGGCGGCGCGCAAGGCGATCGCGGAGGTGCGCAAGCAGCTCGAGAGCGCCAGCAAGGAGGCGTTCTGCGCGACCGTCTGGGCGGAATATGGACCGAACGGCTCGAAGATCGCGGATCTCCTTGCCAAGCCGGCCACTTGATCGGGGCACGGGCGGGCGCGGCTATTCGGCCGCCCGGCCAGCATCCGGCACTTCGCCGGCGGCTGCCGGGCCCGGCACATTCGCCGAATCCCAAGTCAGCCCGGTGAATTGAAGCGCCGCGAGACGAGCATAAACGCCACCACGCTCGATGAGATCAGAGTGTCGCCCCTCCTCGACGATCCGGCCACCGTCGAGGACCAGAATACGGTCCGCCTTCTGAACCGTCGCAAGCCGGTGGGCGATGACGAGAGTTGTGCGCTCGGCCATTGCGTTTTCGAGGGCCGACTGGACGAGCGTCTCGCTTTCGGCGTCGAGCGCGCTGGTTGCTTCGTCGAGCAACAGGATCGGGGCACCCGCCAGGATGGCGCGGGCGATCGCGATGCGTTGGCGCTGGCCGCCGGAGAGTGTGATGCCACGCTCGCCGAGGCGGGTGTGATAGCCTTGCGGCAATGCTTCTATGAATCCCGCAGCATGGGCGGCGCCCGCGGCGGCCGCAACCTCCGCGAAGCTTGCCTGCGGCCTTGCGTAGCGGATGTTCTCTTCGATGGTGTCGGCGAACAGTACGACGTCCTGGGGAACGTAGGCCATGCGCGCGCGCAAATCGGCGAGTGCCGCACGATGGGTTGCGACACCATCGATCCGCACCTCCCCCCGGATGGGATCGTAAAAGCGCAGCAACAGATTGAAGAGCGTGCTTTTACCGGCCCCGGATGGGCCGACGATCGCGACCGTTTCTCCCGGTGCGATGCGGATGTCGACGCCATCGAGGGCGGCGGTCTCGGGGCGCGCCGGATAGGCAAAGCCGACACCGTCGAAGACGATCTCGCCGCGCGGCGGCACCGGCATCGCAACGGGTTCCGGCGGCGAGACGATCTCCGGCCGGCTTTCGAGCAATTCGGTGAGGCGCTCGCCGGCCCCCAAGGTCTGCTGCACCTCGCCCCAGACCTCGGCGAGGTTGCCGAGCGCGCCGGCCGCGAACAGGGCATAGAGCACGAACTGGCTCAGGCGGCCGGCCGTCAAGGTTCCGGCCAGAACCTCGCTCGCGCCGTACCAGAGCACGCCGACGATCGAAGCGAAAACGAGGGAGATCGCGATCGCGGTGAGGCCGGCGCGCGCCACCGTACGGCGCCGAGCCGTTTCGAAGGCCACCTCGCTGGCCGTGCTGAAACGCTGGACGACGGCGGGTTCGGCGTTGAAGGCCTGCATGACCTGGACGGCGCCGAGATTCTCCTGGGCGTAGGCCGAGGCGGTGGCGAGCGAATCCTGCGCATCACGCGACAGGCGGCGTACGGCGCGGCCATAGGCCATGAGCGGCAGGACGATGGCCGGGATCGCGAGCAGAACGAGGCCGGCGAGATGCGGGCTCGTCACCACCATCATGGTCAAGCCGCCGACGAAGAGGAGGCCATTGCGCAGGCTCTGGGATATGGCCGTGCCGATCGCGGTCTTGATCTGCGTGGTGTCGGCGGTCAGCCGCGACATGACCTCACCCGAGTGGGTGCGCTCGAAGAAGGCGGGGCTGTGGCTCGCGAGGCGCGCGAAAATGTCACGGCGCAAGTCGGCGATGACGCGCTCGCCCAGCCACGTGACGGCATAAAAGCGCACGGCCGAGGCCGCCGCCAGAACCAGGCCGACCGCGATGATGGTGGCGAAATACGTGTCGATGAGACTGGGGTCGGAACCAGCGAAACCGAAATCCACCATGCGGCGTACGCCAAGCGGCAGAGCAAGTGTCGCAAGGGCCGAGACGACGAGCGCGGCGATGGTGAGCGCGACCATGCCGCGATAGCGCGAAAGATACGGCAGGAGTGCCCGAACGGGCGTCAGTGAAAGCCGCCGACGCACCTTCGCCCCCGGCTGAGTGGGGTCGGGGGACGACGTTGCGACGGATTTCTGCATCGGCGCGGGGCTCTTTGGATTCGATAAAAGCGGGTCGACCCCTCGCTTAGCGCATGGATTCCCGCCGGACAACGCCAATGGACGGTGGCGCCAGTCGCCCTGCGGCCGGTGGCAAGAACCGGCCGTCTGCGGGCCCGGCGCGGCGCGCACGGGTTTCGAGTTGTCGAGCGCAGCGACATCCCTTATACGAACCACTTCGGATTTCCAGAATGACCGATGGGTGATCGGCTGCCCCAGGCAGACCATCCGCCGTGCGGTGAAGACAGAGGCTTCGAGGACGATGCTCAAGGAAAAGAAGGCGCCGGTCGCCAAGGTGCATCCCGACTACCACAAGATCACCGTAGTGATGACCAACGGCACCGAGTACGAAACCTATTCGACCTACGGCCAGGAAGGCTCGCGGCTGGTGCTCGACATCGATCCGACGACCCATCCGGCCTGGACCGGCGGCAACCAGCAGCTCGTCGACCGTGGCGGGCGCCTCAGCCGCTTCAAGAAGAAGTTCGAGGGCCTTTTCTAGGCGCCTGACGACGTATCCGATCCGAGCCGCGGCATATCGCAGCCGGCGACGACCCGTCGCCGGCCTTTCGGCATTGATGACACGGGATCGCCGAAAGCCACGACGAGCGAAGGCTCAAGCCGGCGAGCGCGCGAACTCCGTCTCGAGGCGCGCGAGAGCATCGGCCACCGGCCTCGACGCGGCGGTCGCTTCCGGTTCGACCAAGGCATCGTAGCGATCGGGAAAGAGCAGGCGATCGACCGTGATGATGCGGTCGCGCAGCGCCAGCGTCTCGTGCACGAGGTCGCGCAGGCCAACCGGCAGACGTTCGAACTTCAGATTGTGCGAGGGGCGGCTGATCACGTCGAGGACGATCCGCGCCCGCTCGACTCGCGCCTCCTCGAGGCTGAGGCGACCGCTGCTCAGCGCCCGCCTGATGATCAGCCAGGACGAGATGCTCATGAGCAGCGTGGTGAGGCGCATGCTTTCGGCAGCGTAGGCGGCGGCAACATCCGGCGAAAGACCGCGCGCGGCCTTGCGACCGGCGCCACCGAGGTAGTCGGCCGCCCGATCGACCAGTGCCATGCCGTCGCCGTGCAGCCTCGCGGAGCGCCCGTCGTCCAGCGCGGCGCGACAGAGTGAAATCACCTTGCCGCCCGCCTCCCGCGAGGGAGAGCGCCTGCGATCACGACCACCACCGAAACGCACGATCGACAACTGACACACTCACCTGACACACGGGCCCAACGGGGCGGGGCCGGATCGACACGACCGGACAACAATAGCCAAGACCGATGCAAAAGCCAGTCCGGGCGCGCACGTCCGATGTACGAGCATCGCACGGACATGGTTAACACAAGATCGAGGCTTGTCTCGGGCGGGCAAAAAAAATGAGCCGCACGAGGCGGCTCAGAAGTCAACAGGGAGGCGTCAAACTGAGTGGCGGGGCCACTCAAATCCAGGAGACTGGATAAAAGTGAATCTACCCAAAGATGGCTAACGCCGAGTTAACAGGCAGCGCCGGACGACACATCAGCGGCCGGTAAGGCTCACCTCTGCGTGAACGTCCCGACTTCGGCAGGTAGAAGGGAGCGTCGGACCGCCGTGTGCTCAATCCCGAAAGAGGCTGTCGGCGGCGTCCCGCTGGCCGGTCTTGCGTGCGATTTCGGCGCGGTGGCGTTCGATCTCGGCCTCGAGGACCCGGATGCGCTCGGCAAGCTCGGCACGCGAGTAGGTGGTCAGGTCCTCGCCGATGGTCGGGTGCGTGCTCTTGGCGCGTGGCAGATCGTCTTGGTCGTTCATCTCGCTCGCCGTTCGTTCATGGGCCATTCGCCGGCCGGTCGCCGTACGTGCATATTGACGCGGATGACGGCCGGCTTCCAGTCATGCCATAGGGGGCGGCAACGGTCGGCCGACGAATGCGGTCGAGCGCGTCGCCAACCGCGCTGGAGGAAGCCATGAGCCTGCCCAAGTCGATGCGAGCCGTCGAGATCACCAATCCGGGCGAGCCAGACGTGCTGCGGCTGGCCGAGCGGCCGTTGCCGGCGGTCGGCCGCAACGAGGTGCTGATCCGGGTGATCGCGGCGGGCGTCAACCGGCCAGACGTGCTCCAGCGCCGCGGACTCTATCCGGCCCCGCCCGGCCACAGCGACCTGCCCGGCCTCGAGGTGGCGGGCGAGATCGTGGCGGTCGGAGAGGCGGTGAGCCGCTGGAGCCGGGGCGCCCGCGTCGTCGCGCTGACCAATGGCGGTGGCTATGCGGAGTATTGCGCCGTCGATGCGGGCGCGGTGCTACCGATGCCGGCAGGCCTGTCGGCACTCGAGGCGGCACTGCTGCCCGAAACCGTCTTTACCGTCTGGCACAACGTTTTCGAGCGCGGTGCCCTGCAGCCCGGCGGTTGGCTGCTGGTGCATGGCGGCTCGAGCGGCATCGGCACGACCGCCATCCAGATGGCCGTGGGCCTCGGCGCCAAGGTCATCGCGACCGCCGGATCGGCGGAAAAGTGCGCGGCCTGCACACGGCTCGGCGCGGTCCGGGCCGTCAATTACCGCGAGGAGGATTTCGTCGCGGTGGTCAAGGAACTGACGGGGCAGGGCGTCGACGTGGTCCTCGACATGGTCGGTGGCGACTACGTGGCGCGCAACATCCGGGCAACGGCCAACGACGGTCGCATCGTGCAGATCGCCTTCCTCGAAGGCTCCAAGGTCACGATCGATCTCATGCCGGTGATGCTGAAGCGGCTGACGCTGACCGGCTCGACGCTCAGGGCGCGCACGGCCGAGGTGAAGGCCGGAATCGCTCACATGGTGGAAAGGCGGGTCTGGCCAATGGTCGCGGAAGGGCGGCTGACACCATTGGTCGACAGCCAATTCGCGCTCGCCGATGCCGCAAAGGCGCACGCACGCATGGAAGGCGGCGCGCACATCGGCAAGATCGGTCTGGTCGTGGCGAACGACGCGGGTTGAACGACCCGGGCGGTGGCGCGCGGCTACCAGGAGAGGCCGTCGATGGCCGCCACGGGTCGCATCGCAAAGCCCTCGAAGAGTTCCGTCAGTACATCGCCGGCCAAGGCGCGCCCGTGTGGGACGTGGATGCCCGAGGGAATGAACAACGCGTCGATGCCGAACGCGAGCGCGCCGGCCATGTCGGTTCGCAGGCCATCGCCGATCGCCAGGATCCGTTCGCGGCCGACAGTGCCAGCGGCAGCGGGGGCGCCGAGTGCCGCCAACCGTTCGCAGCACACCTCGTAAATCGGCGCGTGCGGCTTTCCGGCGTAGGACACCTCGCCGCCAAGACCGGCATAGAGTTCGGCGAGCGAGCCCGCGCAATAGGCAATCTCGGTGCCGCGCTCGACCACGAGGTCGGGATTGGCGCAGATCATCGGCAGACCGCGGGCGGCGAAACCGGCGAGCATTTCGCGGTAGTCCTCGGGACCCTCGAGAATGTCGTCGAAGAGGCCGGTGTTGACGATCGCCTCGGCTTCATCGGCGCTTGAAAGGTGGACATCGAGACCGTCGAGCAGGGGCAGATCACGCTCCGGCCCGAGGTGGAAGACGGGTCGACCGCTGTAGCGGGCAATGAGCGCACGCGTCACGTCACCCGAGGTCACGACCGCATCGTAGGCGCTGCGGGAGACGCCGAGACGATCGAGCTGAGCGATGACGGACGCCGCCGGCCGCGGCGCATTGGTGATGAAGAGGACGCGGCCGGAGCGCTCGCGAAAGCGCTCGCAGGCGGCGACGGCGGCCGGGTGGGGCTCGCGACCGTTGTGAATGACGCCCCAAACATCGCAGAACCAAGCGTCATAGCGGTCCGCCAGCTCGGACACGGACCTGATGATGGGGATCTCGTCGGCGGGCCGGGCCATGGGGCTCTCCATTGCGGTGCGAGAGGAGCCCTAGCCGCTCGTCCGGCGGACGGCAACCGCCATCGGCTGCCGGCAGGTCCACCCGGTGGCGGAACGACGGACTGGCAAAAGAAACGAGCCGCCCGAAGGCGGCTCGATCGGTCGGCGCAATCGCCGTATGCATGCGCGAGACGTTCGGCCTCGGGTGGACTCAGGCCGCCCGGTGGGCGCCGGCGACGGCATCTCCGGAAAGCGGCTTCGGGCTCGAGAAGAGATCACCCTGCACCAGGGAAATCCCGCTCGCGACGACATCTGCGAGCGCGTTCTCGTCGCCGATGCCATCGACCAGGACGTCGATGCCCAGCATGCGGTTCTCGGCCACGAGGCGAGCGGTTTCGGCCGGACCGCGCGAGCGCGCGGAGAGCACGTGCGGGGCGACGCGGACAAAGCGTGCCGCAACCCGTTCGGCCAGCGCGCCAGCATGCGCGATCTCGTCCGTCGTCGCCGTGATCGCGAGCGCCACTCCGAGTTCGCGCAGTTCGGCGAGACCGCCACGGACCTCAGGGTTGCCGACGACGAGCGCATCGTCGGCGATCTCGATGGCGAGACGCGGCCCGACGTCCGGGTTCTTACGCAAATAGGAGGCGAACTCCTGCAGGAAGCCCGGGGCCGCAACCGATGCATCCGCGAGGGTGCAGAAGAAGCGATGGCCCTTGCCGCCACGCGTCAGCTTGCGAAGGATCTGCACCGTGCGCGCCAACATGATCTGATCGATGGCGGGCATCAGGCCGCGGGCGCGGGCGATCGGCTCGAATTCCTCGCCCGTCAGCGTTGCTCCGGACGGTGTGCGCACGCGCACGATCACCTGGAAGTGGGCGGGCTTGCGATCCGGCAGGCCGACGATCGGCTGCAGGTAGAGGTCGAGATCGCCCTTGCGGATCGCTTGGATGACCACTTCGGTACGGCCAGCATCGTCGAGGGAGCGCGCCAGCGGCGGCTCGGTCGGACCATGTCCCGGACGGGGTGCCTCGGGCTGGCCGGCGACCGGGCCCGCGCCGACCGGGCGCGGCGGTGGCGGGGGGGCCTTCGGCATGGAGGGCACAGGGGGGCGCGGCGGCAGCGCGGCGCGACCGGGCCCCTCCGGGTTCGCTTCCAGAGCCGGCCGGCCTGCAGCCGGGGGCGGCGGCACCGGCATGCCACGTGAGGCTGCCGGGGTCGGCACAGGGACCGGGGCGCGTGGCAGCGCGATCGGCGGCAAGCCCTCCTCGTCGAGCTGCGCCTGAGCATCGCGCGGCGTGGCACGGCGCGTCTCGGGCGCATGCAGTGCGCCGGCTTGCGGATGGGGCTGGGAGGAGCGGACGTCGAGGCGCGGCTCCAGCCGGTGGGACATCGTGCTCTCTCCCGGATGGGCTCCGAGATCAGCGGGCGAGCGCGACAGGACCGGGTCGGGACGCGTGGCGGCGGCATGTGTCTCGGTGCCCGGAGACGGCGAGCGGCCAACGTGGGCGATGTCGCGCATCGCCTCACGCCGAGCCGAGGCGAGTGGACTGTCGAAATCGTCGTCCAGGTCCAGACGCGCGGAGGCGGCACTTGCCGCGCCGGCGTCGGCACGCCGCGCTTGCGGCGCTGCGGCATCCCCCTGGGCGGTACGCACGTCCTGCGCATCGTGCAGCACGGGGCCGGGCTGCCGTAGCCCCTGGTCCGAGGGCTGGAACGCGTCGTAGTCCAGCTCTTCATCGACCTCGAGGAAGTCGTCGTCGAGGGCATCGATGGCGCGAAGCTCGACCTCCGCCAGCTCTCCGGCGGCATCGTTCGCGGTGGACCGGGTGGCGTTCTGCTCGATCAAATCGACACGCGTTTCGAGGCGATCGACGCTATGGCCGAGCCCGCCGATCCGCCGGGTCAACATATGCACGGCGAGCATGGCGACGAACAACGCGGCCGCGATCGAACCTGCAACGGGTGGCGTCATCGCCATTTCGGCGACCAGACCCAGGCCGGCCGCCAGCGCCACCACCAGCATCGCCAGCGTCACGACGGTGTCGATGCCCCGCCAGCCGGGCTGCGTTCGGCGTGTCGCCGCCCCACGCCCCGCATCGCCGTGCAGCTCGCCATATGCCTCACCGACCGGGACGCTTTCGGCCCTCAATGCCTCACGGCCGTGCTCGACGCGACCACCGGAGACCCGTTCCATGGAGATCTTCTTAGCCATCGGTCTACGAATCAGCCCCCGTGTTCATCCATTGGCAGAAGGGTCACAGTCATCGAGGCGCAAGTGCAACCATGGCCGCCGTACCTTTCACCAGAATTCTAAGCCGAGGGACGGCTTCTGGTGTAACCTGTCCATAGAGTGGTGCCTCTTTGTCGACCGCCACTCGCCTCAATCACGTCTTGGAATCCCTTAAGGCTCGATTCACCGACTCAGTACGAAGTTGCCCCTCGCCTCGTCTGTCCGTTGTTCGAGAAGGTCTGGTCCATGAATCGTCTCGCCCTCGCCGATCCCGTACTCCTCGCACCGCGCTCGTATCCCGAACTGACCGACCGACGCGTCTTCGTCGGCGGCGGGTGCGGCGAGCTCGGAGCGCTCGCGGCTCATGCCTTCGCGGCACAGGACTGCCGGATGGTTCTGCAGGGCGACCAGTCGGTGACGGGTCTCGCCGGTGAACTCGAAGGGGTCGCCCGCTCCGTGCGCGCCTTTCGTGGAGAGCCCGACGACGTGCAGGCCGCCGCCCGCCTCGGAGAGGCTGCTCTCAAGGCACACAGCGGCCTCGACGTGGCGGTGCTGACGCTCGATCTCACGGCGCGTGGAATGGCATCGGCGCTCGCGGCGTGCGAACGCTCGGCCGCACGGGAGGCCGGCCACCACGACGCCCCGCTCGAGATCGGCGCGGTGTTCGAGACCGTGCTGACGATGGCCGAGACGATCGCCGAGCGCATGGCCCGCGCGGGTGGTGGAACGATCGCCTATGTCGCGAGCGTCGAACGGTTCGAGAGCGGCAACCCGCTCGCGACGCTGGCGCGCGTCGGGCTCGAGGAGATCATGGCGAGCCAGATGGAGGATTGGGAGGACGCAGGCGTCCGTTTCGTCGCCGTAACACTCGAGGATGCCGACGACGACCAGGCCGCGCTCGAGCTGACCGGTGCCCTTCTGCTCACAGCGAGCGGGCGAGGCGAGTGGCTGGAAGGGGCGGTCGTCAGCCTCTGAGGGCTGGCAGCACGTACTCGAGCGGATGCGAGCCCGCCGTTCAACTGCGCCGCGGCGGCAAGAACATCAGCGACAGCACCCAGAGCACGAAGCGAAAGACCGCGCCGACCGCCAGTCCGATGAGAAGCAGGAGCATGGCTTTCGGTCCAATCTCGCCGACCACGGTCGCATAGGCCTGATTGGCCGCCGCTTCGGAAAAGAAAAAGTCGACCTGCTGCCAGGCGACGTTGAGCACGCGCCCGGACATGCGCACGAGGTAGCCGAACGTCTCGACGTCGTAGAGGGCGAGATAGACGTAGGTCGCGATCGCGGCGATCAATTCGACGACGAGCAACGCGACGAACCCGAGCAGCGCCAGCAATGTCTGGCCCAGTGCTTTCAAGAATGCATCCATCCCCCGTCCCCCTTGTCGGCCTGGTCGAGGCGAACCCTTAGCATGCCAGCGGAACAAGAACGAGGAGCGCGAGGCGGGCGCCGGGCGCGGCCGGCGATCGCTGCCTTCAATGCAGGACCAGCGGCCCGCCGGCCTCGGCCGGCCCCTTGGCTTTTTCGCTCGGCTCGACATGTATGGTGGTAACGACGCCGACGATCTCGGTGCGAAGGGCCGCCTCGATGCGATCGCAAATCGCATGGGCCTCGCGCACCGGCATGCGCCCGCTCACCACCAGATGGAATTCCACGAAGGTGGCACGGCCGGCCCGGCGCGTGCGTAGGTCGTGCACTTCGATGGCACCCCCGGCGTTCGCCTCTATGATCGTGCGAATGCGCGCGACGAGGTCGGGCGCTATCGCCTCGTCCATCAAACCGCCGAGGCTGTCGCGGACCAGGTTCCAGCCGCACCAGAGGATGTAGATGCCGACAATCGCCGCGAGCACCGCATCGAGGATCGGATAGCCGGTCGCGATGGCGATCGCCAGGCCGGCGAGGACCGCGGCGGATGAGCCTACATCGGCCAGGAGATGGCGGCCTTCGGCCATCAGTGCCGGCGAGGCATGGGCGCGGCCCCGCCGCAACAGGAACACCCCCCAGAGCGCGTTGAGCACGCCGGCCAGCCCGTTCACCAGCATGCCGACGAACGGCTCGGAGATTTCGCGCGGGGCGAGCGCTGCTCGCCAGGCGGCATCGAGGACCGCGAGCGCCGCCAGCACGATCAGCACGCCCTCGAACACGGCCGAGAGGTATTCCGCCTTGTGGTGGCCGTAGGGATGGTTGCGATCGGCCGGCTTGTCGGCGAGGCGCACGGCCAGGAACGTGACGACGGCGGCGGCCACGTTGACGACGCTTTCGAGGGCGTCCGAAAAGAGCGCGACCGAGCCGGTGATGCGCCAGGCAACGAGCTTGAGCGCCAGAACGGCAACGGCCACCGCGATGCTGGCCAGCGAGATGCGCTGGATGTCGCGCGGCATCATGGGGCGTGCTCCGGCCAAGGCGGCAGTGTCCCAAGGGACATGCCCGCATCGCGGGGCCGGCGCAAGCCGCACGACAGCGGCTGGCGCACGGTCACCAGCCCGTTCGTCAGGCCGCCACGAGATCGAGGGATGCCATGACGAAGCGCTTCGTTGCCGTGGTCGCGTTGCGGCGCGGCACGAGGACGTCGGTCGCCCGCTTCGGCGCACCCCGATAGCGAATGAAAAGCAGACGCCGGCCGCGCGGCTTGACCATCAGCACGGCTTCGAAATCGTCGAGATCGTCGTGGCCGTGCTCGATCCTCGCGCCGAGCCGGCGGGCCACGGCCGAAATCGCCACCGGCAGCGTCATCAGCGGCACGAAATCGCGCCGCGCGAGGTCGGCGGTGTCCGCGATCGATCGTTGGGCGAGGTCCGGGTCAGCGGTCACGATGCTTCCTTCGGCGGGCCGGCGCGGCGCGATGCGCGCCTTTGCTCTCCGGCGTCGGGCACGATCCGGCGGATCGTCACCTCGATGCAAACATAGTCGCCATCGGCACTCGCGACAACGCCGGGGGCGCCTTCGAGCCAAGAGACGTAGGAGGCGCGGTCGGTCGGGGGGAGGGGCGTTTCGAACTCGATGCCGGCGCGCCCGCGCGGCAGCAGGCCCGGATAGGCCTTCACCGATTTGAGGTGGCTCCAGAGCGCCTCGCGCCCGCAGATGCGGCCCGAGCGCTGCTGCTCGCGGGCGGTGGCATCGGACTGGGTGCGCGTGTTGTGGAGGCGGTGGTAGACCGGAGGCACGGGGGACGAAATCCTCGCTGCTCGGCCGGCCGGTCGACGGCGGCAACTTCAGGCCATGAGACGCTCGATGCCGGCGATGAGGCGGCCGACGTGGGCGGTAAAATCGATGCCGTCGTCGACACGAGCGGCGTTGCGGAAGGAAAGTTCGGCGAGGCTTTCGGGCAGGGCGGCGGGAGCGGGCATCACGGCCGAGCCGACGAGGACGGGCACGACCGGAACGCCCGCCTCCAGGGCCGTCTCGATCTCGAGGCGCACGACGTCGCCCGCCTCGTGCAGGCGCGGCGCACCGCCGGCTCCAAGCTCCATCCAATTGCGCGCGATGACGACGAGGACGAGGCCGCAGCCGGCGAGTTCCGAGCGAACGTGGCGCCGGAAGTCGCTGCCCAAGGGAATGTCATCGATGTCGATGAAGGTCGAGCCGGGACCGAAATGAGCGGTGAGGCGTTCATGGAGGCGATGGGTGAAGGCGGTCGAGTCGCTGCGCCGGTAGGAGATGAAAATACGGGCCGGCCGGGATCTGGCGGACGGTGTCTCGCGAGGTTGCCCGGCGGCCTCTTTGTCCATCTTGCCGGCGCCCCGCGAAATCTTCTCCACGAAGCGCTGCACATCGGCCCGGGGGAGAGCGCCGAGGAATCCGTCCACCGGCCCACCATCGCGGAAGGCGAAGACGGCGGGGATCGACTGGATTTCGAGCGTCTCGGCGATACCCGGCGCCTTGTCGACGTCGACGCGCACCAGACGGACGGCACCCGAGGTCGCGGCAACGGCCTCGGCGAGCATCGGTTCGAGCACCTTGCACGGACCACACCAGGGCGCCCAGAAGTGGACCAGAACGGGCTGGCGCCGAGAGGCCTCGACGACCTCGGCGGCGAACTCCTCTTTCGTGACGTCGCGAACCTCCGTCATGCCCGCCTCCGGGTGCCCCCCGCCCCCTCGCCCTAAGCTGCCCTTCCCATCTCGGCGAGGATCGCGTCGCCCATGGCGCGGGTGCCAACGGTGGTGCAGCCGGCGCTCGCGATATCGCCGGTGCGGATGCCGCTCGCCAGCACGCGGGCGATCGCGCCCTCGATGAGGTCCGCCGTCTCGCCCATGTCGAAGGAATAACGCAGCGCCATGGCAAGACTGGCGATGGTGGCGATCGGGTTGGCGACGCCCTTGCCCGCGATGTCGGGAGCCGAACCGTGCACGGGTTCATAGAGCGACTTGCGGCGGCCGCCCGCATCCGCCGCCCCGAGCGAAGCCGACGGCAGCATGCCGAGCGAACCCGTCAGCATGGCGGCCGCGTCCGAGAGGATGTCGCCGAAGAGGTTGTCGGTGACGATCACGTCGAACTGCTTGGGCCGGCGCACGAGTTGCATGGCGCAGTTGTCTGCGAGGATGTGCTCGAGGCGGATGTCGCTCGCCTCCTTACGGTGGACATTCGTGACGACCTCGTTCCAGAGCACGCCGGACTTCATGACGTTGCGCTTTTCAGCCGAGTGCACGAGCTTGCCGCGCTTTCTCGCAAGGTCGAAGGCGACGCGGGCGATGCGTTCGATCTCGTAGGTCTCGTAGACCTGGGTGTCGACGGCGCGTTTCTGGCCGTTGCCGAGGTCGGTGATCTCCTTGGGTTCGCCGAAGTAGACACCCCCGGTCAGCTCGCGCACGATCATGATGTCGAGGCCCTCGACGACTTCGCGCTTCAGCGAGGAGCCGTCGGCGAGGGCGGGATAGCAGATCGCCGGGCGCAAGTTGGCAAAGAGCTGCATGTCCTTGCGCAGGCGCAGGAGCCCGGCTTCGGGTCGCGCCTCGTAGGGCACGCCGTCCCACTTCGGCCCGCCGACCGCGCCGAACAGCACCGCATCGGCGGCCATCGCGCGGGCCATGGCCGCATCGGTGATGGCAACACCATGCGCATCGTAAGCCGAGCCACCGACGAGGTCGGTCTCCGTCTCGAAGCCGCCGCCCGCGTTGGCGTTGACCCAGGCGAGAATACGTTCGGCCTCCGCCATGACCTCGGTGCCGATGCCGTCGCCGGGAAGAAGGAGGAGCTTGCGTGTCGCCATGGTGTACGTTCCTGAAGGCTGCGGTCACAGTCGATGCGGGTGAAGCTCGGAACTAGCCCGGCAGCGACCCGCACACAAGTCGCGTATCGAGGAAGTGGGGGTGGGCGCATGTCCGATCTGGTTCTGGTGACGGGGATTGGCGGGTTCATCGCGCGGCACGTGGCGCGCGCGCTGCTGGCGGACGGCTACCGGGTACGCGGCACGGTGCGCGAGGCAGCGCGCGGGCCGACGATCCGCGAGAGCCTCGTGGCGGCGGGGGTGGAGGTCGGCGGACTGACATTCGCGGTCGCCGACCTCGAGCGCGACGAAGGCTGGCAGGACGCGGTCGCGGGCTGCCGCTACGTGCAGCACGTCGCGAGCCCGTTTCCGCTCGCCAACCCGCGCAACCGCGAAGCGCTGGTGCCAACGGCGCGGGGCGGAGCATTGCGCGTGCTGGAGGCGGCGCTCGGCGCGGGGGTGGAGCGCATCGTCATGACCTCTTCGGTGGTCACGATGATGTACCGGCCCGGCCGGCCGCGCGAACTGCGGCTCCGCGAGGGCGACTGGACGGATGCCACGTGGCCCGCGCTCACCGCCTACATGGTGGCCAAGACGCGGGCCGAGCTGGCGGCCACCGAGCGGGCTAGGGCGGCGGGTGCCGGCGAGCGGCTCGTATCGGTCAATCCAGGTCTCGTGCTCGGGCCGTCCATCGGCGGTTCGGTCGGGGCTTCGCTCGGCCTGATCGAGATGATGCTGCGGGGAGCCTATCCGGCGGTGCCGCCGATCGCCTTTCCAATCGCCGACGCGCGCGACGTCGCGCGACTCCAGGTCGCGGCAATGGTGGCGCCGGGGGCGGGAGGACGGCGGCTGATGGCGGGGGAGGCAACCCTCTCGCTCGCCGAGATCGGGCAAGTGCTGAGGACGGAACTGGGGGCGCACGCGAGACGGGTGCCGACCCGCGAGCTGCCCGCGGCGCTGGTGCGTATGCTGGCGCTGGTCGACCCCAAGGTCAGGGCGGCGGTGGCCGGCCTCGACTGCCGGTGCCATGTCGAGACTGGCTACGTCACGGAACTGACGGGTGTACGATTCCGGCCGGCGCGCGAGGCGGTCACAGCCGCCACACGCTCGCTGATCGAGACGGGGCGCGTCTAGGCGAGAAATCCGCTCGAGGCGGTTGGCAAATCGTGGAGCCGAAAACAAAAGCCCCGCCGCAGTCACCTGCCGCGGGGCATCACCTGTCCGGTGGCCACATGGTTAACCCCCTTTCACCAGGATCATTCGCCCTTTCGGACCCGTACGCACTCACTGGCTCATATCCGTCGCTTTGGCGGCGAGCGGCGATTGGAGCCACGGCTCGGTCGGGCGTGTCATTGCTTCCCTGGTAAGAAGAAGCCGTTTGAATATAGCGTGATAGAGCAAGCGCCGCAAGGGCTTTCTCTGTCATCGATCGGCAATGCCGTGTCCCGGGGCGGCTGCCGGACGGCCTCGCCCGACACCCCCGGCCACTCCTTCGGGCATCGCCCGCAAGGCCGCCACGCGTGCTTTGCGTCTCCGATCGGCTGTTGTATGAGGGCGCGATGAGTGGCGGGGCGGATGCGTCCCGGACCACGCGACGATCAGGAGAGCCCCGACGATGGCCAAGCCCACCAGCCCCACCGCCAGAACACTCTACGACAAGATCTGGGACGACCACCTGGTCGAGGAGGCCGCGGACGGCACCTGCCTGCTCTACATCGACCGTCACCTCGTGCACGAGGTGACCAGCCCGCAGGCCTTCGAGGGGCTGCGCATGACGGGGCGCAAGGTGCGGGCACCGGAAAAGACACTCTGCGTCGTCGACCACAACGTGCCGACGACCGACCGCACCAAGGGCATCGCCGACGAAGAATCGCGCATCCAGGTCGAGACGATCGCGCGCAATGCCGCCGAGTTCGGCGTCGAATACTATGGCGAGCGCGACAAGCGCCAGGGCATCGTGCACATCATCGGCCCCGAGCAGGGCTTCACACTGCCGGGCACGACGATCGTCTGCGGCGACAGCCACACCTCGACGCACGGTGCATTCGGCGCCCTCGCCCACGGCATCGGCACGAGCGAAGTCGAGCACGTGCTCGCCACCCAGACGCTCATCCAAAAGAAGGCCCGCAACATGCGCGTCACGGTCGACGGCGCGCTGCCGAGGGGCGTGACGGCCAAGGACATCATCCTCGCGATCATCGGCGAGATCGGCACGGCCGGCGGCACCGGGCACGTCATCGAATACGCGGGCGAGGCGATCCGGGCGCTCTCCATGGAAGGGCGGATGACGGTCTGCAACATGTCGATCGAGGGCGGCGCCAGGGCCGGCATGATTGCTCCGGATGAAAAAACCTTCGCGTATATCGAGGGCCGGCCGCGTGCGCCAAAGGGCGCCGCCTGGGACGTCGCAATGCGCTACTGGGAGACGCTCGCCTCCGACGAGGGCGCGCATTTCGATGCCGAGGTGCGGCTCGACGCGGCCAAGCTGCCGCCCCTCGTCACCTGGGGCACGAGCCCGGAGGACGTCGTTTCGGTGACCGGCAAGGTGCCGGACCCGGCGGCGGTTTCCGATGCGGCGAAACGCGCCTCGATGGAGCGGGCGCTCGCCTACATGGGACTGACGGCGGGGACGAAAATGACCGACATCCCGCTCGACGTGATCTGGATCGGTTCCTGCACGAACGGGCGCATCGAGGACCTGCGTGAGGTCGCGCGCATCGTCGAGGGAAAGAAAGTCGCGGGCAACCTCGCCTATGCGATGATCGTGCCGGGCTCGGGGCTCGTCAAGGAGCAGGCCGAAGCCGAGGGTCTCGCCGACATCTTCAAGGCAGCGGGCTTCGAGTGGCGCGAACCGGGCTGCTCGATGTGCCTCGGCATGAACCCGGACCAGTTGAAGCCCGGCCAGCGCTGCGCCTCCACCTCGAACCGCAACTTCGAGGGGCGCCAGGGCTTTCGCGGCCGCACGCACCTCGTCTCGCCGCGCATGGCCGCAGCGGCCGCGATCGCCGGCCGCTTCGTCGACGTACGCGCGATGGAGGGGTAGGGAGCCAACCGGTCGAACAGGGCCAGGTGCGCGCGATCACCCTCGTGTCACGCCGGGCCCGGTACGTGGCCGGCGCTTGCAAGGCGGGGCGCGCGGCCTTGGAAGGCGAGGCGCGCGGTTTCTTCGACGAGCGCCCGGTCGGCGTCGAGATACAAGCCCTTGCGTGCCCGCTCCAATGCTTCCTCGGAGAGCTGGCGGGCGGTGGCTTCGAGTGCGGCATCACCACAGCCCGCGAGGATCGCGAGCGCTTTCTGAAGTCTGATCTGGACCTCGACGAGTCCCGCTCCGTCGCGCGCGATCGGTGCGAAACCGTCACGGACGACCTCGCCGAAGGTGACGGGCGGGACGTAGACGCTCGGAAAGAGGATTTCCTGCGGCTGCTGAGAATGCGCCCAGGTCGCTATCACGCGGGTCAATCGGCCGACGATATCGATCGCCGTTCCCGGGTCGTTGATCGCCGGAGAGAGCGCCTTCGAGGCGATCTCGGCAAGAATGATGATCGCGAACCGTGGATCCTGATCATGCGTTCGCTCTGAGCCGATATCGACGGCATGGCGCACGGCGGCGACGACAGCCTCGTCGGGATCGCCTGCAACGAATGCAAGAACGCGAGGGCCAGCCATGAACGTTCCAGGGGGCGACACGAGATAAATTTCCCGACCCCCGCAACAGTCCTCGAGCGCCGCCATGTCGACATGGCGCACGTAGCCCGCCGTGGCGCCGATGATCGGATGGGCCCCCGGCGGGACCTGGCGGTCCGGATCGAACAGCGGGCGACCACCCAAGTAGGGTTCACGGCGACGATCCTCGAAGGCCTTCAACGCCGCCGCCTCGACTTCGCCGGCAATGTGCCCGAGGCGGCCAAAGCGCATGATGAAGTCGATCCAGCGTACCAGCGTGACGACGACGAGCGCGACGACGAAAATGCTGAAGAGGAAGAGAACAAGGCGGCCGGAGCTATCGTATACTCCGGATTCGAGGAGAATTATGCCGGCCAGACTGAAGATGAAGGTCCCGATGAACGTCGAGAGCATGTTCTGTGTCGTCGGGTCGGCGATGAGGATGGCGGTCGCGCGCGGCGAAGCGTTGGCCGTCGCCGAGCCGAAGGCGGCAACAACGCTCGAAAGGGAGAAAATCGCTATGGCCAACATGCTCGAGGCAAGCACGCCGAGAATGTCGTCGACGGCCGACGAGCCGAGGCGGTCCGCAACCTCCGCCGGGACGTAGTCGCCGAGCACGGCCGCGATCGGGGCGACCGCCACCGCCAGCATCGCAATGAGACCGGCCCGGACCGCAATCCGGCGACGGAGCTGCTCGAGCAACCAGGCCCACTTCGACTGGATCATCCGCAATCGCCTCGTGATGCAGCGCCCGATGCCTCCGCCCGAGCGCGAGCCTTCCCCTTTCGCTGCAACCTTCGTGCGGCGTCGGCCCTCGGCGAACGGCATACCACGACCGAGATCGCGAAGGGGAAATCCTCGAACGCGACGCCACCGGCCGCGCCGGTATCAACCCCGCCGATCGCTGCTCCCGTCCCCGCGTTGACAATTCCTGCTGCCTCGGACGAAACTCCGTCTACATGTGATCGACGCAAGGCAGCATCGCTGGCCCTGCAGCATGCATGCTTCTCGTGGAGGTTGCGTCACCATGCCGTTCGGGAGTTTCAAAGCGTCACACCCATTTGCACGAGCCCTCGCCGTCGCGGCAATCGCCGCACTTTCTGCGCTTACCTTCAGAGGGCCCGCCAACGCCGAAGGCACCGAGCACGCCTGTCGCGTCGGGGGGACCGTCGAGGCCGGGCCGCAATCGCCGCGGCACATCGACGCCATTTTCGAGGGCACCAACCGGAGTTACTTCGAGCCGGCACCGCACAGCACGGAACTCAATCTCTGCAACCTGCATTACCACCTCAGCGCCGAACATCGCAGCTTCGGGTTCGTCAATTTCGCCCGCTACGGCGGGACCGGCTTCGAGTGCAGCTCGACCAACTACATGGCCGAGGCGCAGAAGCAGGCATATGCCGGGGAGACTTATTGCGGGGAAGTCACGCCCGGCAGCACGATCGAAGTGCACTGGGTGTTCACGAGCTGCCCCGAGATCGGAGCCCCGAGCGGGGAGGGGCTGCCGGGTGCCTGCAAACCCGAGCACTGCGACGATCCGGTTCTGCGCGTCGAATCGCAGGTGTTCCTGCTCGTCAATCATGATCCGGACGAAAATGGCTTCAGGCCTTCCGTGCCGCCCGGACTTGGCGAGGTGGAATCCTTCGAACCCTACGGCAGCGTCGTCAAGACGCACTACCGCGGCCAGATCCAGCCGGAGCGACTGCCCTCCGGCAGCGCCGTAACCTACCTCGGTTCGACCACGGGACCGCACTACAACAACGACAGCGCCTGCTCCCCCGCCCATGTGACCTGGAACGTGCGGACCGCCTGTCGCACGATCGACATCCGCACATTCCATGAATGGTGCCGGACTTCGAAGTTCTTCCGTCACCTCAAGGATGGTAAGGTCGAGGCTCACGGCGTGCGTCCCCTCGTCGAGGATGCGGCGCTCCTCGCCCCGATGCCGTCGGGCGAAGCGCGTTGAAGATGCCCGATGACCGCTCGTCGGTTCGCGCCAACCAACCAGTGGAGGGCCTGCCCATGACCGGAGCTGCACTTGCCGCGTGTCGGACCGCGATTGCCGGCGCCGCATGCCTTGCGCTTGCCGCCCTCGCGCCCATCGCGGGGGCGACGGGCGCCGAGGCGCGAACGGTCTGCGGAAAGAAAACCTACCAGCAGTACGGGGAAACGCGCGCCCGCTTTCAGGGCACGCTCGCGACCCTTCGCCCGGACGGCTCGGCGCATGCCGTCATCTATCACGCCGACAAGACGGCCCCGCTCGGCTGGAGCCATTCGCTGCGCCTCTGGCGGGCGAACCACAATTCCAACTGGCAAGTCCAGGTCGTCGCGGTGCTCGACCAGGCCGACACCAGCCAGGAGTTCGAGTTGCAGGTCGACCGCAAACCGCCGATCGCCTTTACGCCCGGCATGATAACGACGCCGATTTCGGTCAACGAGTACGAACTCGGGGCGGACCTCGACAGCGACGTCAAGATCGGGATCAGGGACGCGATCGTCGCGGGCAAGCGGCTCGAATGGCGCTATGCGAGCGCATCGGGCGGGCGCTCGAGCGTGCGTTTTTCACTCTCCGGGCTCAGGGCCGCAATCGATTGGCTCGGTTGCGCCCAGGGCGGGGAGTAGCGGCGAACGCACGGGGCCGACCCGTGTTTGACATGGATCAAGGTCGAGAGGACGATCGTGCGCCATCCTGCCCGTCGACAGCCGGACGGGAGAGACGCCATGCAGCCCCTCGACGATGACACGTTGGCGCTCGAACAGCGCAACGAGCCTGTGAGCCTCGCCCATGCGCTCGGTGCATTCCTCTTCGAGGGGGGCGTCGCAGCGGTTGGTCACGCGGCCTCGGGTCCCTCGGCGGACCGTCGCGACGATGCCCTCGGTCCAAGTGTGCCGAACCCGGATGCCGACGAACTGCTGCCTCGCCGGCTGACGCTTGCCGGCCTCGATGTCGCTTACCTTCGGGAGGCCGAGCGGGCTCTCTATTCCGAACTCCGACATTCCTGCGCCAAATGCGAGCATGCCGAGGCGTGCCACCAGGATCTCGCCGAAGGCAACGGCCGCGAGGTCGAGTACTGCCGCAATACGGCACGTATCGACGCGCTCGTCGTCGAGCGCCTCAAAGGCGCGTGAGGGCCGGCCGGCCTCAAGGCAGGACGGGCGGCTCGCGCGATCCAGTTTCCCGAGGGGCCGGCTTTCAGGTTGATGCGGGCGGGCGCGTCCCATCGTCGACCCGATCGTTGACACAGGGGCCGGCGCCCCCCTATATCCGGGCTCGCTCAGGCTGCCCGACGGCGGCACGGGGCGCCGTGGCGGAGTAGCTCAGTTGGTTAGAGCACGGGAATCATAATCCTGGGGTCGGGGGTTCAAGTCCCTCCTCCGCTACCAAATTTCAAATTGTCCATACCGAAGACATGGGTGACAGATCGTACCGGGTCGTGGGTAGCAACCGCGGGCCGAACGGGTTGTCGAGGGGGCGTCATGTGCTCTCGGTCGGACCGCGCAACGGCGTCGCGTCGCGCAATGTGACCATCCGCCTGGACCGGGCTTCGTATGCAGATCACTCGGTCTCGAGACGATACTTCAGGAACCGCGCCCCGGCGTAGTCGATCTCGCCGGCGAAGCTCGCTCCGAGCCGCGCCAGGGCGCCGAGCCTCCTTCGGGACGGTGGCAGAAGAAATGTCACGTATGCGATGCGCTCGTCGGCGTACGCGAACGCCAGCGCCTCTCTCGTGATCCGTGGACCGAGGCCGAAGCACTCCGGCTTCAACACCAATCCGTAGTCCCAATCCGCGCCTTCCTTCTGGAATCCGCCCCATCCGACATAGGCGCCACCAGCGAGGATCGCCCAGTGGCCGAGCCCATCGCGCGCCCAGCACGCCTCCTTGGCGGCAACGAACGCTTCGACACGCTCGTCGTCCCAGCCGCCGGTCAGCAGCGGCATGTGGGTCCCCACGCGCGGGTCCGACATGTGGGCGACGATCTTGTGGCGAGGGACCTCAGGCAAGCGGGTGAAGGTGATTTCGCTTTGCTGATGGTTCGTCATGGTCACACGGAGATGATCGGGGCCGGAAATGGCCGGAGGCCGGAGGCGCGTGGATCGGCGCCTCCGACCGCAATGCTCGCATCAGGCCTCGGCTCGCGCAGGTGTGCCGTTTTCCGGGGCCGCGAGGACGACCGTCACGGACAGCACGGCGACGGCGTTCATCCAGTAGTAGGCCGCATCGAGCCCAGAAAAGCCGAGAACGATGGGCGCGGCAAGGAACGTGATACCGACGAGACGATCGACCGCGACGTGGAGCCAATAGGGCACCACACGAACGACGCCGGTCTCGTGATCGGTGAGCAGTGTCAGAAGCAAGGCGGCCGCACCGGTTGCGACCGACAGCCACTTGGCGGCCGGCTCGGTCGCGCCGAGCCCGAGGATGAAGGGCATGGCAAGGAGGCTGAATGCGACGGGGTAGTCGAGGAGGGAATGGACTTTACGGGTGACGAAGCGCATGGCGGTTTCCTTTGACGATGATGTGGGCAACGGGAGGGCGCGGGCAAGCACCGCAGCGAGGCGATGCCTGCCCGCAGCCATGATCGGGCTCACTCGATCTCGGAAGGGAGCTTATCGGCAAGGCCCGGCCAATTGACTTCGGCCTTGCGGATGGCGCCCGGCACGTCCTTCAGCCAGGCCTGCTGGATGCCAGCGTCGAGGTTCAGATAGAGCCTGTCATCGACGATCTTCCAGAAGCGCGGGTCGCCATCGAACTTGGCGCCGACCGAGACGCCATAGGCGCAATAGCCTCCGTAGGCGGGTTCGTACCTGGAAGGGGCGGCCTTGAACGCATCGAGGCTCTGCTGGCTGGCGAAGCGATAGGTCGCATCCTTGTGGACGACGGCAAAGCGCGCATCGCCCTGCACCGGCTTGCCTTCGGTGAAATAGGCAACGACGTCGAAGCCGTGGACGGCAAGGCCCGGGGCGGGCTTTCCGGCGACGATGACGGCGCCGGTGGTCGTGTTGACCTCGGGCCCGGCGAGCGCGGGACCGGTGGCGGCAAAGAGGCTCGCAAGAGCGAGCGCGAGGGAAATTCTGGATTTCATGTTCGGTTCTCCGGTTTCCATGGTTGACCTGCGGATTGCTGGCAAAATTCCTCCGGCCGGCCGCGCGGCAATCCGCACGCGGCACGTTCATTTCCTTCCGGAGGGAATTCTCGATCGATCCCCGCGCGTCAGCCGCCAGGACCGGCTTTCTCGAGTGCGAGGCCGGCGTTTTTCCAGTCCTCTTTTCCGCCTGCGTAGATGCTGACGTCGAGGTACCCGAGACCTTCGAGGGTTGCGGCCGCGATGTGCGAATTGCGGCAGGCGGCGGACGCGCAGTAGACGACGATCTCGGCTGACTTGTCGGGCACGGCCTGCATCGCCAGCCGGCCCACCTCGTCGTGCGGCATGTGGAGCGCGCCCGGCAGATGGCCGTCGCGGTAATAGCGCTCTGGAAGAGCCTCGATCAGCACCGGGCGCGGCATCGCGTCCAGCCGTTCGAGCAGGTCCTCGAGGGTGATTGTGCGGGGCATGGCTTGTGTCCTCATCGCGGATCACGTACTCTATTCATATGGTATGATCTCGTTTTTGATCATTCCACATGCAATCATATAAGTCGCAACCATCATCACGGACAAATCACGAAGGCGAGAGGCGATTCATGGCGGAGGCGGGCGGGCGAGGGACGAAGCAGACCGGGGCGGGCAAGACATCGGGCAAGGCAGGGACCTCGGCCTGGCCCGCCTTCATCACGGCGCACGATGCGCTGGTCGTGCTGATCGAGGAGCGGCTCAGGGCGGCGGGACTCCCCGATCTCGCCTGGTATGTCGTGCTCTGGGTTCTGGAGCGCGCGCCGGATCAGCGCCTGCGCATGCACGAACTGGCCGATACGGCCGTGATCGCGCGCAGCAATCTGACCCGCCTCGTCGACAAGCTCGAGCGGGAGGGGCTCGTCGAGCGCGAACGTGTCGCGAGCGACCGGCGCGGCACCTTTGCCCGGATCACCGAGAAGGGCTGCGAGATGCGCCGGCGCATGTGGACCGTCTACGGCCCGGCCATCGACGAACTTTTCGTGCGCCACCTCAGTCCGCAGGAGAACGCACTCCTGCGCGAGATCATGCTGCGTCTGCTGGCAAGGGCGCGCGGCGAACAGCCCACATGACGAGGGCTCCGCTCAGGTCGGCATGCCGATGCGCTGGAGGCCGTAGGTGCGCTCCAGGATGACCAAGCCGACGATGGCAACGAGGAGCTGAATGGTGCTGGCGGCCGCAACCGAGGGGTCGAACTGGTGCTCCAGGTAGCTCAACATCACGACGGGCAGCGTGTTCGTCTCGGCGCTGCCGAAGAAGTAGGAGATCGGCAGATTGTCGAGCGAGATCAGCATGGCAAAGAGCGCGCCCGCGAAGATGCCCGGCTTGATCATCGGCAGTGTCACGTTGACGAAGACCTGCCAGCGGTTGGCACCGAGGATCGCGGCCGTCTCCTCGAACTCGGGCGAAATGCCGCGGTAGACGCCGGCGACGGTGCGCACGATGTAGGGCAGGCTGACCACCGTGTGGGCGATCAGGAGGGAGAGGAACGAAACCCCGAAGCCGATGCGCGAGAGAAAGAAGAGCAGCGCAAAACCCAACACGATGAGCGGCATCGAAAGAGGCGAGAGGAGAAAGGTCATCACCGTGTTGGCGAGGCGCCGCCGGCTGCGCACCAGGGCGAGCGCCGCCGGAACGCCGAGCAGCGCACCGAGGGCCGCGGATAGCAGCGCGATCTGGATCGAGACGATGAGGGAGTTGAGGAACGGCTTGTATTCCCAGAAGCGCTGGAACCATTGCAGGGACAGACCCTCGCGCGGCGGGAACGCGACATAGGACGTGGCGCTGAAGGAGACCACCACGACGATCAGAATCGGCGCGATGAGGAAGATGAAGAAAGCGACGACATAGGCCGTCAGAAGGAGGCGCGAGCCCCGGTTCTCCCAATAGTAGGACCAGCCCTCCATGGGGTCACCCTCCCTTGACGCCGCGCCGCCGGATGAGGCGCAGCTGGAGATAGAGGCAGGCGAGCGCCACGACGAGCAGCACATTGCTCATGGCGGAGGCGAATCCGAAGTCCCGGGTCGTATTGAATTGCTGGTAGATCAGCAGCGGCAGGGTCTGGATCGAACCGCCACCGAGCAACAGGAGCGTCACGAAGCTGCCGTTGGCGAGGAGGAAGACCAGGATCGCGCCTGTGCCGATGCCATCGAGGCTGAGCGGCAGTGTCACCGACATGAATGTCCTGATCCTCCCGGCGCCGAGAAGACGCGCGGATTCCTCCAGCCCGATGTCGATGTTGCGCAGCACCGAGGCGATGGAGAGAATCATGAACGGCACGAGGACATGGACGAGACCGATCACGGCGGGGACCGGGCCATTGAGGAAGGCGATCGGCCGTTCGATCCAGCCGATGTCCATCAGGGTCTCATTGAACAACCCCCGACGCGCGAACAGGACCCGCCAGCCGAAGGTGCGCATGATGATCGAGGTGAGGAGCGGAGCGATCAGCAGGAAGATGACGAGCCCGCTCCAGCGCCCGGCGTGGCGCACGAGGTAAAGGGCAATCGGATAGCCGACCACGACACAGATCGCCGTCACGCCGACGCTCAGAATGACCGTCTGGCCGATCACCCAGAGATAATAGGGATCGGTGAAGAGCTTCAGATAGTAGCCGTCGCCCGTTCCAGGGCGAAGCAATTGGGAGAGGGCAATGCTCTTTTCCGCGTTCTCGACCAGCGGAACCACGAAGAAGACGACGAGGAAAATCGCCGCCGGCAGGATCCACCACTCACCGACGCTCTGATAATGCCCCGCACCTCGCGACCAGAGGCCCGAGCGCGGCGACGTCGTCGGTTGTTCGGCGGTGCCGGTCGGCGTCGTCATGTTGCCCCCAAGTAGAACGGGAGCCGCCGGGGTGTCCGGCGGCTCCCTCGTCGGAATTAGGCTCCGATTTCCTTGTTCCAGCGCTCCGTCCAGGCCGGCAGCAGCTCTCCAATCCGGTCGTTCGGCGGGAACCTCGTCTTTTCCCACGGCGTGATGCGCTTCTGGCGCAATTCGTCGTATTGGACCTGCGTGTTCGTGACGCCATAGTTGAGGATCTTGGCGAACTCGGCCTGCGGCCCAGGTGCCAGCATGGAATTCACGTACTCCCAGGCGATCTCCGGCGCGTTCTTGACCTTCATCGTGCAGACGGGCGACATCACGCCTCCCTCCTCGGGATTGATGAAGTCGATGTACGTCTTGCCGGTGTCGTAGTGCGCCCAGGTGCGCCCGTCGTAGTAGACGCCGATGTCGACCTCGCCCGCGTCCATCAGGTTGAGGAAGTCGGTGACACCGGTCCAGAAGACGACGTTGGGCCGCATCTTCTGCATGGCGGCAAAGAACGGGTCGAGGTTCTCGACACCGCCACCGAGCGCGTCGGCGAACGACCAGACGAATGCCTGCGGCGCCGGGGCGTAGGAGATGGTCGGCAGCCCCGCCTTCCATTCGCCGGCGATCGTGCGCTCGACGAACTCCTTGATGGACTTCGGCGGATTTTTAACCGTGTCCTTGTTGTAAGCGAGGCCGGCGGCGCCGTAGTCGAATGCCGCTCCGTGCCCGAGTGCCATGTCGATGAACTGCTGCGGTACGTTGGCGAGGTTCGGCACCTTCTCGACCGAGATCGGGTCGACGAGGCCGGCCTTGACGGCGACAGCGGCCGAATCCGGGGTCGCAACGAGAACGTGGATCGGCGGATTGTCCTTGTTGGCCTCGATCTGGCTGATCCACTGCGGCGGGCCGCCGATCAGCACCTCGGCGTCGACACCCGTGCGCGCCTTGAAATCGGTAACGAAGCACTCCCTGATGGCGCGCTCCCAGATGCCGCCATAGCTCGTGACCGTGATCTGCTTGACATCGGCGGCAAGCGCCGTTCGCGGCATGAGCGGCAGGGTTGCCGCCGCACCGAGGCCGGCGAGCACCTGGCGCCGGTCGAGACCCTTCAAAATGCTTCTGTCCTTCATTCTTTCCTCCATTTCCTCCACTCTTCGGGCGGCTTCGCCCCGGCCGGGAGGTGTACCGGAACGCCCTGGGGCTGCCGTCAGCCCTCGAGCAGCACCCCATCCTCGGCCCGCCACGTGAGCAACACGCGATCGCCCGGGGCGAAGCGGCGCGCCTGCGTGCGCGAACGCGCCTGATCGTAGACCAATATCGGTTCCGTTCTGCCGGCCATGCGCACCTCGTAGGCGTGATAGCTGCCGCGAAAGACATGCCCGGCAATCTCGACCGGAACATGATTGACGCCTGCGGGCGCAGCCTCCTGGAGCACCACTTTTTCCGGACGCAGGGCCAGAGTGGCCGGCCCCGAAGCGCGCTGTCCGGCTCCACTGGCCACCTCGACCGCGTGTCGATGGCCGCCCGAGCCGATCACGAACTCGCGGCGATCGCTTCCGACGCCCTCGCCGAGAACGCCGTCGAAGAGATTGGACGTGCCGAGAAATTCGGAAACGAAGCGGGAGGTCGGAAACTCATAGACTTCCTCGGGCGTTCCTGCCTGGAGGATGCGGCCCTGGTTCATGACCACGACGCGGTCGCTCAGCGTCAGGGCTTCCTCCTGGTCGTGGGTGACGAGGATGGTCGTGATCCCGAGCGTATGCTGGATGCGGCGGAGTTCGAACTGCATGGTCTCGCGCAGGTTCTTGTCGAGAGCACCGAGCGGTTCGTCGAGGAGGAGAACGGACGGGTTCGTAACGAGGGATCTCGCCAGGGCAACGCGCTGCTGCTGGCCACCCGAAAGCTGGTTGGGATAGCGGTCCTCGAAATTCGGCAGTTGGACGAGGTCGAGCATCTCGCGGACGCGATCGACGATCTCACCGGCCGGTGTCCGCTTCATCTTGAGGCCGAAGGCGATGTTCTCGGCGACCGTCATATGTGGAAAGAGGGAATAGTTCTGGAACACCATCCCGAGGCCGCGACGGTCGGGTGACAGCCGACTGACGTCGCGGTCCCCGATCATGATACGACCCTCGTCCGGCGCCTCGAAACCGGCGATGGCGCGCAATGTCGTGGTCTTGCCGCAACCGGAGGGGCCGAGCAGCGCAACGAGCAGTCCGGGCTCGACCAGGAGATCGAGACTGTCGACCGCCACAACGGTGCCGAAGCGCTTGGTCAACCCCTCGATCCGGAGCTGGCGCCCGCGATCCGTCATGCCGACATCCGTTCGTGCGTACTGCACCTTGCCGCTGCCCTCCCCGTTCTACTCGGCCGCCGCCAGGCGCGAGCGCGCAAGCTGCGGAAACTCCTCGCACAACCTCTCAAAAATCTCCCTCACTTGCGCGCTACCGCCGCCGCGCTGGTCGGCAGGGAGCTGGCCCACCGCCTCGAACACCTTGTGCTTGACGAAGAAGCGCCAGTGGACCGGCAGCCCGGAAACGATGCGGATGAGTTCGGCGTAGGCGTCCAGCGACCACACCTTCTCGAAGTCGATGCGATGCTGATTGAAGCCATAGAAGGCCTTGGCGTCACGCGCGGCCATTGCAGCGCGCGCCCGCTCGGTGGCCGGCCGGTCGATGGCGCCCTCACGTATCACGACGCCATAGAGGCGCTCGGCCGCTTCTTGGGAGACGAAACCGCGCTCGACATCGTCCAGAACGCGCGTGGTGTCGCGCTCCCAGGGGCTCCCCCAGCCGCCGGCGCCGGCACTGCAGATGTAAACGCGGTCCCCCGGCTCGGCGGTGAAAATGTCGGTGTTGCCGAGATTGACCTCCCTATTGCTGCCGCGATTGAGCCAGAAGGCGGAGGTGCGTCCGTGGCGTCCGCCCTCGAGACCCCACGGAGCAAAATGGGTGCGATCACGGTTACGTGCCGTCACGAAGGAATGCGGCGATTGAACCTCGAACTCGAGCTCGGTGCCGAGCCCGCCACGGTATTTCCCGGCGCCGCCCGAGTCCGTGGCGAGACCGTAGCCGAGGATCTTGACCGGAACCTCTGCCTCGCTGATCTCGACGGGCGTGTTCTTGAGGAAGCCGAAGTTGGCGCCAGAGCCCTCCGTGCCGTCACGGAACGAGGTGCCACCACCGCCGCCCGAGATCGGGTTGAGGTTCGCCATGATCTTACGGCCGGTCCTGTTGTCCGTCGTGCGGATGTTGAGGAGAGGGCCGCCATCGCCACAAGCGGCCGGGATGCGGCCGGGAAGCGCCTTGGCAAAGGCACCGAGCAGCACGGACTGGAGGCGCAGTGTCGTCAGCGTGCGCATGCCAACGGCCGCCGGGAACTCCGGGTTCACCATGGAACCCTTCGGAAGAACGGAGTCGCAGGGCCGCAGCACCCCCGAATTGAGCAGTATCTTGGGATCGAGAAGCCGCACGAGGTAGACGTAGGCGATCATCAGCAGAGCGTGCCGCGGGTCGCCGCCGGAGGGAATGTTGAGCGAAGAGGTGAGCTGAGGGTCCGACTGCGAGAAGTCGAACAGCAATTCATCTCCCTTGACGACGAGATTGAGGGCGATGCGGCAGGGATAGCCGCCGACGGAGTCCTCGTCCGTGTAGTCGGCGAAGAAATACTCTCCGTCCGGGATTGCGGCGATCACCCGCCGCGCCTGCGCCTCGCCGTGGTCGAGCAGCGCCGCGCGACCCTCGATGAAGGTTTCGAAGCCGAAGCGGGCGATCATCTCGTGGACCTTGCGCTCGCCCGTGTTGACGGCGGCCACCTGGGCCTTCATGTCGCCCCAGTTCTGCTCTGGCATGCGGACATTGGCGAGCATGGTGTCGCGGATTTCGCGGTTGAGCTCCCCCTTCTTGTATATTTTCACCGGAGGGATGCGGATACCCTCCTGGTGCACCTCGGTGAGCGTGCGCGAAAGAGATGCAGGGACCGCGCCTCCGACGTCGGTGTTGTGGATGTGCGTCACCGAGAAGCAGACGAGTTCACCCTTGTGGAAGATCGGCTTCCAGAGGTGGGTGTCCGGCGAATGGGTGCAAACGAACCCGGAGTAGGGATCGTTGGTGATGGCGATGTCGCCGGGCTCGTAGCGATCGATGTGGCGGATGGCGCGGCCGTAATCGAGGCCCACGAACCAGGTGACGCCGAGTTCGTACGGCGAGGCGAATGTCTTGCCGTCCGGCGTCGCGAGACCGGTCGTGAAATCCTCCGTCTCCTTGACGAAGGTGGAATGCGCCGTGCGCAGCAACGTGTTCGCCATGCTCTCGGCCGCCGCCGAGCAGTGGTTGGCGAGGATCTGGAGCGTCACCTTGTCGATTGCCATGGTCGTGCCGCCTCTCTTGGAACGCCGCTATTGCCTGGTCACGATCTCGAGGATCAGATGCCCGTAACCGTCGACCCGGCCGGTGTAACCGGAGGGAATGCAGGTGGTGCAGTCGGCCTGGGCAACGACGGCTGGACCGGTGAACGTCTGGCCCGGCAGCATCGCCTCGCGCCGGTAGAGCGGGATGTCGAGCCAAGCCCCCTCGAGATAAACGCGCACCTCGCGTTCGGGCACCGAGGCGCCACTCACCAGTTCGCGCTCGACGAGGTGCGGCTTGGGGCTTTCACCGACGATCACCATCCGCAGATTGATGATCTGCACCGAGGCGCCGCGATCGCAATGGTCGAAAATACGCTCGTGCGTGGCGTGGAACGCCTCCGCGATGCCCGCGACGTCGCCGTTCGCCACCTGCTCGGCGGTGAGCGCCGTCTCGATCTCATACGACTGACCGCGATAGCGCATGTCGGCGGCGTAGATCAGACGGGAGGCACCATGGTGGTTCTGCTCCTCACGGAGCCATCGCTCGGCATCGTGGCGCAGTGTCTCGAAACCCCGGTGCACGACCGACATATTTTCCTCGTCCAGCTCGAGGTAGACGGTCTTGATGAAATCGTTCTTGATGTCCGCGATGAGTCCGCCGAGCGCGGAAAGAACGCCGGGCGTGGTCGGAATGACGACGTGGGAGACTCCGATCTCGGGCGCGAGGAAGCACGCCATCATCGGGCCCGCACCACCGAAGGCCTGGAGGACGAAGCTTCGCGGATCGATCCCCGAGCGCGACATCAGCTTGCTGACCTCGAGATACATGCCCGAGATCGCGATCTTGACGATCGCCTCGGCCGTCTCCTCGACGCTGCGTCCCATGGGATCGGCGATGGAGGCAACCGCAGCACGGGCCTTGGCGAGGTCGACCTTGACGGCGCTGTAGCCGAGTTCCGCCTGACCGATGAAGCCGAGCACGGCGAACGCGTCGGTTATGGTCGGGCGGGTTCCGCCCCGGCCGTAACAGGCGGGCCCCGGAACCGAACCCGCGCTCTCGGGGCCGACGCGCAGGATGCCGAGGTCGTCCAGCGAGGCGATGGAGCCGCCGCCCGCACCGATCGAGGTGACCGCGACGGTCGGGAGATAAATCGGGAATTCGCCGATGACCTCCCCGACGCCGTACTGCGGCTGGCCATCGCGGATGATGGCGATGTCCGCGCTGGTGCCGCCGATGTCGAGGCTCATGGTGTCGGGAAAGCCGGAGAGACGCGCGGTGAAGCTCGCCCCGATGACACCGGCGGCCGTGCCCGAGAGGATCATCTGGGCGCACTGCGTCTTGCCGAGTTCGGCGTTCATCACGCCGCCGTTGGACTTGGTGACCTGGGCCACCGCGGGCACGCCCTCGGCCGCGAGCGCCTTCTGTAGGGAGGTGAGATAATCGGCGACACGGCGCTGCACGTAGCTGTGGATGACGGCCGTGATGGTGCGCTCGTACTCGCGCACGATCGACCAGACCTCGCTCGAGCAATAAACATCCATCTCGGGCGCAAGCTCGCGCAGGAGATCGCGGGTCTCCTGCTCGTGTCGCGGATTACGGTAGGAATTGATGAGGGCGACGACGATGGCCTTGGCGCCGCGCGCGCGGGCGGCGGCGAGCGCCGCCGCGACGCTTTCGGGATCGAGCGGTTCGTCGACGCTTCCATCGGAGAGGATGCGCTCGCCGATGCCAAAGACCATGTCCTTCGAGATCAGGGGCTTGGCCCTGGTGGAAAGAATGTCATAGGGGTCGGGCATCTTGAGCCGCCCGATCTCGAGCACATCCGTGAAGCGCGCCGTCGTGAAGAGCGCGAGGTGGACGCCCTTGCGCTGGATCACCGTGTTGACGCCGACGGTCGTGCCGTGGGTGAAATAGGTGATCGAGGAGGGGCTCACCCCGAAGCGGGCATCGAGCTGGCGTATTCCCTCCACGACCTCGCTGCCCGGCGCATCCGGCCGAGAGAGGACCTTCAGCGTGTGGAGCCGCCCGGTCTCTTCATCGAAGGCGCAGAAATCCGCGAATGTCCCGCCGATGTCAACTCCGACGCGATGCCCCATCGTCTCACCCTCGCTTTACCGAACCCGATCGCGGCCGCACGACGCCGCGCCGAACACCACCCGACAACCCCGCTCCGGCACTCCGGCCGGAAGGTGGCAAATTCTTCACTCCACCGGTCACAAGGCTCGCGCCGCGCCCCGATCCGGACGGGGCCGATTGGCGCAGTATGACGACGTCGGCGCTTTCCATGACACCTTCGATCACGATCTGATGCATCGTCTCGATATGATCGGCGGTGATCGCGGCGGCGCGATCCGCATCGCGGGCCTCGACAGCCGCGAGCAAAGCTTCGTGCTGGCTTCGCAGTTCCGTGGTCCGCATGGTCCGGGCGAGGCCGAGATGGAAGAGACGCTCGAGCTGATCGATGATGTCGTCGAGGACGGCGACGAGGCGGGCGTTGCCGCAGGCGAGGATCAGTTTGGAATGAAATGCCTTGTTCGCGCGAAGGAACGCCTCCTCGCTCGCCCTGTCGCCGGCGAGATAGCCACGCGCGCTGACCGCATCGATCTCTCGCAAGGCCGCGACGTCAGCGCGCGGAACGGCGAGGCGAACGGCCTGCGGCTCCAGCAACGCGCGAAGCTGGAAAATCTCCTGGATGTCGCCGATGGTGACAGGGGCGATCTGATAGCCGCGGCGCGGAAGCGCGAACGCCAGCCCCTCCTGCGAGAGCCGCATGAGCGCCGCCCGAGCGGCCGCCTTGCCGCAGCCGTAGCGCAACGCCAGCTGGGCTTCGGAGATCTCCATCCCCGGTTCCAACTCGCAACGGATGACCTCCCGACGAAGCCGCTCGTACGCGACATCGATGAGACGCCTGCTACCGGTTGCGGAACTCGACTGGCGTTCTAGTGCACTCATGCTGATACTGTGCTCAGGCCCAACTGACATGTCAATCGTGCTTCGACGGCGGATTTTGCTCGACGGCCATGCAGCCATGCGGGGGCACCCGCGGACCGCCCGGGTCGGCATCAGCGCCCTTCGCCGGCCGACGGGGCGAGCTGACGCTCGCGCCCGTCGAGCCACAATCCGATCTGACGCGGCCAGAGTTCGAAATGCGGATCGGCGCCGAGCGCGCGTGCCGCATGAAGTGGCCAGTTGGGATCGAAAAGCATTTCCCGGCCGATGGCAACGAGGTCGGCCCCGCCGCTCGCGATACACTGCTCGGCTCCCTCCGGCGTGCGGATGAGACCTACGGCGATGGTCGCCATGCCGGTGCGTTCGCGAACGGCGCGGGCAAGCTCGACCTGGCTGCCATGCGAAGGTGGCCGCAGATTGCGATCCGCGGCGATGGAGACCCCGCCGGACGAACAATCGAGCGCATCGACCCCGAGGTCGCGCAGACCGGCGGCGAGCGCGACCGTGTCGTCGAGGGACCAGCCGCCTTCGAGGCCGTCGATGACCGAGAGGCGGAATGTGAGCGGTTTTTCCTCCGGCCAAACCCCTCGCACGGCGGCCGCGATCTCGAGGGCGAGACGCATGCGGCCGGCGAGAGTGCCGCCGTAGGCGTCCCGACGGTGGTTGCTGATCGGGGAGAGAAACGAGTGGATGAGGTAGCCGTGCGCGGCGTGAATCTCGAGCAAGCCGAATCCGGCGCGGTCAGCCCTCCCGGCGGCGGCGCGATAGGCCGAGACGATGCGGGCGAGATCTTGCGTGCTCGCTGCTCGCGGTGCAGGCCATCCCTGACCGCACGGCTCGCCCGTCGGGCCGATCAGTTGCCATGCCAGCTCGTCGTCTTCCGGTTGCAAGGGCCGGTAGCCCAGCCACGGCCTCGAGCGCGCGCCCTTGCGGCCAGCGTGCCCGAGCTGAATGCCGGCGACGGCGCCCTGCTCGGCGAGAAACGATGCGATGCGTGCGAGGGGCGCGACTTGCGCGTCCGACCAGAGGCCGAGGTCGCCGTGGCTGATCCGGCCTTCGGCCTCGACAGCGGTCTGCTCGACGATCACCGCGCCTGCGCCACCCAGCGCGAAGCGGCCAAGATGGACGAGATGCCAGTCGTTTGCGACGCCGTCCTGCGCGGAGTACTGACACATCGGGGATACGACGACGCGGTTGCGAAGGCGTGCCGCGCGCAGCTCGAATGGCGTAAAGAGTCGAGGCCCCGTTGTCACGTCGATGCGTCCCTCCCGCGGGTGCCGCACACTCAGACCGACTCTTTCGGAAGGTCGGGACGCTGGCCCCATTCGTGCCAGGAACCGTCGTAGAGGCTGGCGGCCGGATGCGACAACCGCTCGAGCATGAGCATCAGGATCGAGGCGGTGATGCCGGAGCCGCAGGTGGCGATGACGGGGCGCGCGAGGTCGACGCCGGCGGCCGTCAGTAGCTCGCGCGCGCGCTCCGGCGAGACATAGCTGAAATCCTCACCGAAAAAACGCGACCAGGGCACGTTGACAGAGCCCGGGATGTGACCGCCGGGCACGCCCGGGTAGCCGGAGGGCAACGCGCCGGTGAAGCGCTCGGCGGTGCGGGCGTCGACGATGGTTGCAGAACCCGAGCGCTGCGCGTCGAGCACGGCGCGCCAGTCGGCGACCGTGCCACCCGTGCCGCCCGGAATGAAATTGCCGGGGGGTGGTGCCTCGGCCGCGCCCGTCCGCACCGGACGCCCTTCCGCCTGCCACTTGCGCAGCCCACCATCGAGAATACGCACGGATCGGTGACCGAACGCCCGGAACATCCACCAGACGCGCGCGGAGACATATCCAGCATCATAGACGACGACCTGCGAGGCGTTCGTGACGCCGAGCGCGGAGACGGCGGCGGCGAACTGGCCGGCCGGCGGCATCATGTTGACGTACGGCGAAGCGCGGTCGGAAATGTCCGAGAGGTCGAGATAGCGGGCGCCGGGGATGTGGCGCTCCTCGAATTCACGCCGTCCGGAAAGACCGGATTCCGGCAGATGCCAGGAACAATCCAGAACGACGAGCCCCGGAGAAGAAAGGTTCTCCGCGAGCCAAGCGGTCGTCACCAGGAACTCGGACACGGCACGCCTCCTGACATCCCAATTCGATGTCGGTGACACGCTAGGTAGCGCGAAATCGCCTGTCAATGCGAACCCGCAGCGCGGGGGCGGAGCGCTTTGCGGTGACTGTTGCCGAGGTTCGTGTATCGCCCTGATCAATCGGCCCTGGAGCCACCACCGTCGCTCGTTCCCTGCTCCTCGAGGCGGTAGCAGAAATCGCAATGGCTCGCGCCGGTCATGATCGTCTGGGTTCGCTCGAGGCGAAGGCGCGGGTCGTAGCCCTCGCAGAAGGTGGCGTCGCGCTGACAGGACAGGAGATGTCCGATCTCGCCGAGCCCCATCTCGCGATACATCTCGGCATAGCGGCAACGCGTCACGTCGAAACGGTAGACCGTGTCCGAGCGCTCGCGAACGGTGATCTCGAGGGCGCCGCCCTTGGTCCAGAGCGCCTGGCGGGCAACGAAGGTGTCCATCGAGGTCTTGCCACCGACAGCAGCCGCCATTCTTCGCCCCTGCTCGATGGCGGAGGCGCGAACGGAGCTGGCGATCACGCTGGCGGCGACCTCGACGCCATACTTCGCCTTCAGCGCATCGTAGACGTGCTTCAGGATCTCGGCCTCGATGCGCCGGCGCTCCAGCATCGCGAGAGTGTCGGGGGCGGTTTGCGACATGCGTTCGATCCTTGCAATCGAGCCCGAGGTTCGCGTCGCCGGCCGCGCATGGCGCCTCGACGGCCTCCAGTCAGATTTCCCGAGCGTCCTTCCAGCGATAATGGATAAGGCGAAGCGGCGCCAGACGGCGCAGCAGCGCATGGGCCGGCAGCGGGCGCGGGGTGGTGACCGGAAACGGCAGATCGCCCGGGGCCGCCCCGCACAGCGCCTGTGCAAGTCCTTCGCCGAGGGCAAAGCCGAGCGCGAGGCCGCGACCGTTGCAGCCGACCCAGGTCCAGGCGTCCGGTCCCAGCTGATGGAAGCGGGGTGTGAAATCCGTCGTCATGCCGACGAGGCCGTTCCAGACGAAATCGAACCGGACGCCCTCAAGGGAGGGAAAAATGCGGGCCAGCCGCGTGCCGATCCGCCGGCGCAAGCGATCGGCGCCGTTGGTCGCAACGACCAGCGCGCCGCCCGTCACCAGGCGCCCGCGCGCGTCCCAGCGCGCGAAGTAAAGGTCGCCGTGGGTGTCCGAGAGCGCCTCCCGGCCCGGAATGATCCGCGCCCGGTGGTGGTTCGCGAGTGGCTCGGTTGCCATCTGCCAGCTGAGGACAGGGACCACCTCGCGGGCGAGATCGGGGGCGAGAGCCCCCGCGAACTCGCCCGTGTAGGCGTTCGTTGCGAGTAGCAGTGCGCGCGAGCGGATACGTCCGGCAGGCGTTGCGACATGCCAGCGGGTCCCCTCGCGCCAATAGCGCTCGGCGGGCGTTGCGCCATGGATGCGAACACCAAGGCGGACGGCGCGGCGGGCCAGTTCCCGGTTCAATGCCAGCGGATTGACGTGTCCGCCCGTGGCATTGCGGTGGCCGCCATGCCACAGCTCGCTTCCGGTCGACGCAACGATGCTCGCGCGATCGAGAAGCTCGACCCTGGCGCCGTGCCGGGCCCATTGGGTGACGCGCCGCTCGGCGATGCGCATGCGGCCCGGTGTGTGCACCGGCTGGAGCCAACCGGTCTGCTCGGCTTCGGCGGCGAGCCCGTACTCTCGAATGGCGCGAAAGAGCATGTCCGCGCTGTCGCGCAAGAGGTGGACGAAGCGCTCGCCCGCCTCGCCGAAGCGCGCGATGATCGCATCGGGTTCGGCGCGCGTGAGATTGGGAATGACCTGGCCATTGTTGCGGCCCGAGGCGCCGAAGCCCGGCTCGACGGCATCGATCAGGATCACCCCGACGCCGCGCTCCCTGAGGCGCAGAGCCGCCGCAAGGCCCGTGATCCCGCCGCCGATGACGAGCGCATCCGTCTCGGCCTCCCCTTGGAAGGCGGGCGATGTCTCGCCGGCCGGGGTGACCGAGGCCCAGAGCGAGGGGGGCATGGGGTTCAGTTCACGTCGCTGCCGTTCCATTGCCGCCCACCGTCCCGATCCCGCACGCACGGTCGCGCCAAAGCTAGCCGCACATCCGAGGTCGGTCGAGAGCGGTTCGTGCGCACCGGCCCCTCATTCGCAAGGGCCGGTGCGCGTGTCCGGTCGTCAGGCCACAATGGGTTCAGCGATTGGTGCCATCCGAGGACGCGACGCACTTGAAGGATTTGGCATCGAAGACGCTGCCGGGCGGGCAGACGCACTGGTTCGACGACTTGTCCAACGTGGCGGGCGGCGGACAGTAGGCATAAGCAGCGCCCATGCCGGCCAGGACGGTCAAAACGGCAAGCGTGGCAGTTCCGGTGAAGTTGCGTAGCGAAGTCATGGGGCCTCCTCTCGCGATGACGCATGAGCGGCGACCGCGATCGCCCACATCATGCTCACTTCTGCCCGGCGGATAGATGAAGTCTACCCGCAGCCCTCTACCAGTGCAATCGCCAGAGCAAATTGACAGTCACGCGGTACCTATTGGACCCGATTGAACTGTCATCGAACCGCCGATCGGCATCACGTGACATGCAGCTCCGTCATCATGCCGGTCGCCATATGATAGAGGTGGTGACAGTGGAGGAACCATGCGCCGGGCAAGCCGGCATCGAACGCGATGGTGACGCTCGCGTTCGGGGGCACCACCACCGTGTCGCGCATGGCGCCCGAAATCGACCGTCCGGAGAGGCCGACCACCTGGAAATGGTGTCCGTGCAGGTGCATCGGATGGGCCATCCCCGTCGGGTTCTCAAAAGTCATCTCGATGCGCTCACCGGAGCGCGCTTCGAGTGGTACATGCTCGCCGTGGACGCGCCCGTTGATGGTCCACCGGTAGCCGGGCTCCTCGCCGAGCAGCAAGTCGTAGACGCGATCGGGCTTTCGCTGGGCGAGCGGACGCACGGCGACGAGCTGCTCCTCGAGTTCCAGACCGAGGAAGCCGCTCGGTGACTCAGCCTCGGAGGTGATGCGCGTGACGCTCGCGCCCGTGGTGGCCAGCACGATGCCGGTGCGGCGAGGCGAGTCCTCGACCTGCGCCAGCACGGGGAAAGCGCCGCCGCCAGCCGGAATGGCGACCTCGAGGTCCAGACGCTGGCCCTGCGCGATCGGAAAGCGCTCGGCGGCGAGTGGCCGGCAGGGCGAGCCGTCGACGGCGACGCAGCGTGCGGCAAGGCCCGGCGTCGAGACGAAGAAGCTGGTCGCCGTCGCGCCATTGATGATGCGCAGGCGGACGCGCCCGCCCCTCTCGACGGCAACGACTTCGGGATCGTCGAGGGTGCGATCGTTGGCGAGGAAGGCGTCATAGGCGACGTCGTTGGCGTGGATCATACCCATGACGTGACCGGCGTGACCCATGCCATGGCCCGCGTGACCGCCGTGGCCAGCGCCCATGCCGTGACCGGAATGATCGCCGCCGCCGGCGCCCATGGCGTGACCGCCATGAGTTCCGGTGCCGTGACCCGAGTGCTGGCCCATCGCGTGGCCCGCGTGACCGCCGTCGCCACTGCCCGCGCCATGCACGCTGGTGCCACCGAGTTCGGCCAGAATTTCCTCCGGACTGCGGAAGGCGAAGTCGTGCAGCATGAGGACGACATCCTGGACATCGCCCGCGTCCTTCTCGCGTGCCACCATGGGGGCGGCGAGGAGCTGCTGTTCGGTAAGCGTGTGCGAATGCATCCAGTGGGTGCCCGGGGTCAACTCGAAGTCGTGCGCATCCATGGCTCGAGGCGCCAGCATGCCGCCGTCCGGACGCGCGCGGTCCTGGTCGAAGGGAGCCTTGACCTGACCGTGCCAGTGCATCTGGAGCGGGACGTCCGTATCGTTGAGGAGCAAGCCGGAAAAGCGCGCGCCCTCCTCGGCGAAGATGCCCGGGCGGCCGGACTGTCCGGTGACGGCATAGACGGTCGCCGCCTTGCCCAGCACTTCCAGGGTGCGCGTCGAAACGGTCAAGAGCGGCGCCGCGGCAAGCCCTGAGCGCGGCGAAAGACCCGCGAGCGCGAGGCCGCCGAGGGCGGAGGACGAACGGAGGAAAGACCGGCGGTCGATCACGAGTTTCTGACGGATCATCGATTTTTCTTCCCTTTAAAGCGATCCAGGGCAACGGCGGTGCGGGGCGTTAGAACTTGCCCTGAGCCGTCGTGCCGTCGGGCGCGGTCAATTGGACAACGCCCTTGACGCCAGGCGATACGGCGAGCGGCGCCGTGCCGACCAGTCTCGACCCCTCGCCGGGCTCGAGGGCTACGCGCTGCGGCTTTCCGTCGACAATGAGAATGGCCGTCGCCTTGAAGCCGGCCGCCGGGATCGGGGTGTCGTCGACATCGCTGAGGAAAACGACGACGCTGGTCGTGCCGTCGACGAAAAGCTCGGTGTGATAAATCCCCGCATCGACGCGCAGGCCGCCGTTCTGGCCGGGAGCCGCCTCGTGCGCTTGCGTGCGTGGGAGCCCGGCAAAGAGGAGAACGATGGCAGCTGCCGCGATTGCGAAGATATTGCGAGACATGAGGTTCTCCCTTGTGGATTCTCAGAAGGCTTCGATGGCCGCCGCGTCGTCGCGGCCAGAGCGCGCCGCGTGCTCGGCCCGGGCGCTGGCGACCAGACGCTCGAGCGGACGGCGACCATACCGCAGAACGAGCACCGGCGTCAGCGCCGCGTCCAGAATGGTGGCACTGACGAGACCGCCGAAAATCGTGATGGCCACCGGGTGGAGGATTTCCTTGCCCGGCGCGTCGGCGCCGATCATCAGCGGCACCAACGCGACACCTGCAGAAAGAGCTGTCATCAGAACCGGCGTCATGCGCTCGAGGCTGCCACGCACGACGAGGTCGGGCCCGAACGGCAGGCCCTCGTGGATGGCCAGGTTGATGATGTGACTGATCTTGAGGATGCCGTTGCGTGTCGCGATGCCGGTCAGGGTGATGAAACCGATCATGCTCGCCACCGACAGCGGCTGGCCGGCCCACCACAGCGCGAAGACCGAACCGATGAGTGCGAGCGGCACGCTGCCCATGATCACGAGTGTGAAGACGACGGAGCGGTAGCGGCTGTAGAGGATGGAAAAGATGAGGGCCAGGGAGACGAGCGAGAGCAGGCCGATCGTGCGCATGCTCTCTTCCTGCGCCGCGAAGGTTCCCTCGAGACTGAAGAAAAACCCCGCTGGCAGTGAGGCGACACCCAGTTCGCGGCGGATGTCGGCGACGATGGCGGCCATGTCGCGCTCGCCGTCGGTGTTGGCGAGGACGACGATGCGGCGCTTGGCATTCTCGCGCAGGATCTGGTTGGGGCCATCGGTCTCGCGGACCTCGGCGATCTGGCGCAAGGGGATCCAGCCCGACGGCGTCTCGATGAGGAGGTTCGCCAGCCCCTCCGTCGTGCGCGCGGCATCATCGAGGCGCACGACGAGATCGTAGCGCCGGCTGCCGTCGACGAGACGCGAGACGAGCTGGCCGTTCGAGAGGCGCTCGAGCTGTTCGGTGACATGGGCCGGCTGCAGGCCATAGAGAGCCGCCTTGCGATAGTCCACGGTGATGTCGAGCTGGGGAATGCGCACCTGGCGCTCGACCTGGAGGTCGGTGAGGCCGGGGATCGCCGCGAGCTTCTGACGCATCGCCTCGGCGAGGCCGCGCAAGGTATCGAGATCCTCGCCGAAGATCTTGGGCGCGATCTCCGCGCGAACGCCCGAGAGCATGTGGTCGAGGCGGTGCGAAATCGGCTGACCGATGTTGGTCGCGACCGGCAGGACCGCGAGCCTGGAGCGAATATCCGCGATGATCTCGTTCTTGGAGCGAGCGGACGGGACGATGTCGACCTCGATCTCGGAGGAATGCACGCCTTCGGCATGCTCGTCGAGTTCGGCACGGCCGGTGCGGCGCGCGGCCAGATCGACCTCGGGCACCTCGAGGATGAGGAGCTCGGCGATGGCGCCGACACGGTTGCTCTCGGCGAGCGAGATGCCGGGCTGGAAGAGGAGATTGATCGTCAGCGTGCCCTCGTTGAAGGGCGGAAGGAAGGCGCGTGGCAGGGCGGTGGCGGCGGTGGCGGCGAGGACAACCGCGAGCGCGATCCAGGTCATCAGCAGGCGGGCGTGGGCGAACGACCAGTCGAGCAACGCGCGGTTCGCACGCTTCAGGACACGCACCAGCATGCCCTCGTGCTCGTCGAGCCGCTTCAGGCCCGGAAGCATGTAGTAGGCCATGACCGGCGTCAGGGTGATCGAGACGATGAGGCTCGCGAGGATGGAAATGATGTAGGCCTGGCCGAGCGGCGCAAAGAGCCGCCCCTCGATGCCGGAGAGCGCGAACAACGGCACGAAGACCAGGACGATGATCATGGTTGCATAGACGATGCCCGAGCGCACTTCGCGACTGGCCGAGACGACGACGTCGAAGACGCTCCTCGGGTTGCCGCGCTCGCGGTTCTCACGCAGGCGGCGAAAAATATTCTCGACGTCCACGACGGCGTCGTCGACCAGCTCGCCGATGGCGATGGCGAGGCCGCCGAGTGTCATGGTGTTGATGGAGAGGCCGAGGAGGTGGAAGACGATCGCCGTCGCCAGCATCGAGACGGGAATGGCGGTGAGCGAGATCAGCGTGGTGCGCACGTTGAGGAGGAAGAGAAAGAGGACGACGGCAACGACCGCGATCGCCTCCAGGAGCACCTTCTCGACGTTGTGGATCGACGTCTCGATGAAGTCGGCCTGGCGAAAGACGACCGTGTCGACCTTGATTGCCGGGCCCATTGTGCGCCCGAGTTCGGTCATTGCGGTCTCGACCTCGCGCGAAAGGCGGATCGTGTCGACATCGGGCTGCTTTTCGACCGAGACGATCACGGCCGGGCGACCCATGAAGCCGGCCTCGCCGCGCTTCAGTTTGGCCCCGAAGCCGACATCGGCGACCTGGTGCAAATAAACGGCCCTGCCGTCGCCGGCACGCACCACCACGTCGCGCAGGTCCTCGAGGCTGAGCGTGCGGCCGATGTTGCGGATCAGGAACTCGCGGTCGTACTGGTCGGCGAATCCACCGCCGGTGTTGGTGCCGAACTGACGCAGCGCGCTTTCCAAGGCATCGAGCGAGACACCCAGCGCGCGCATCGCGGCCGGATTGGGTGCGACGCGATACTGGCGCACCTCGCCGCCGATCGGGATCACCTGGGCAACGCCGGGGATGGTGAGGAGGCGCGGACGCACGACGAAATCGGCGAGTTCGCGCAGCTCCATCGGGCTCGCGCTCTCGGAGGTGATCGCGAACAGCAGGATCTGGCCCATGATGGAATTGATCGGCCCCATCTGCGGCGTCACGCCTTCGGGGAGCTGCTGGGCGACGATCGTCAGGCGCTCGGCGATCTGCTGGCGGTTGCGATAAATTTCGGTCGACCAGTCGAACTCGACATAGACGATGGAGAGGCCGACACCGGAGACCGAGCGCACGCGCGTTACGCCCGGCAGACCGTTCATCTGCGTCTCGATGGGGAAGGTGACGAGTTGCTCGACCTCGGTGGGCGCCAAGCCCTCGGCCTCCGTCATGATGGTGACCGTCGGCCGGTTGAGATCGGGAAAGACGTCGACCGGCAGCTGTGCCGCGGTCAATGCGCCATAGAGCACGAGGACCAGGGCCGCGGCCAAGACCAGCAGGCGGTTGCGGAGCGATTGGGTGACGAGAAAGCCGAACATGCCCAGCCTCAGCGGATCTGATTGAGCAGTTCGGCACCCTGCGTGACGATGCGCCGGCCACGGTCGAGGCCCGCGACAATCAGCACGCGAGCCGCGTCGAGCGGCTCGAAGCGCACTTCGCGCGGCACGAAGCGCTCGGCGTTGGTGTGTTCATAGACGATGCTCTGGCCATTCGTGCTCCGCAACACCGCCTCGCGCGGCAAGGCTATGCCAGGAGTCGAGACGGTGCCCGAAGCGAGCACGGTGACGAACTGGCCGATGCGCAGGCCCGATGTGTCGCCCTCGACACGAAAATGCACCGGTAGCGCCTGGTTGCGGTTCGCCATGCCGGTGCCGAGGTAGGCGAGCGTCAATCGCTGGCCGCCCGTAGCGAGCCCCTCGGCCTGGCGGTCCATGGCACTCGGCTCGAAGGCCAGGGCTTCGACGATGAGGCTCGCGGGATCGACGATCTCGAAGACGATCGCGCTCGGTTCGACGATCTGGCCCGCGATGGCGTTGGCAAGCGCGATCACACCGCTGACCGGAGCAACGAGCGGCTCGGGACGCCGCGGCGCGCGGGCCAGATTGGCTCGCCGCTCATTGAGGCCCTTCAGCTCGATTTCCGCGTCCTCGATCTGGCTACGGGCAATCAGCCGCTCGATGGAGCGCAGCCGCTGGAGCTTCCTGGTAACCGAGGCGATCTGCTGGTCGAGTTCATGGGCCTGCTGCTGCTGGTCGATGGCGTCGGCGGTGGCGAGCGACGGCTGGACCATGGCGAGCACCTCGCCGGCTGCAACACGCGCGCCGAGCGGCGGAAAGCCGCCTTCTCGTGGCGTCAGGCGGCCGGTGACGGTCGGCTGCACGAGGCCGCTGGCGTTGGGGTCGGCGATGATCCGTCCTGGCAATTCGATGGCGCGGCGGTGCTCGGCGATCTCTGTGAAGAGAGTCCGGATGGCGAGGATGCGCTGGGTGGGCTTGGGCACGAACAAGGCGCCGTCGGCGAAGCGCTGGGCGAGATCGCGCGCAAGCACGGCGTCGGACGCCAGCGCGGGCGACTGCTCGCCACGCGCCGAGCCCACCTGAAAGGCGAGGAAGGTGATCAGAGCCGCGGCAGCTAGGATCGAGAACAGCACGAGACGTTTGAGGACGATCAGCATGGCGAGATTGCCGGCAACGAAGGCGCCGATCGCCATCAGCCAGAACTTCTGATCGACGCTCGTGGCGCGCTGGCGCAGTTCCGAGGCGAACGCGGAGTCGCCCAGCCAGCCGAGGACGATGGCCGGCAGGTCGCCGCCCGAGACGACCGGCTGGGGTGCGGGCGGCGGCTCGGGCACGACGAGAGTTGCCGCGAGGATGTCGATGACGTCGCCCGCGATGACCGTGATCGCGAGATCGTGACGCCCCGGTTCGGCAACGAAGGGCGCCGCGGCGACATAGGTGCCTTCACCGGCCTCGGTCAGCGTCAGGACACCGATGGGCGAGTCGACTTGGATGGAGGCCCCGGCGAGGGGCGCATTCGTGCGGAATTCGTCGAGGTGGACGACGAGGTCGCCACCCCGCGCGACGGCCACCAGCTCGATCTGCTCGGACGATGCTTCGACGCGCGGCGCGATCGTCGTGCTTACGGGCGGCGGTGGCGCACCGTGGTCATGGCCTTCGTGCGCGCCGGCATCGCCTGACACCAGAGCGAGCGTCGCCGACACCAGAAGGCCGCACACAATTCGTCGGCCCCAACTGGTCCCGATCATATCCCGATGCGTCATCGTTCACCCTGCGGCGCAGTCCCACTCGCTCCAGCATGCCGCAAGCCGTGTGACGGCGCGTTGCGGGTTTGTAACGAATTGTTTCAGCGCACAGGCAGCGGCAGTCGGATCGTCGCGCTAAGGCCGCCCTCGGGTCGGTTGGCGAGCGCGAGGCTGCCTCCGTCGGCCTCGACGGCTGCACGGGCGATGGTGAGGCCGAGGCCGACGCCACCGGTCTCGGCATTGCGCGAATCCTCGAGGCGCACGAACGGTTCGAGCACGTTCTCGAGGTGGTCCTCGGGAATGCCGGGGCCATCGTCCTCGACCGTGACCACGGCATGGGCGGCCTCGAGCCGCAATTCGACACGGACCTCGCCGCCGAAGCGCAAGGCGTTGTCCACGAGGTTGGTGACGGCGCGCTTGATGCCGAGATGGCGGGCTTGAACCACGGCATGGTCGGGCGCCACGAGCGTCGCACTGCGGCCGGCGTCGACCGCGTCGTCGACGATCGTGCCCAGCAATGCGACGAGATCGACCGGACGCCGCGGCTCGCCTGCTCCGTCACCCCGCAGGTAGGCGAGGGTGGCGGAAATCATCTGCTCCATGTCGCCGATGTCGCGCCCGATCGCGTCACGAAGGGCCGGATCGCCGACTTCGTCGAGGCGCAGGCGAAGCCGCGTCAGGGGGGTTCTGAGGTCGTGCGAAACGGCTGCGAGCGAGCGGGTGCGCTGGGCGACGGAATCGGCGACGCGCCGCTGCATGGCGTTGAAGGCCGAGGCGAGTTCGCGCACCTCGCTCGGACCGGTTTCCGCAAGCGGCGAGGGTCCATCGTCGGGTCGCAGACGGCGCACCCGGCCGGCCATCTCGACGAGGGGACGTGAGAGCCAGCGCGCCACCACGAAGGCGAGCAGCGCGACGCCGACCGCCATGAGGCTGGTCGATAGTAGCGCGCCGTGCCGGGCCTGGCGGGGGCGCCTGGTATCGAACAAGCTGACGTTGAGCCAAGTCGAATCGGGCAGACGAATGGAGAGTAGCGCGACGTGCGGATCTTCGCCCGTGCCGAGAATGATGTCGGCCGGCGTCAGTTCGATCGCCAGATCGGCAATCCGCCGCACGAGTTGGCGCCAGGCCTCGCCCCCCGGTCCACCGGGCGCGGCGCCCCGGGTCTCGTTCCAATGGGCCTCGAGCGGGCCGCTCGAGAGTTCGTGCGCGAGGGCCTCGCGACGGGCCGGGGGCACGGCGACGACGCTGCGCTTGATCGAGACGATGCGCTCGGCAAGTGCCGCTTCGCGCGCCGCCGAAACCTCGCCCTCCAGCGCCCGCTCATAGGTCCAGAGGCTCAGCACGTGCATCAACGTGATGGCGAGCAGCGAGACCAGCACGAGCCGGCCGACGAGGGTATCGAGGCCGCGCATCACGCGCGAGTCACCGCCGGCACCAGCATGTAGCCAGCGCCGCGGACCGTCTTGACCAGGCCCTGGCCGTCGCCGCCGGAATCGAGCTTTTTCCGCAGACGGCTGACCTGGATATCGATGGCGCGGTCGAAGCCGGTGGCGATGCGATGCTTGGCGGCATCCATCAATTGGTCGCGGCTCAGCACGCGCTGCGGATTCTCGAGAAACGTCAGAAGGAGATCGTATTCACCGGTCGAGAGATCGACGATGACGCCGGAAGGATCGGTCAGTTCGCGGCGGCGGATGTCGAGCGTCCAGCCCGCGAACACCAGACGCTCGACCAGCGTGGCGACCGGCTCCTGGACGGAGCGGCGCACGCGCCTCAGGATGGCGTTGATGCGGGCGAGCAGCTCGCGCGGGTTGAAGGGCTTGGCGAGATAATCGTCGGCGCCGAGTTCGAGCCCGACGATGCGGTCGGTGTCGGAGGCGAGCGCCGTCAGCATGATGATCGGAAGCTGCGATGTCGTGCGCAGCTCCCGGCAGAGTTCGAAACCGTTGCCGCCCGGCAGCATGACATCGAGGATGACGAGATCGACGTGGCCCTCGGCGATGGCGGCCCGCATTTCACGGCCGTCGCGGGCAGCCGAAACGCGGTAACCGTGCTCGCGCAGGAAGCGGGAGGCGAGCTGGCGGATCTGCTCGTCGTCGTCGACGATGAGGATATGGGCCGGCGCATCGTGGCGCGGCAGCAGGGCCGTCTCATCGGTGGTCTGACTGTTGCTCATCGATCCTTTGCCACGCGCAACACCATCCGGGTGTCATCTCGTTTCTGCGCCACATGTGCTGATACCACGCTTTGCCTTGCCGGCCAGTCGGCTCGTCGAAGGCCTGTCCGCCCGTGGCCATGGGTGTGCGGATGCCCGGGACCTCCCAGCCGGTCAGGCGTGCGATGTCGCCATCCCTCGGCCGGCCTCAGAGCCAGTCGATCTCGCGCCCGTCGATGCGCAGGACCTCGTCCTGCGGGGTGCGCAACTCGGGGATCTGGTGTCGAGGCAAGGCGAGCAGGTGACCGCGTAGCGCTCGTGAAACCCCGCCGTGGGAAACGACGACGAGGGCTTGCCCGCCCTCCAGCCCCGCCACCCAAGCCGCCACACGGCGCGTCAGATCGGCGTAGCTCTCGGCCTTGCCCGGGGGGCGAAACCCGAAGGGATCGCGAGCGCGCATGGCGAGGGCGTCCGGTTCCTCGGCGTGAAGATCGGCCCAGCGGCGACCTTCCCAATCGCCGAACGCGATCTCGGTGAGGCGATTGTCCGTGGCGTAGTCGTCCGGAGTGAGACCCATTTCGCGGCGGATCAGCGCCATGGTTTCGCGGGCGCGCGCAAGTGGGCTCGCAACGAAGTGAAAGCGGTCGGGAGCTCCGATCAGTTCGGCGAGCCGGCGACCGTTGCGGGCAGCCTGGGCGCGCCCGAGGTCGTTCAACGGAATGTCGCGGCCGCCCTGGAGCCGGCCCTCGGCATTCCAATCCGTCTGACCATGACGGACGAAGTAGATTGTGGCACCTCGAGGCCGGGACACGGCTCGATCTTCCTCATCGCGATCCCGCCCGGACCGTCATTCGCGGTTGACGGAAATATCTGGCGCATCCTCGTTCTTCATGCCGACCACGTGATAGCCGCTGTCGACGTGGTGGACCTCACCGGTCACTCCGCGCGCGAGGTCCGAAAGCAAGTAGACGCCAGCGCCGCCGACCTCCTCGATCGTCACCGTCCGGCGCAATGGCGAGTTGTATTCGTTCCATTTGAGGATGTAGCGGAAATCGCTGATGCCGGAGGCCGCGAGGGTCTTGATCGGACCAGCGGAAATGGCGTTGACGCGGATGCCGCCCTTGCCGAGGTCGGCGGCGAGATAACGAACGCTCGCCTCGAGCGCGGCCTTGGCGACGCCCATGACGTTGTAGTGCGGCATGACCTTCTCGGCGCCATAGTAGGTCAGGGTCAGCAGGGAGCCGCCATTCGGCATGAGGCGCTCGGCACGCTGGGCGATGCTGGTGAAGGAGAAGCAGGAGATCAGCATCGTCTTGGAGAAGTTGTCGGCGGTGGTGTCGACGTAGCGTCCGTCGAGCTGATCCTTGTCGGAATAGGCGATCGCGTGGACCACGAAATCGAGCGTGCCCCAGCTGCGTTCGATGGTGGAGAAGACCGCATCGATGCTCTCGGGGCGGGTCACGTCGCATTCGACGACAATGGAACTGGCGACCTCGGCGGCGAGCGGCTCGACACGCTTCTTGAGCGCATCACCTTGGTAGGTGAAGGCCAGTTCGGCGCCGGCCGTGTGGCACGCCTTGGCGATGCCCCAGGCGATCGAGCGGTTGTTGGCGACCCCCATCACCAGACCGCGCTTGCCCCTCATGAGGCCGACAGCATCTGCCATGAGCCCAGCATCCCCTCTTGCCAACATGTTGCAGACCGTCGGCGAGCCGACCGCGAAACATTCGCCCGGCGGGCGCTTCCTGGCTGAAAGGGCGGCCTCGCCGAGCGCCGGCATCCTACACCATTGCCTCGGGCGGTCCAGATCGCGCGCAAAGCAGTTGGGCAGGGGGGCGACGGTTGCACGGCAAGCGTGGCAGTGATGCCCGGATCGGCAGTAGGCCGGAGCGCACCGCGAGGGGGGGGCCACGAGGCACGAGGCGGAGCGACACGGCGCCGATCCGCGCATCCTCGATCGAGCGTGATTCAGCTCGCGAGCAGCCAGACGCCGGTCGCCTCGCGGCAGGCTATGCCTTCGATCCGACGGGTTACCGTGCCCGCGCTCAGGCCGAGTTCGATATGCCGGCAGACGCGCCCCTCGGAATCGCGGAAGGACGACGTCGGACGGACAACACCATGCAAGCGGCTCGTCGTGCGGCGCCAGACGAAGCTCGCGCCATCGGCCACTTCCATCAGGGCGTACTGAATCGCCTCGAGCGTGGCGCGATGATCGTTGTCGTCGAGGGCGGCGAGATCGGCTTCGACGTTGGCCCCCTCGGGCGACTCGATCGAAGTGCCCGCGGCCCAGGAGCCGAGCGTGCCGCTGGCGAGGGAAGGATCGGTCGCCGGGCCCGTCAGCGGACCTCCGGCCGAGGCCGAGGTCGACAGGACGGCGATTGCAAGAGCGCCGACGGCGAGCATATTTTGAGCGTGACGAGCCACGCCGAGAAAACTACGCATCACTGGAACCGTACACTGGACATCACTCTGGCGGGACACCCCGCCGACCAGATGGATGTTGCGCCATCGTGGTTAATGCCCGGTGAAGGCATGTTCAAGGCGGGGCCAGCAGCGGCGGGCAAGCCGCGTATGCCCGCAAGGGCCTGTGCAAAAGATGGCGGCGAGCGAGGAAACGAGCATGAGCGAAACGGCCGACGGCGACCACTCGGGACCGGCCAACGTCGCCGGGGTAGAGGCCTTCGGGGCCACGCACGAGCCGTTCCGGCGGTTCGCGGAATGGTTCGACGAAGCCGCCGCCAGCGAGCCGAACGATCCGAACGCGATGGCGCTCGCGACCGTCGACGCCACGGGTATGCCCAACGTGCGCATGGTCCTGCTGAAGGGTTTCGACGGCGATGGGTTCGTCTTCTACACGAACCTCGAGAGCCAGAAGGGGCGGGAGATCGCGCATTGCGCCAAGGCCGCGCTCTGCTTCCATTGGAAGAGCCTGCGCCGACAGGTCCGCGTCAGGGGAGCGCTGCAGGGGGTGAGCGAGCAGGAGGCCGACGAGTACTATCACAGCCGGCCGCTCGGCAGCCGCCTCGGCGCCTGGGCCTCCAAGCAGTCGCGCCCGCTCGAAAGCGCGCACGCTCTCGAGGCCGCCGTTGCCGCATACACCGCGCGTTACGCCCTCGCCACCCCACCACGCCCGCGGCATTGGTCGGGATTTCGCCTCGCACCGATCGAAATCGAATTCTGGCGCGATCGCCCGTTCCGGTTGCACGAGCGGATCGTCTTCAGGCGCAGCCGTCCGGATACCCGTTGGCACGAGGAGCGGCTCTATCCTTGAGCGGGTCTCCATAACGCCTCAGTGCGACCGCAAGGCCCGGACCGGCCCGTCAGCCGGACAATGGAGGACCGATAATGCCTAGTCAGAGCAACGAGCCGCGCAAGACGCTGATCCTCACAGGGGCCAGTCGCGGGATCGGCCATGCCACGGTGAAACGCTTTTCCTCGGCCGGCTGGCGGGTGATCTCGTGCTCGCGCCAGCCCTTTCCCGAGAACTGCCCGTGGGAGGCCGGCCCCGAGGACCATATCCAGGTCGATCTCTCCAGCCCCGGGGACACCGAGCGCGCCATTACCGTCATGAAGGAACGGCTCGAAGCGAACGGTTCACGCCTCAATGCACTCGTCAACAACGCGGCGATCTCGCCGAAAGGACCGGGCGGCAGCCGGCTCGGCACCATCGAGACGCCGCGCGAGGACTGGATGACCGTATTCCAGGTGAATTTCTTTTCGTCCGTCATGCTGGCACGCGGCCTCATGAGCGAGCTGGAGCGCGCCCAGGGCGCCGTGGTCAACGTCACCTCGATCGCCGGCAGCCGCGTGCATCCGTTCGCCGGAGCGGCCTATGCCACATCGAAGGCCGCCCTCGCGGCGCTGACGCGCGAGATGGCGCACGATTTCGGCAGCCGCGGCATCCGCGTCAACTCGATCTCACCGGGCGAAATCCAGACATCCATTCTCTCTCCGGGGACGGAAAAAATCGTCGAGCAACAGATTCCGATGCGCCGGCTGGGCGATCCGGCCGAGGTCGCCAAGGCGATCTATTTCCTCTGCACGGACGCTTCGAGCTACGTCAACGGCGCGGAACTGCACATCAACGGCGGTCAGCACGTCTGACCGTTCGCTCCGATAGGATTATAATCCCTCGCGAGGTCGGCGCGGAGATCAGCGAGCCGGTGTGACCAGGAGGTCGACCATGATGGGGCAGCGCCGGGGGAGGCGGGCCGCCCAATCCGCGACGGGCGGTGCGGCGGCGCCAACCGGCGGAGGCGTCCAGCCTTGCGGGACTTCGTAGTTCAGCAAGGCCGAGTTGGCGATGCTCGCAATCGCCGGCATCGTGCGGCCGATCACCAGGAACTCGTCGGGATCGCGGCCGGTACCTCGCTCTGACGTCTCCGCAGGCGCGTGCCGTCGCGTGCGGCAGACGTCGGGCGTTCCGAAAGGCGGAATGGCGATCACACCGCGTGCGGCGGCGACGTCGGGCGGCGGCCCGACCGAACTGACGAAGCCGGTCTTGACGGACGGTTTTCCATCCAATTCGATATCGCCCCCCGCGCCCGCCGGGGCGAACCGGTCGGGTGCGATCTCCGAGTGACGATCGTTGCGTCCGGTCTCGCCGGCCTCTTCGGCCATTTCCGCTCCGTTGCCCGAGGGCGGTGTGTCGCTTGCCGGAGCGGTCTCGCCGGCCACGCCGAGGAAGGCGAGCACGCTGGCCAGGAGTCCATTTTCCTTCTCTTCGACCGGCGGCGACCCGACGGCAGCTGGGGTCGCGGGCGCTGGCGTCGCGGCTTCGTCCTGACGCATCGCCTCTCGCTCGCGCGCGAGACGATCGGCAAGGCGCTCGTTGGGGGCCCGGCTCGGCGGATTGAATTGCGGGAGGCGGACCTCCTTGCCGGGCGTCGAAACGGTCAACAGGGGATCGTCGAATTTTTCGGGCAGCGGCGCGATCCGGGAGGGCATCAGGGGTGGTTGCGGCGGCGCTTCGGCACCCACCCCGTGCAACGCGGCCCAGAGCGGATGTCGCTGGCTGTCGAGCACCTCGCCGGGCGGCGGCAGCGGTCGGGCGAGGCGGCCGGCAACGACATAGGCGATGCCGGCCCGCTCGCGGCGGCCCATCCAGTCCGCGATGAGTTCGGACTGGCGCAAGAGCGCCGTGCAGGCTGGCGCCGTCGGGGACACCGTCGGCTCGCACCCTTCGAGGAGATCGGCCGAGAGAACCCACACCGTCTCACCGGCAAAACGCACCTCGAGCGCGGTCGCAGCGCGCGGTCGCAGCCCGGCCCGCACCGCGCCCTGATCGACGAATTCGGGAAGGTGCTGCTGGCGCATCGCCCGGATCAATTCGGAACGCCGGACGGCGATGGCCGTGTAACCGAGGTCGTCCGCACCGATCGCGCTTTCGGCACCACCCGACGAGCGCACGTCGGTGATCGCCTGGCGCGAGAAGACGACGTGATGGGTGCGCGCGGGAAAGAGCCGGCGCAGGGCCTGAAGGTTGGAGACGCCCTGCAATGCAACGACATCGGCGTCGAGCTTGCCGGCAACCTGCGCCAGACGTTCGAAATCCTCCTGCGGTCTTGCCATTCGGCCGCCGGTGCCGTCGGGCATCGAGAGAGCGAGCCCACCGAGATGCCAGGAGGCGATACGCAGTCGGGGGCGATCCTCGGCGCGCGAGCCTGGTAGGGGCATGGTCATTGCGAGCGCGAGCGCCATGAACGCGAGGAGGAGACGGGGCAGGACCAACCGACAACGACCCGGCTGCGGATCCGCGATCCACCCGAGGCGTGTCGGATAGCGTTGTCGCGCCAGATGCTCTTGCACCGCTCGGCCCACCCCCTTCGTGTCCGTGCCGCAAGGACGAGGCGGCAATGGCGAACGCGCGACCGGTGATGCCTTCCCGTAACTTGGGGATGCCGCTTGGATCGTCGGAAAGGCTATACGAGTCGCGGCGGAGCCGAAAGCACCGGCCCTGCCGAACCGGGTGGCCGGAGCGACATACGATGTCCGATGCCGAACCCGAGCGAAGAGGAGACGAATATGCCGAAGCAAGACCGTCACGGCCTTCGGGCCGCATCGGCCGCGGGCCTCATCGCGATCGTGTCGCTCATAGCGGGTACGGCCGGGGCCGCTGACGGTTGGACCCCGGCAAGCGGCGGGCATGCCACCGCCGAGGCGGTGGTCGGTGGCTGGGAGGCGAACGGCGAGCGGCTCTTCGTCTGCTCGGCGAAATTCAACGGCGGAATCCACGCCGGCAAGGTCCGCGCGCAGTTCGGCGGGTGCAACATCGGCTGGGGCGGCCGCGAACACACGGTCGCGCAATACTGGGTGCTGACCGGCGCAGGGTTCAGTTGGTGGCCGACAGCGGGCGGCCATGTGCCCCGGCACGCGGTGCAGGGCGGTAACGAACAGGATGGCGAGCCGCTCTACGTGTGCCGCGCCTTCTTCAATGGCGGCATCCATGCCGGCAAGGTCCGCGCGCAATTCGGCGGGTGCAACATCGGCTGGGGCGGCCGCGAACACACGGTTCGAGACTACGAAGTGCTGGTGCGCTGACGGCCGGCGACAACGGCATCGGCCGGATTGCCCGGCCGATGTGTTGGGGTGTGGTGGGCAGGCAATAGGGCTCGCCGTCGCGGTCCCCCGTCAGGCAGCGAGCAGCCTTTCGCCCTTGGCCCAGTCGAGGACCTTGTCGAGGCCGCGCTCGACACTGTCGAACATCTCATCGATCTGGGCGTGTGTGATGATCAGCGGCGGGCAGAAGGCCAGCGCATCGCCGATGAGGGCCCGCAGGATGACGCCCTCCTGCTGGCACATGGCAACCGCCTTGCCGCCGACGCCCTTCTTGGGATCGAAGGCGGTCTTCGCCTTCTTGTCGGCAACGAGTTCGACCGCGCCGATCAGCCCGACGCCGCGCGCCTCGCCGACAAGCGGATGGTCGGCGAGCGCCCGCAGGCGCTTCTGGAAGGTCTTGGCGACGTCCTTGACGTGGCCGACGATGTTGTCGCGCTCGTAGATTTCGAGCGTCTTGAGCGCCACAGCGCAGCCGACCGGGTGGCCGGCGTAGGTGTAGCCGTGGCCGAACGTTCCGATCTTGCGACTTTCATCGAGCATGGCCTGATACACCGGCTCGGAAATGGTCACGGCGCCGAGCGGGACGTAGGCGGAGGTCAGCGCCTTGGCGACTGTGATGGTGTCAGGCTTTATGCCGAATGTCTCGGAACCGAACATGTTGCCGGTGCGCCCGAAACCGCAGATCACCTCGTCGGCGATCATCATGATGTCGTGCTTGGCGAGCACTGCCTGGACCTTCTCGAAGTAGGTCGCCGGCGGCACCACGACGCCACCCGCGCCCATCACCGGCTCGGCGATGAAGGCGGCGACGGTCTCGGGCCCCTCGCGCTCGATGAGGGCCTCGAGTTCAGCGGCGCAGCGGCTCGCGAAAGCCTCCTCGCTCTCGCCCGCCTCGGCCTGACGATAATGATGCGGGCAGCGCGTGTGGTGGACACGGGCCATCGGCAGGTCGAAGTCCATGTGCACCGGACCGAGACCGGTCAAGCTGGCGGCGGCGACCGTGACACCGTGGTAGCCGCGCTCGCGCGAGATGATCTTCTTCTTGGCCGGCTTGCCCCGCGCATTGTTGTAATACCAGAGCAACTTGATCTGTGTGTCGTTGGCCTCCGAGCCGGACGACGAAAAAAGTACCTTGGAGGCCGGCGCGGGCGAAATCTCCTTGAGCTTCTCGGCAACCGCGATCGCCGGCTCGTGGCTCTTGCCGCCGAAGATGTGGGTGTAGGCGAGCTTCGACATCTGCTCGCGCGCGGCTTCGATCAACTCGGCGTTGCCGTAGCCGAGTGCGGTGCACCAGAGACCGGCCAGCCCTTCGATGTACTTGCGCCCCTTGTCGTCGTAAACGTAGACACCCTCCCCGCGGTCGAGGACGGTCGGCCCGGTCTCGCGGTGCGTCGCGAGATTGGTGTAGGGATGGATGAGCGTCTCGATGTCCCGTACGTCGGCATTCGAGAGTTTGGGGTTGGTCATGGCCTCGTCATCCTGCAACTTGTCCTGGACACAATCGTTAGTCGTCCGACGGCCAAATTTCAAAGCAATTGATCTTGCAGCAAGGCCACATCATCTCGATAAGCGGGCCACACCACTAAACTCATTTGTGCCCATGTGTTAGAAATCGATTCGTTGCTGGTGAGATGCTGGGTCTTGCCGCCTGCAACTCGATAGAGCTGACCCCGCAGATACAAGTCAATCCGAGCCAATCGATGCTGCTCACTGGAACGCAACGCTGCTCTTTTGCCGACTGGGCCGCGCGCCTGGCGTTCTTTGCTGTGCAACTACTCATAGTTGCCATCGCGCTACATCGGTTCGCTGGTCTCGCAACGCCCGTGGCCTTGAACATCGCGGCGCTGGCCTTCGCGATCGCGGCGCTCGGCATGCTGATGGCCTTCGTCAGTTTCGTGCGAATCTGGCGCGAGGGCATGGGCGGCCTCACGCAGGCGGTGTTCGCGATGCTCCTCGGCATCGGGCTCCTCGCCTGGCCGGCAGCCGTCTTGCCGGCCTACTATGCGCTGCCGGAGATCAACGACATCACGACGGACGTCACCACGCCGCCCGAGTTCGTGCGGCTCGCCGCGCGCCCGAAGATGGCGAATCCCGCGACCTATGGTGGCTCCGACATCGCCGAGTTGCAGACCGAAGCCTATCCCGACATCCGGCCCATCAAAGTGCTGCGGCCCGCCGTCGAGGCCTTCGAAATCACCCGCAATGTCATGGAAAAGCGCGGGCTGAGGATCATCACGGCGGTCGCGCCCGCGGGCGACGAAAGGGCCGGCGTGATCGAAGCGGTCGACAAGACGATGGTTCTCGGCTTCGACGACGATCTCATCGTGCGGGTCACCACGCTCGAGGAAGGGTCGCGGATCGACGTGCGCTCGGCCTCGCGGTTCGGCTCACACGATTTCGGGCGCAACGCCATTCGCGTTCGTGAGCTCCTCAAGCAGCTCAATGCCCGGCTCGACACCGGCAGCGGTTCGACCGCGCTGCTCAGCCCGACGACCTCCGCGTTCGTCGCGCATTCGGCCGAGATCACCGAAGACGAGGCCGCAACGGTGCTCCCGCCGTCTCGGACCTCGCCGCCCCTCGGCTCGCGGCAGCGCGGCTCGCGCACGCCGGAGCTGCCCGTTCGCGCGACGGCACCAATCGACAAGTCGCGGCCCGCCGCGAGAGCCAAGCCAACTCCGAGACCTGCCGAGCAAGCCCGGCCCAAGCCGCAGCCCCGGCCTACGCCGGCCGCGGCGGCACCGAAAAAGACGAGGGTTGTCCGCGCACCCGAAGTTCGACGGCCAGCCCCCGCTCCGAAAGCCACTCCAGCTGCGCCTCAACCTGCAGCCGCGCCGCCGCCATCAAGTTTTCAGCCAGGCCTTGGTGGACACGCGCAGTCACGGAATCGATAGTCGCCGGCCCCTCTGCCAGCACATCGAGAATGGCGGCTTCACGCATCCTGCGATGCATCAGGAAGGCCTTGACCAGCCGGCGGGGCTGGCGGACGACGTCACCGTGCCCGGGGAGATAAAGGCGATCCGCGTCGGCGGCGTAGAGGCGCTCCAGCGAGTCCATGTAGTGCGCCATGCGGCCTTCCGGCGGGATGACCACGGTCGTGTTCCAGCCCATCACGTGGTCGCCCGTGAAAAGAATGCCCCCCTCCAGCAGTCGGAAGGCGACATGGTCGGGTGTGTGCCCGGGGGTATGGACCACCTCGATCGCGCAATCGCCTGCCTCGACACGCTCGCCGTCGCGAAGGCCGATGTCCGGCACGAAGCTCGTGAGCGCCGCCTCACGGATCGATTTTTCCGAGGCGGCCGGTTCGCCAGCGCCGGCGGCGGGCGCCTGGCCGGTCGAGGTCACCACGGCGTCCGCGGCACCATAAACCGAAGGGGCGATCGCCAAAGACGGCGCACCGGTGAGGTGCTGAAGGCGCTCGAGGCCGCCGATGTGATCGCGGTGCGTATGCGTAACCAGGATGTGCGTGATCGGGCGCCCGGCGGCGGCACGCACGATCGCCTCGACGTGGGCCGCGTCGTCCGGACCGGGATCGACGAGGGCGAGGCTCTCGCGGCCGATGAGATACGAATTCGTCCCCTTGAAGGTCATCGGACCTGGGTTGGCCGCAACGAGGCGCAACACGGCTGGAGCCAGCTCTTCGGCAGTGCCGTATTCGACGATCATCTCGCGATCGAGCGGCAGTTGGGGGTTCGTCGCCATTCTCGGGCAAGCTCCTGTTTCGTTGCTGGTCTCGATACCGCGAGCGCGCAATGACCGCCAGTCGCCAAGCAATGTCCTGGCACCTGTTCACGCGAATTCACGAAACGATCGCGCAGGCTTGGTTCGCGGCGCGGTTTCGAGTGCTCTATCGAGGTGACGTATTGGATCGTCAATCGGATCGGGAGCACGCCATGCTGGCTCGTTCACTCATCGTGGCCGTCTGCGGCCTCACACTCGTCGTCGCCGGAGCGACTGCGTTCTTTGGAACGCATTCCGTCAAGGCAGAGAGCGCAGCATCTGGAACGACGACGAGCGTGCCGGGCGGCACGTCGAGCAATCTGGCGGCGGGTTCCTCGCCGGCATCGAACGCCGGCGCCCAGACCGCTGGCAACACCGCGAGCGGATGCAAGCAGGGTTACGTTCGCTCGAACTCCACCGGTAAGTGTGTGCGCGCGCGTCGCGGCTCCACCAGCGGCTCGCACTGAACGGTCGCGCGAGGCACGCCCGAAACGGATAGAAAAGCGCTGAAACGCCAAGGGCTGGCCGGGCAACGTCCGGCCCGAAAGCGTTTGCCGAGCGGCCGGGGCGAACCGCACTGCACTCGTTTCCACGATCCCGCCGTCGGCGGTCCAACTCATTGAAAAATTGGTCGGAGTGGCAGGATTTGAACCTGCGACCCCCTCGTCCCGAACGAGGTGCGCTACCAGGCTGCGCTACACTCCGACGCTTGCGGCAGCCGACCAAGCGGCGCCTCGGGAAATCGCCATGCCGCGCAATCGGGCGCCACGGCGGAGCCGCCGGACCCACGGCCCGACGAGAACGAGGTCTATAGCGATGCGGCCGTCAGCGGGCAAGGCGAAAAGCGCTGGCCGCCGAGGCCGGGAGATCACTTGGCCGACAGTTCGCGGTCCGGAACCTCCCGGCTCAGGCCCACGGCCGCGCAAGGCGGGCCTTTTCCTCGAAGCTGGCGATGCGATCGGCCTTCTGAAGGGTGAGACCGATGTCGTCCAGGCCGTTGAGAAGGCAATGCTTGCGGAAGGGATCGACGTCGAAGCGGATAATGCCGCCGTCGGGTCCGCGAATTTCCTGGGCCTCGAGGTCCACCGTGATGGTCGCATTGGCACCGCGCCGGGCATCGTCCATCAGCTTGTCGACGTCGGATTGCGGCAGCTTGATCGGCAGGATGCCGTTCTTGAAGCAGTTGTTGAAGAAGATGTCGGCGAACGAGGGCGCGATGATGCAGCGGATGCCGAAGTCGAGGAGCGCCCAGGGGGCGTGCTCGCGACTGGAGCCGCAGCCGAAGTTCTCGCCCGTCACCAGGATTTCGGCCTTGCGATAGGCCGGCTGGTTCAGCACGAAACCCGCGACCTCGGCGCCATCGGCATCATAGCGCATCTCGGAAAAAAGGGCGCCGCCGAGGCCGGTGCGCTTGATGGTCTTCAGATACTGCTTGGGGATGATCATGTCGGTGTCGACGTTGATCATCTCGAGCGGGGCGGCAACGCCTGTCAACGTCGTGAACTTCTGCATTCGGCTTCTCCCCGAGGCGGCCCGTCGAGCGGACGGAGCCGGCGGCCTGCGCGCGTCACCCCGAGCCTCAGGTCCGAAGGCGGTCGGCGAGCGAGCGAAAATAGCCCTCCGCCTCCTGCAGTCTGACCATCCCGCGCGGGTCCGCCCTGAGGGCGTCCGGCGATCGTGTCAGCTCGATGAGCGACTTTGCCCGCCTTTTAAGGACGGCGAGCTTGGCCGCGTCAAGCTGGCCGCGCATCAGGCGCGCGACATCCTCGCCATGACCGGCGAGGCGACCGAGTTCGTGCTCGAGGGAGCGACGCGCCGAACGCATCGCGCGCGCCGGCCGGGTCGAGCCGCTGGAGAGCGCTTCACCGGCCCGCGCCAGGGTGTCGGCAATCCCGTCGCAATAGCGCGCGAGGCGCAATCGGCGCTCGACGTCCATGCGTGCGAGGGCCTCGAGCCAGCCCCGAAGGCTGTCGGCAAGGGAAACGAGGCGGGTGGCGATGTCGGTGACCGGCATTGCGCCAGTTTAGCCGCTCCGCGCACGGCGTTGACAACCCGCGCCAGCGGGCTGGCCAGCGTCAGTGGATCGTCGGATCGGCGAAGCAGGCGCGCATGATCTCGCAGCGCTTGGGACCGGACCAGTGCATGGACGAGCCTGCGGACGGCTTGATGAAGCTGCAGATCTGAGCAAGCCCCGTCTCGTCGAGCCAGCCCTGACGACGACCGCGTTGGACCGCGAAACAATCGGCCCTCTCCTCGTCCGGGCCGCGGAACTGATGACCGCATTCGTGACTGAAAATCCAGAGTTTGACCGCCGTCGGCAAACCTTCCATCCGTTTCGGATTGAGGATGAGGAACGTCGGATAGGCGGCGGCGTAGTCGTCGAGGGTCGGGTCGATCACCGTCGGCCGACGACCGCAGATCATGCGCTTGCCGTCGATCCGGACCTGGCCGTAGGCGATGACGCTGGCCTCCTCGCCGACGTGGGCGAGGTATTCCTCGACGGTCGGCCCCTCGGCGACGGCTGGCCGGCCGAGCCCGAGGCACACCGCCAGAAGTCCCGCGAGGGCCAGGGCGAGCACGCGCTGCCTCGAACGCGCTGGCGTCGTTGGGACGATCGTCGAGCTAGGTTTGGTCATCGGGCAACCAGCGATTCGGCGGAACGGGCGCTTGCACCATAGCCCCATGCGACCTCGATCGGCAAAGGGACTATGGCGTCATGGCGATCTTCGTTGTGTTGCCCGTTCCTGGCGAACGCGTGTCGATGGTGCGGCCATCGACGGGCATTCAACGGGAACACGGCGCCTGCCCGCGCTCGCCGGCCGGTCGCAACCCACGGCCTCAGGCGTCCTCGGTGACCACGATCAGCTGGCGGACGCCGACGACGCGGCGCAGCATGGCCTCGACCAGCTCGGCTTCGTGGCGCGACACCCCGACGATCCGCATATCGATGGACTGCCAGCTGCCATCGCCATCCTCGCGCGAGGCATGCAGGCGTGTCGGCACCAGCCCCATCTTGGCGAAGGGCTCGACGAGACGAGGCAAGGTGCCGGGTTCGGCAGTGGCGGTGACATGAAAGAGCGCGCGAACACGATCGCGGACGGGCTCTGTCCCGGCAGCGCCGGGGAGCGAATATGCGGACATCGAACAACCTCGAGCTGGACAAAAACGACGGCGGCATTCCCGGTGCCCTCAGGCAGCCGGGCCGCTAATTCGCCTCGTCGCGTATCCAGCAAGGTCTCTGTCCATGGCGTATGCTTACACGATGAGCGTTAACAATCACAATAGGGCAAGCCTCGGTGCCGCCCCGGCGTGACGCCTTCGTGCGATGCCCCGCTCATGGGCCGGGCTCGTCCGCCTCCTCGATGGCCTCCATGTCGTCGTCGGAGAGACCGAAGTGGTGGCCGATCTCGTGCACCAGCACGTGGTTGATGACCGCGGCGACGGACTCGCCCTCGTGCCAAGCGAAATCGAGGATCGGCTGACGATAGAGGAAGACGACGTCCGGCAGATCGCCACTCGCGGCCACGCTGCGCCGATCGCGGCTGATGCCATGGTAGAGGCCAAGCAAGTCGTGGCGCGAGACCAACCCGAGGGCATCGAGCGTCTCGCGGTCCGGCCATTCGGCAACCTGCAGGACGACCTCGGCGGCCAGCCCACGAAATGGCTCGGGCAAGGCCGCGAAGGCACGGTCGGCCTCGTCGGCGAAAGCCTTGGGGGAGAGTCGCAGCAGGGTCTCGTCGGCGCTGGTCATCGCGGTGATCTGGGCGTCGGTGCGCTTTGCATCAAGATCGATCCGTGCGGCGCAAAAGGGTGTGTACGCCAGATTCGATGTTGTCCTCGCCCGGCGAACGGGTGCAAAGACGTTTCGGGGGAAATCTGCACGCGGTGTCCGTCGTCGGCGCGATCGCGCGAACGGCCCGCATCCATCGAACTCGTCGAAGCGCCATCGCAACCAACGCGAGCCGCTCGATCCATGCAAATGCCATTGAAGGGGGGACGACCTTGGCCGACCTGTTCACGATCGAGAACCTATTCACGCTCGCCATGCTGGTGATGCTGCAGGCCGTCCTCGGCTTCGACAACCTGCTCTATATTTCGATCGAATCGAAGCGCGTGGCGGTCGATCGCCAAGCCTACGTGAGGCGCGTCGGCATCGCGCTCGCCATTGCGCTGCGGATCGTCCTTCTCTTCGTGCTCATGGCGGCCATCGCGAGCTTCCAGGCGCCGATCGCCCACATCGCCTGGCCAGGTTTCATCGAGGGTGAGCTGACGGTCCACGCCCTCATCGTGCTCGCGGGGGGCGTCTTCATCATCTACACCGCCTTCAAGGAAATCGCGCACATGCTGTCCGTCGAGGAAATCGACAAGACCAATGGCAAGGCGCGGCGGTCGGTGCCCGGAGCGATCTTCTGGATCGTCTCGATGAACCTCATCTTCTCGTTCGACTCGATCCTCTCGGCGATGGCGCTGACGAAGAACTTCTGGCTGATGGCCACGGCCGTGGTGATCTCCGGCGCGATGATGATCTATCTCGCCGACACCGTTTCGGAATTCCTCAAGCGCAACAGGATGTACGAGGTCCTCGGGCTCTTCATCCTCTTCATCGTCGGCATCATGCTGCTCTCGGAAGGCGGTCACCTCGGGCATCTCGAGTTCTTCGGATATCCCATCGAGCCGATGGCCAAATCGACGTTCTACTTCACGATCTTCGTGCTGGTGGCGATCGACATCGTGCAGGGGCGCTACCAGCGCAAATTGCTGGCGCAGAAGCAGCGCGAGCTGGCGGACGCCTGAACAGGCGCGGTCTTGCAGGGGTGGAACAGCCACCAACCGCTGGCGCACCACGGTGTCACGCCGGCACGTCGACCTCGATCTCGGCGGTGATCATGCCGTCGTTGGTAACGAAGGCACGGTGGTCGGTGGCCTGGAGCGTCACCAGCAGGCGGTGGCGGCCCTGCGCCAGGCGGCCGAGGGAGATGATCGGGGCGAAAGCCGTCGCGATCTTGCGGCCCCGGCTGTAGACATGGGCATGGCCGACGACGCGTCCTTCCTCGGCCGGCCGGCAGATCGCCAGGAACCCGAAGTTCGTGACGTCGAGGCGAAGTGTCCAGCTGCCGTCGACCTCGCGCTCGGCGCTCGCGGCGGTGATCACGGGGGCCGGGACGTCCGCCGGCACCGGCTGGAAGAGGATCCGGGAGGGCTTGCCGTCCAATGTCGCGAGTGCTCCGGCGACGGTCGCGAGCGAGACCACGAAGACGGCAACCGCGAGCGCGATGCGTGTCCGCAGGCCCAGTTGCACGGACTGCTCGATCATGGCTGCTCCTCCTTCCCGAAAGCTTCAGATGCCGCGCGAGAGCGTGCCGATCACGTAGGGACCGCGGGCCCGGCCGTCAGCCGGTGCCAGGGGCCCGTTCGACACCGATGCGCGGGACTGGCGGTCTGCGGTCAGCGGCGCGGCGAGCGGCCAGCCGCGACCGACCAGTGCGAAGACGAAGGCCGTGGCATAGAGGTTGGCGTGCAGCAGCGGGGATTCGCCGAGCGAGATCGCAAAGAACGTGAAGGCGCCGACCAGGACCAGCGAGACGGGGCGAACGAGGAGGCCCGTGGCCAGGACGAGACCCGCGATCAACTCGACCGAACCCATGACGAGAGCGGCCAGGTCGAGCGGCATGCCGAAGGTCGGAACCTCACCCGAGCGCAGAATCGCCATCAGCAGTTGCGGCGACTGGAACTTGTAGCTGAGCGCCAGCCAGACGAAGCCGAGACCGGTCGCCGCGAGTGCCAGGCGGTGAACGAGGTCGACGACCCAGGCCGGGCGCACGGGCGCGCTCGGCAGTAGCGCGAGCCGGCCCGAACCGACCACCAGGATGAGAGCGGCCGGGGCAACGAAGTGCGGCAGATAGCTGACGAACGGCGTGCCGAAGAGCAGCAGGCCGAGCAGCGAAAGCGCGATCACAAGCGCGGCCATCAGGCGCGTGGCAAAGCCCGAGGCGAGCCCGAGCCCGATCAGGACCTGCAAGGGGGCGAGCACGATCCAGTAGCCATCGAGCAGACGGAGCTGCATGTCCGGCACGAAGAGGGTCGGCGCCTCGGCGATGGCCGTGCCGTGGGCGGGCAGGAGCGCGAGACCGGCGGTGAGCAGCATGATGGCGAGGCCGAGGCGCAGGATGAATGGCGCCCACTCGGCGGCGGCGGTTGCGATCGGCGCCAGGAGCCGTTGCTCGATCGTTGCCCATTGCGTTTCGAGAACGACGGCGGCAGCGGCGATGCTGGCCAGCGCGACGACGATGAAAAAGGCGGGGAACGGGGCGGAAAAGAGAGTCGGCAATGGTGCGCGGGACAGCTCGATCATTTCCTCGGGCGTCAGCAGCCATGCCTCGTGGGCGAGCACCCCGGTGGACGCGACAACCGTGCCGAGACCTGTCAGGGCGACTATTGCGGTGGCGCGACGAGCAGTCATGGTCCTCTCCAACGGTTCACGAGAACCGAATGGAGTGGTCAGACACGATCGTGTGATCTGGGTCGCCGGCGCCTCGGAAGCAGACGCCGGGCTGGCTGCAGCGCCCGGCTCATAGCCGAAATACCGGCGCCCGGCCCCGGAGAATTCGGGGGCCGGGTCTCAGGCCTGGCGCAGGACCGAGGAGGCGTGCACCTGGTCGATCAGCGGGATCAGGCCTTCGACGCCGGAAAGATAGTCGCGCGCGTACTCCGCGAAGGCGACCCAGTTGTTCACCGCCTCCTCGCGGGAGGCGCCTTCGCCGGTCAGGTGCGAGCGGACGCGAAACAGCATGCGCTCGAGGTCGTCCTGATAGGGAACCTTGGCCTCGTCCATCAGGACCAGGATGTCGTCGATCTGGGCGACCGTGCGCTGCTCGGGACGGGCGTTGGCCCGGGTGGTCGGCATGGAGACCCCGACATGGCCGCGGTCGTGCACATTGTGGTGCTGGGGCTGGGTCGTCGACGGTTCGGCGCGCTGCATGGCGCGCCCGCCAGCGGCCGTGCCGCCATGGCCGGCAGCGCGGCCATGCTCGGCGCCACCGTTCACATAAGCAGCCGTGGACGCGCCAGCCTGAGCCTGGCGCAGGTGGCCACCGTCGCCGACCATGTCGGGCTCGAAGCGCGCGTCCTGGCCATGCTCGTGGTGGTGCCCCTGCGCCGGTTTGCCGCGCGCGGTTTGGCCCTGGCGCTCGTCGTGCGGCGCGATGATCTGAGCCTCGCCAGCGCGGCCGGCCGGCAGTGCCGGAACGGTATCGATACTGCCGCGCGAGAGATCGATGCGAATGGACGGGACCGCGTTCTCGGTCGCGATGGCCTGCTTGATGTGCTGGAAGACGGCGACGAGCAATTCCTCACGCGCCGCCGGTATCGCGACCTTGGCGCCATCCGAGGCGGCCACGATGACGGCACTGCGCAATTCGAACAGCAGGTAGCGCCCGATCAGCGCGAGCGCGAGCCCCGGCACCGCCGCAAGCAGGCCCAAGAGGTTCATCGGGCCACCGAAAACGAAAGCGTCGACACTCGAATAGACCGCAAGCCCCAGCAGCCCCAGACCGGCGAGCAGAAGGAGCAGACCGACGATCATGCCCGGTATCGAGCGGCGACGCACCCGAACCGAGGTGACCTGGGACAGGTTGACGATGTGCGATCCGAAGTCGATCACACGATCCGTAATCTCGAAACGACTGGAGGCGTGCGACATGGTGACCGCTCTGAAGGCGAATCCGGCAGATGCGATCCTATTGAGCGCCCCGCCGCGACACAACAATGATGATCGGGCTACAGTAACTTTCCGACCTTGATTTGACGATCCTGCGATTTCTCTGGGCCCCTCGAAAGGCGCGGCTGCCTCGAATGGAGGGGGCGCGCACGCTTGCCGCCCCGTGTGCCAGCCGCTAGAGAGGCCGCGAGCCCTCACCCCCCTCAACCACGGCTCGAGGCAGCCATGAACCAGCAAAACCGACCCGGGGCACGCCTTGCCCGGGGTTTCCGCGACATCGGCCCCGAAGAGCTGCGCGGCCTCAACGAGATGCTGGCGCGCATCCGCGAGGTCTACGAGCGCTATGGCTTCGAGCCGCTGGAGACGCCGGCGCTCGAGTACACGGACGCGCTCGGCAAGTTCCTGCCCGACCAGGACCGGCCGAACGCGGGCGTCTTCTCGTTCCAGGACGAGGACGAGCAGTGGATGAGCCTGCGCTACGATCTGACGGCGCCGCTCGCGCGCTACGTGGCGGAGAACGCGCGCAACCTGCCGAAGCCATTCCGGCGCTATGCCTTCGGGCCGGTCTGGCGCAACGAGAAGCCGGGGCCGGGGCGCTATCGCCAGTTCATGCAGTTCGACGCCGACACGGTCGGCACCGACAACATCGCCGCGGACGCTGAGATTTGCATGCTGGCGGCCGATACGCTGGAGGCGCTCGGCGTCGCGCGCGGTCAATACCGGGTGCGGGTCAACAGTCGCAAAGTGCTCGACGGTATCCTCGAATTGGCCGGCATCGACACGCGATCGGATAAGGACGCGGACCGGCGGCTGATCGTGCTACGGGCCATGGACAAGTTCGACAAGTTCGGCCCGGAGGGGGTGCGGCTGCTGCTCGGGGCCGGGCGCAAGGACGAATCCGGCGACTTCACGAAGGGGGCCGGACTCGATCCGGCCTCGGGCGAGCGGATCATCGCCTTTCTCGTCGCGGGCGGTTCCAGCAACAGAACAACGCTCGCCGCGATGCGCGAGAGCCTCGCGGGCGGCGACGGCACGGCTGACGGCCTCGCCGAACTCGAGACACTGGCCGAGCTGACGGCGGCGGGCGGTTACGACGACGGGCGCATCGTGATCGATCCCTCCGTCGTGCGTGGCCTCGAATACTACACGGGGCCTGTCTTCGAGGCGGAATTGACCTTCGAGATCAAGAACGAGGACGGCGAGACCGTGCGCTTCGGCTCGGTCGGCGGCGGCGGGCGCTACGATGATCTCGTTGCGCGCTTCACCGGCGAGCGGGTGCCGGCGACGGGCTTTTCGATCGGCGTTTCGCGCCTCCAGGCGGCGCTCGCCTCACTCGGGCGGGCCGAGACGGCGGGCCAGGGCCCGGTCGTGGTGCTGGTCATGGACAAGGGCGAGATCGCGGCCTACCAGCGCATGACGCAAGCGCTGCGCGCGGCGGGCATCCGCGCCGAGATGTATCTCGGAACCTCGGGCATGAAGGCGCAGATGAAATACGCCGACCGGCGCGGGGCGCCCTGTGTCGTCATCCAGGGATCGGACGAGCGGGCGCAGGGGCAAGTGCAGATCAAGGACCTCGTCGCCGGAGCCGAGGCCGCCAAGTCGATCACCGACGCCAAAGAATGGCGCGAGGGGCGGCCGGCGCAGTTTTCGGTGTCCGAGACGGAGACGGTCGCGGCGGTCCGCGAGGTCGTCGAGCGCAACAAGCGCTGACGCCGATAGTCGACGGGGCGAACCGATGGTTGCCGAGACAGCGCGAAGCTTCGATGCCCTCGAAGCACAGGCCAGCGTGCTCATGCAGGTGTTCAAGGGGGCCGGGTTCGAGCACGTGGCGCCGGCCATCATCCAACCGGCCGACGTCTTCCTCGACGTGATCGGGGAGGCGCTGCGCGGGCGCACGTACGTCTTCACCGACCCGGACGGCGAGGAACTCTGCCTCAGACCCGACATAACCGTGCCGACCTGCCGGCTCTATCTCGAGCGTCATCCGGCGGCGGATCGCAAGGCGAAGTATTGCTACAACGGACCCGCCTTCCGCTTCCAGCCGGGGGGCGTCACGGAATCGCATCCGCGCGAGTTCCGCCAGGCTGGGATCGAATCCTTCGGGGACACGGCGAAGGTGAAGGCCGAGGTCGAAGTTTTCGCCCTCGCGCTCGAAGCGCTCGGCAAGGCGGGCCTCAAGGCGTTCCGCGTGCGGCTCGGCGATCTCGGCATCATGCGCGCGCTGCTGGACGCCATCGAGATGCCGGAGCGCTGGCGCAGGCGTCTCGCCGCGAGCTTCTGGCGCCAGGAAGCGTTCCGCAGCGAACTGATGCGGCTCGGCGGGCAGGCCCCCTGGCCAGTTCCCGACGGGACCGGCGATCTCCTCGCCCGGCTGACCCCCGACGACCAGGAGGCCAACGAGGCGTCCGTCGCGGCCTTTCTGGCCGGCCAAGGCATCGAGATCGTCGGCAACCGCACGGTCGCCGAGGTGGCGGCAAATCTCGCGGAGCTGGCGGCGGACCTCGGCGAAAAGCCGCTCGGCGCCCCGGTCATCGCGCTCATCGACGACTGCCTCGGGGTGAAGGGGCCGCCGCGCGTGGCCGGCGCACGCCTCAAGGACCTGACACGGGAGCGGCACATCGATCTCGAAGCCGCCATCGAGGGCTACATGCAGCGGCTCGATCGGCTCGCCAAGACAGGCATCGATTGGTCGGAAACCGAGTTCTCGGCGCAGTTCGGGCGAGATCTCGAATACTACACGGGCTTCGTTTTCCAGGTCGAGGTGGCGCTATTCGGCGCGCGCGGTCATCTGGCCGGGGGCGGGCGCTACGACAGCCTCCTCGGCGATATCGGAGCACCGGCCGAGGTGCCGGGAGTCGGGCTGGCCATCCATACCGAGCGCCTGCTCTACGCCATCTCGGAGGGCCTCTGATGGACGACCCGTTGGTGCTCGGCGTGCCCTCCAAGGGACGGCTGATGGAGCGCACGCTCGCGCTCTTCGAAGCCGCGGGGCTCGCGATCACGAAGAACGGCAACGAGCGCGGGTACCTCGGCAGCATGCCCGGCCTCGATAACGTGGTCGTGCGCTTCCTCTCGGCGAGCGAGATCGCCTCGATGCTCAAGCGTGGGCGGATCCACGTCGGGGTCACGGGCGAGGACCTCATTCGCGAGCAGATCGCCGAGCCGGAGGGCCGCGTCGACTTCCTGCGCCCGCTCGGCTTCGGGCACGCGGACGTGGTGGTCGCGGTGCCGGCCTTCTGGATCGACGTCGTGAGTGTTTCCGATCTCCAGCGCGTCGGACTCGCCTTTCAGGCCATGCACGGCCGGCGCATGCGCGTCGCCACCAAGTATCTCAACCTCGCACGCCGCTTCTTCACCGACCACGCGGTGACCAACTACCGGCTCGTCGAGAGCCTCGGGGCAACGGAAGGCACGCCGGCGGCCGGGAGCGCGGAGATCGTGATCGACATCACCTCGACGGGCGCGACGCTGGCAGCCAATGCGCTCAAGGTGCTCGAGGACGGCGTCATCCTGCGCAGCGAGGCCAATCTCGTATCCTCCCGGGCCGCCAACTGGTCGACGCCGGTCAACGTCGCGCTCAATGCCATGATCGAACGAATTGGCGCTTGAATCCGCGCAGGTCCGACTTTCGCTGAGGCCCCCGTCTGCTAGAACCGGAGCGCAAAGCCAAGGGAGAGACCGATGTTCAAGGCACTGCTGGTCGAAAAAGCAGAAGACGGTTCCATCAGCCAAAGCGTTCGCGACCTCGACGAAAGCCGGTTGCCGGCGGACGGCGATGTCACCGTCGCGGTCGAGTATTCCACGCTCAACTACAAGGACGGGCTCTGCATCCACGGTCAGGGCGGGCTCGTGCGCAACTTCCCGCACGTGCCCGGCATCGATTTCGCGGGTACGGTCACGGCCTCATCGGACGCGCGCTACAAGCCGGGCGACAAAGTCGTGCTGACCGGCTGGCGGGTCGGAGAGGCCTGGTGGGGCGGCTATGCGCAGAAAGCAAAGGTGAAGGCCGACTGGCTCGTCAAACTACCGGCCGGGCTCACGACGCGCCAGGCGATGGCGGTCGGTACGGCGGGCTTCACGTCGATGCTCGCGGTGATGGCGCTCGAGGCGCACGGACTGCGAGCCGGCAGCGGCCCGGTCCTGGTGACGGGGGCGGCGGGCGGCGTCGGCTCGGTCGCAACGGCCATTCTCGCCAAGCTCGGCCACGAGGTCGCGGCGGTGACCGGACGGCCGGAAGCAGCCGATTACCTGAAAGGGCTCGGGGCGACCCGGATCGTGCCACGCGAGGAAGTGGCGACACCGTCCGGCCGGCCGCTCGACAAGGAGACGTGGTCGGGTTGCATCGACGCGGTCGGCGGCGCCATGCTGGCCACCGTGCTGCCGCAGATGAAATATGGTGCGAGCATCGCCGCGGTCGGGCTCGCCGGGGGCGCCAAGCTCGAGACGACGGTCGTGCCGTTCCTGCTGCGCGGCGTCAACTTGCTCGGCATCGACAGCGTCATGCGGCCCCATGGCGACAGGATCGCGGCTTGGCAGCGCATCGCCAGCGACTTGCCGATGGACAAGCTCGAAGCGATGGTCGAGCCGGCAACGCTCGCCGACCTGCCGCGCCTCGGCAAGGACATCCTCAAGGGCAAGGTGCGGGGCCGGGTGGTGGTCGACGTCAATGGCTGACCGGCACCCCGGCCTGGAGCGCGGGAGGGGCGGGTGATCGGATACCTCACCCTCATTCTCGGCTGCCAGCTCGCTGGCGAACTCCTCGTGCGCCTCGCCGGTCTGGCGGTTCCGGGGCCGGTCGTCGGGATGGCTATCCTCTTTGTCGGCCTCGTGGCGCGTGGCGGTCTGCCGGCCGACCTCGGCAAAGTGGCGGACGGACTGATCGGCAACCTCGCGCTGATGTTCGTTCCGGCGGGCGTCGGGGTCGTGGTGCATGCCGGATTGATCGGGCGGGAATGGCTGGCAATCTCGGTCGCGCTGGTGGTCAGCACGGTGCTCACCGTCGCGGCAACGGGGCTGATGATGCGGGCGCTGACACGCGGCGGCGCGGATGGTTCCAGCACAACGGGCGACGGGGACGAGCCCGGGGCGCCTGCATGAGCGAATTGCCACAGATCTGGGTCTACCTCAGCGCCAGCCCGCTCTTTCATCTGACGCTGACGCTCGCGGCCTACCAGGCAGGCCTCTGGATCTATCGCCGGAGCGGGCTGCATCCGCTGCTCAACCCGGTGCTGCTCGCGGTGCTCATGGTGGCGGCGGTGCTGACGGTCTCGCGGACCCCTTACGTCGACTATTTCGAGGGGGCGCAATTCGTTCACTTCCTGCTGGGGCCGGCGACGGTGGCGCTCGCCATCCCGCTCTATCGCCAGCTCGCTCGGGTCCGCGCCTCCTGGCTCGCGATCCTCTCGAGCATCGCGACGGGCTCGGCGGTAGCGGCGGGCTCGGCGGCGGGGATCGCCTACCTCGCCGGCAGCCCGGCGGGAGTCATCGCCTCGCTCGCCCCGAAGTCCGTGACGGCACCGGTCGCCATGGGTATCGCCGAGCAGATCGGGGGGCTGCCCTCGCTCACGGCGGTTCTGGTGATCGTGACTGGCATCATCGGGGCGATGCTCGGGCCGGCAGTGCTCGACGCCCTCGGCATTCGCGACTGGCGGGCGCGCGGCCTCGCCATCGGTACGGCAAGTCATGGGATCGGAACGGCGCGGGCGTTCCAGGTGAACGAGGTGGCGGGCGCGTTCGCGGGCCTCGCCATGGGCATCAACGCGATCGCAACGGCGCTGCTGCTGCCGATCGTCTGGGGGCTACTCGGCTAGCGGGTACCGCTAGCTTCAGCCGCGCAGTTCGACGCCTTCATCGAGCGGCAAATACCAGTCGGTGCGTTCGCCGCCGAGAACGGTGGCAATCCGCGCCGCCAGAGCCGGGCCGATCGTGACGCGCCCGTCGAGCAGCTCGCTCGCCACACCAACGGATACATCGAGCCGCCCCGCGAGCGCCGGAAGCGAGCCGCCGAAGCGCGGCAAAGCTTCACGCCGAAGCCGGATACCGGGATGCTCAGCCATCTGTGCCATGTCACTACCTCCGCCGTACTTCCCATCATATGGGACACCCGACACGGTAAACAAGCTGAAACATTCGGTAACATTCTGTCGGATTAGTGAACCTCCCGTGATCAAACAATGGCGACAGTGAACACATGGCGCCGGAGGCACCAGAATCGGTCTGAGCCCTCCATTGACCTGGCATCGACACCGAGACCGGCACCCGGACGACCGGATGGCCCGGTTGCAACCGCCAGACGATGGAGTTCACGAGATGATCAAGTCCACCCTCGCCGCGCTCGCGATCGCCGCAGCGGCCCTCCTCGCCGGCGATGCGCCGGCCAAGGCCTTCACGATCGGCGAGGGCGTCGGCGCAAAGCCGGCCGCCGCCGGGCAACTCGTGACGCCAGCGGGCTCGTACGGCTATACGGGCAACTACGGAAATCACAGCTACGGCACGTACGGCACCTACGGCAAGAAGCATCACTACGGCTTCTACTATCGCCGCAACCAGCCGCTCTATTTCGGCTACGGTCCGCATCACTACGCGTACAAGCCCTACTACTACAAGAAGCACTACGACATCTACGACCCTTGCCACTGGCTGCGCAAGAAGGCCGTCTGGACCGGCAGCTACCACTGGTGGAAGAAGTACGAGCACTGCAAGGCCAACGCCCATTACGATCACGGCTACACGCATTATTGAGCCGCCGACGCACCGTTGTCTCTCACTCCTTCACTCCTCCCTCGAACTCGGCCCCGCTCCGGCGGGGCCATTTTCGTTTCAGGGCGACGTCTCGGGGCCGGAGCAGCGCCGTAACGGCAGAACACTTAACCGCTGTCCACGCGGTGCATTGCGAAGCCGCACGCCAGGCAATACCTCTGGGGCGTCAACCGCCCTCGCGCAAAGCGCGCATCAGGAGCCGCTCGCCATGGCCAAACTCTCCCCCCTCGCCCACCTCGATCGCGCCAAGCAGAAGATTCGCGACCTCGGCCTCAACGTGAAGCCCGTCGAAGCCGACCCGATCGGTGGCCTCCTGCAGCAGATCTACGCGCTCGATCAGGAGAGCGTGACGGTGATCGCAAAGACGCTCGCCGACGTCTCGGTGTTCAACGAGATCGTTCGCAACGAAATCTCCGCGATGAACATCGGCGAGCGGTACAACGAGATCGTCGGGGCCTTCAATTCGATCCGCGAGGACGCAAAACGCCTCGTCGATCAGCTCGAGGACGGGAAGGTCAACACCTTCGAGCGCGTCGCCAACGTCTGGATGAAGGTGCGGCGTGGAGACATCGCCGACCGCTTCGACGAGATCCGTTATTCGTATATCGAGGTGGCGCGCGACACCAAGGACCAGATCCTGCGCGAATCCCGTATCCTCGAGGCCTACCGGGATTTCCGCAGCGCCTACAAGCAGGCCCAGGTGCTCTCGCTCAAGGTCTACGAGCGGGCCGAAAAGGAACTGACAAAGGCCAAGAAGGAACTCGAGATCGCGTCGCAGGCCGTCGCAAAATTCAAGGGGACGGAGCCCTCCGAGCGCGCCGAACTCGAACTGGAGCGCGACGAGAAGCTGCGACTGCTCCAGGAGGAGGACAAGCGCTACCAGATCGCCAAGGACCTCGCCGACAACATGACCGTCGGATACAATACGTCCGAAGTCATCATGACGCGCCTCATGCAGACCACCAGCGCCAAGGAGCGGGTCTATCAGCAGGCGGTGAGCTTCTTTTCCACCAACGAGGCGGTGCTGACCGCGCTCAAGGCCTCGTTCACCGGACTTTTCGGCCTGCACGAGTCGACCAAGACGCTCGAAGCGATGAAGGAAGGCGTCTCCAAGAGCCTCGAGACACTGTCGGAGGTCGGCGGAAAGGTGCAGGAGGCCGCGATCAAGGCGGGTTACGGGCCGACGGTTCGGGCCGATGCGGTCAAAATGCTGGTCGACAGCGTCGTCAGCTTCCAGGTCCGGTCCAAGGAGATCATCGAGGAGATGCGCGTACTCGCGACGCGCAACGCCGCCGAAATCCGCGAGGCGGTCGAGGATGGCAAGCGGCGCATGGCACGGCTCGAGGCCGAAGGACACGCGCTGGTCGACGCGTAGGGGCCGCGGGGTTCGTCAAACCATCATGGCTCGCGGTCGGCGGCAAAGCCTCGCACTTAGGCCCGCAGCGTCCGAGGACATGCTCCCCGGAGCACCAGGGAGCCCGAAGAGGAGTTCATGAACGCAAGTCCCCAAGGCGAGCGGCAACAATCCACGGCGCCGGCTGCAACCGGCGGACCGGCGGCGAGCGCATCCTCGACGGGGGGCGCGGCGAGCAAGCTCGACGACGTCATGATCGCGATGGACGTGGTGGACACCCTGCGCCACGACGCGAGCATCGTTGCGCGCGAACTCGACGAGAGCGGCCGGCGCGAGGCGCTGATCGAGCGGCTCAGGGAGATCTATCGCGGCCAGGGCATCGAGGTTGCGGACCGTATCCTCGAAGAAGGCGTCAGGGCGCTCGGGGAAAAGCGCTTCGTCTATGAACCTCGGGGCGGGGCGCTCGCCCGGCGGATCGCACTGATCTATGCGACGCGCTGGTCGTGGGGGCGGCAGGCGGGCCTTGCTGCCGCGGTCGTCGCGGCCCTCTGGCTCGCATGGTACGCGATGATCGAGCGTCCGCGCTCGCTCGAGCGCGAGGCGCTCGCCATCGAACTCACCCAAACCCTGCCGGCCGAGATCGCCAGCCTCGAGCGCGAGATCGCCGAGGAGACGGACGATGCCGGGCTCGAGGCGAATGCGGCCCGGACGGCCGGGATTGCGCGTGCGGCGGCGGCAGCGGGGCGGACCGAGGAGGCCCGCGCCAAGCGCGCCGAACTCGAGCACATGCTCGCGCGCCTCAGGGAAGAATATGTCGTGCGCATCGTCACGCGGCGCGGCAGTCTCAGCGGACTCTGGCGGATCCCCAAGGTCAATCCAGATGCCCGGAATTTCTATCTCATCGTCGAGGCGGTCGGGCCGACCGGCGTCGTCCTGTCGCGCGACGTGGAAAACGAGGAGACGGGCACGCGGGACACGGTCACGGCCTGGGGCGTGCGCGTTCCCAAGCACGTGCTCGACCGCGTGCAGGAGGACAAGAGCGACGACGGAATCATCCAAAACGTCGTCGTCGCACACAAGCCGCGCGGCGTTCTCGAACCGCAGTGGCTGATCGAGGTCGAGGGCGGCACGATCACCGAGTGGTGAGGAAAAATGGCGAGCGGCGTCGAAACACGCGAAGAGATCGAGGATGCGATCCGCAGCCTGCAGGCGCGCGAGCGCGAAATCCGGGCGGAACTCGAGGAGATCAACGGTCGGCGGGCACGGCTGCTCGAGCGCAGGATCGACGGCTTTCGCGAACTCGCCCGCGTGCGCACGAAGGACGCGCTCTCGGATGGCGTGATCGACGAGGCGGACCAGCTCTCGTCGGAGGTGACGAGCCTGCTCGTTGCGCGGGAAAAGACCGTCGCCGCGCTGCACCAGCGCCAACGGGTCGCGCTGGACGCCCGGACCAGACAGATTACCGACCTCGACCAGTTGACCCGCGAGATCGCCGAACGCGAAGCGCGACTGGACGAGATCGCCGCGGAGGCACAACGCGATCTCGCGGCGGACCCGAAGCACGCGACGCTGGTCGCGGCGGCCGGGGAACTCGCGGACAAGCGCGAGCGGGCCGCCGTCAAGGTCGAGCAAGCCGGCCGTGACCGGGCGGAAAAGGGCAAGCACTACGAGGCCGATCCCCTCTTCCTCTATCTCTGGCAGCGCGGCTACGGCTCGCCCGACTATGCCGCCTCGAAGGTGGTGCGCTGGCTGGACGGCAAGGTCGCGGCACTGATCGGCTATGCCGACGCCAGGGCCAATTATTCGGTTCTGATACAGATTCCGGACCGGCTCGCGGCGCACGTCGCGGACCTCGAAAGCCAGCTCGGAGCGGCGAACCGCGCCGTCGAGACAAGGCTCTCGACGCGCATCAGCGAGATCGCGGGGGAGGATATCGTCGGTCGCCTCGACGAGTTGAGGAGCCAGAAAGGCGCCGCGGCTGGCGAACTGACGCAGATCGCCGCCGAACTGACCGACATCGGCGCCCAGATCAACCGCTATGCCGAGGGCCTCGACGAGGGCCTCCGGAACGCGATCGCACGCACCGCCGAGTTCCTCGCCGAAGAGAGCCTCGAGCGACTGACGCGGCTGGCCCGAGAGACGCCGGCCCCGACCGACGATCAGCTCGTTGCGCGCATCGCCGGCATCGATCGCGACCTCGCCGGTCTCGATGCGAGTGGAGAAAAACTGAAGCAACGGCTCGACGAGACCTTCGAGCGCCGGCAGGAACTGGTGAGGATCGCCACCGAGTTCCGCCGCAACCGTTACGACGAACCGGGGAGCATATTCTCCGAGGAGACGAGCGGCGGGGATCTCCTCGAAGAACTACTGAAGGGGATCATCACCGGCGCGGACTACTGGGCACGGACCCAGCGCCGCCAGAGCTGGGGAGGGCGCCCGGCCGATCCTTTTCGTCGCTCCTCCGGGCTGCCGCCGTTCGACGGCTCGATCTTCGGCGGAAGCCGGCGGAGCGGTGGCGGCGGGGGACGCGGCTCCGGCGGCTTCGGCGGCCGCGACTTCAAGACCGGCGGCGGGTTCTGACGCGGACCAGCGCCGCCACAATTCTGCGATGCGAGCGGGCGCCTACGCCTCGGCGGCGACCACCTCGGGTGGCACCGGCGTCAACTCCACACGCTTCCAGCTCGCGTCCGGCTGGCGCACCCAGTGGGCCTGCATCCAGCGGCCGTCCGGGGCCTTCTCCCAGGCGAGGTTGGGGCTGTCGACATCACCGATCCAGATGTAGAGCAGGAGCACCGGCTCATCGCCGACGGTGAGGCTGTGGACCCGGTTGCTCGGCGAGCGCGCGTGTTCGCCGGGCGCCAGCGTGAAGGGGCTGCTCGCGTGCCCGTACTGGAGGTGGAGGTGACCGGACACGCAGAAATAGATCTCGTCGGCGCCGTGGGTGTGCAGGGGATAGTGGACGCCGGGAGCGAGAAGGAAGAGGCCGGTGCGGCACAGTTCGCTCGAAACGAGCCCGGCCTGGCCGGCGACCTGGCCTGCCAGCATGCCTTGGCTGAGTGTCCTCGAAAACCCCTCGCCCTGGTAAATCTGGTACCAGTGAACGGCATGCGCCGCCCGGCGGGCGGCCTCGGTCAACGGCGCGGGACCACGGAGGCTGGCGAGGCGGCCGGACAGATGCGCCATGGTCGGGTGGACGAACGGCTCGGCCGGCTTCAGATGGGCTGGCGCCTCGGCCAGTTCGCGAAGCCGCGCGACGAAAGAATCGAGCATCGTGTCCGCGCCGCGCCGCGCCGCGAGTGCATCGGCGAACGCCGCCGAAAAGTCGCGAGCGATCGCCCGCCCGTCAACCGGAACTACTACCACGCCCTCGTCCTCCATTCGCCGCCAACCGCATTCGCCACGACCGGAAGGGCCGGTGCGGCAGCCACCCACATTGCCCCCCGCCAGCGCGGCAGACCACGATCCCACGCGGTCCGAGAGGAGGCAAGCGCCATCGCCACGCCCCCTTGCAGCGGTGGCCCTGCCGTCGCACTCTGGCCGGCGCGCGGGCCGAACGGGGTTCGCGGAAATCGTTGCGCAGCGCACAACCGTCAGCAGGCACCAGGTCGCTGGACCGGGGCAACCGTGTGAGGAGGCCATGATCGACGAGCGACCCGAACTGGCGCGGCGGCCCGCCAATTACGTGCCCCTCTCCCCGATCAGCTTCCTCGAGCGCGCTGCGGCGATCTTTCCCGATCGCCTCGCGGTGATCGATAGTGGGCGCAGGTTCACCTACCGTGCGTTCCGCGAGCGTTGCGTGCGGCTCGCCTCGGCACTGGCGGGGATGGGCGTCGGCGCGGGCGACACGGTCGCCATTCTCGCCCAGAACTCACCGGCGCTTCTGGAAGCGCACTATGCGGTGCCGATGCTCGGAGCGGTGCTCAACCCGATCAACATCCGACTCGATGCCCCGAGCATCGCCTTCTGCCTCGAGCACGGGGAGGCCAAGGTGCTGCTGGCGGATCGCGATTTCGCCGGAACGATCACACCGGCGCTGGCACGACTGGCGAGCCCGCCGCAGATCGTCGACATCGCGGACCCGCAGGCGGCGGGGCAGACCGCGATCGGGGGTGCCGAATACGAGGAACTCATCGCGCGCGGCGACCCCGGCATTTGCCATCCCGGAGTGGCGGACGAGTGGGCCTCGATTTGCCTCCTCTACACCTCAGGCACCACCGGCAATCCCAAGGGTGCGGTCTATTCCCACCGGGGCGCCTATCTCGGGGCACTCGGCAACGCCTACACCTTCAAGCTCGACCACGAAAGTCGCTATCTCTGGACGCTTCCGATGTTCCACTGCTCGGGCTGGACCTTCACCTGGGCGGTGACGGCGGCGGCAGGCACGCACGTCTGTCTCCGCCGCGTCGAGCCGAAAGCCATTTTCTCGCTCATCGTCGAGCATGGTGTCACGCACATGTGTGGTGCGCCGATCGTGCTGAACATGCTGGTGCACGCGCCGGAGGAGGACAAACTGCGCTTTCCGCAGCGCGTCAAGGTGGCGACGGGCGGAGCCTCGCCGCCCTCGGCGGTGATCGAGCGAATGGAGGGTATGGGGTTCGAGGTGCTACACCTTTACGGAACCACGGAGAGCTACGGCCCGTCGGTCTATTGCGCGCCGGTTGCCGAGTGGAGCGGGCTCGATGATCGCCGCCGCTTCGAGCTCATGGCCCGCCAGGGATTGCCGATGGTGATGCTGGAGGGGCTCGTCGTCGCCGATCCCGAAACGCTCGCGGCCGTGCCCATGGACGGCGAGACGATGGGCGAAATCCTGGTGCGCGGCAACTCGGTCATGAAGGGCTATCTGAAGAACGAAGCGCAGACGGAACAGTCGTTCGCGAACGGCTGGTATCACTCGGGCGATCTCGCGGTCTGGCACCCGGACGGCTACGTCGAGGTCAAGGACCGTTCGAAGGACATCATCATCTCGGGCGGAGAGAACATATCATCGCTCGAGGTCGAGGAGGTGCTCTACCGCCATCCCCAGATCATGGAGGCGGCGGTGGTGGCGAAAGCGGACGAGAAATGGGGGGAGACGCCTTGCGCGTTCGTTGCGCTGAAACCCGGGGCGGGGGCCGTGACGGCCGAGGACGTCATCGCCTACTGCCGGGACAACATGGCGCGCTACAAAGTGCCGCGTCATGTCGTGTTCGGTCCGCTGCCCAAGACGTCCACGGGAAAGATCCAGAAGTTCGTACTGCGGGAGCGGGCGAACGAGGGCACATAGTGGTGCTGGCGGAATCGAAGACGCCCGCCCCTGCAACCAGGGACGGGCGTTCCGGCGCTCGTGCCGCTCGGATGAGTCGCAGCGCTCAAGGCAGGTAAGGGCAGCGCTTCTCGTAGCCGCTGTAGGTGATGTAGGTCTCCGTCTCCCAGTCGAAGGAACGGAACTCCGCGGCGCAGCGCTCCTTCTGGTAGAGGTAGTAGTCGCGGCCACGGTGGCGCGGGCGCGGACGATAATCATAGTCGTCGTAGGCGTGGGCACGGCTGCGCGCCGCCTCGTTGGCGATGATCGTGCCGAGGACGAGTGCGCCGACGCCGATCGCCAGACCGCGGCGGAAGTTGCGACCGCGACGGGCGACGCGGATCAGCGGCTCGCTCTCGGTCGCGGCGGGAATGGCTGCGTCGGCCGGCAGGGCCGCGAGGCCGAACGACTGGCGGACGACCTCGATTTTCTTTGCGACCGGATCGGCGGTCGGAACGCTGGCTGCCATGGCGCCGGCCGTACCGATCGCCAGGAAAACAGCAAGGCCCGCGACGCGGGCGGCGTAACGGAATGCGGACATCTCTCTCCCTTCGGAAATCCCCAAGGATGCTCTCGGCCCCCGCTAGCAGCCGATTGTGGCAGCAATGACCCCGGGCATCATGGAAAGAGCGTAGACCTCTCGCCATGAACACAATCTGAACCGGACCCCGACGACGAGGGGGCGGGCGAAGGCGCGCCGGTCCGCGAACGCCTTGCCATGTCCCCTGGATGGCGGGCACGTTCGTGCGTGGCAAGCGCCGGCAGGACCGACAGGGTCGCCCCGGCGCATCGAGAACCGATCGGAGAGGCGAGCCGACATGCTGATGGTGACCGGGGGTGGCGGCTTTGCGATGAGCCACGTGGTGCGGCAATGGCTCGAGCGGGACCGCGCGGCGCGCGTGCTGCTGATCGATGCGAGTCCGCTCGACGGGCCGGCGTCGGCGTTCTTTGCCGCCCACTCCGATCGCATCGACGTCGTGACCGGTGACGTCGGTGACAGCGCTCTCTGGGAGCACATCGCACGGGCCGGCGGGCCGCTCTCGCAGGTCACCCACATCGTGCACGGCGCCGCCGTCACGTCCATCGAGGCACAGCGACAGCGCGAGGGCTTCGGGGCAGCGCTCGCCGTCCTCGAGGCAAACGTCATCGGCACCGCGCGGATGCTGGCGGCGGCCGAACAGTCGCCACGGCTCCAGCGCGTCGTCAACGTCTCGTCGAGTTCGGTCTATGCGAACCGGGGGCTGCAGGCCCCGGATCAACCGCTCGCCGAGGACGTCAGCGTGCATCCGAGCGGGCTCTATGCCATTTCCAAGCTCACTGGCGAACTCCTCGCCAATGACGCGGCACTCGGCTCGGGCGTGCCGGTCGTCTCCGTGCGTCCGTCGAGCGTCTATGGTCCGCTCGACAGACGTACCGCGACCCGCGCCGTCGATTGCGTACCCAAGCGTCTCCTGCACCTCCATCGGCAGGGGCGGACCGTGCGGGTCTCGGGCCTCGGCTCGGTCGGCGACTACATCCATGCCGGCGAGTTGGCCCGGGCGATCATCGCCCTCCTCGATGCCCCCGCTCTGCGCCATCCCGTCTACAACATCGCGCTCGGTGAATTCGTCACCCTCGAGCGCTTGCTCGCGCTCGTCGGCTCAGTGCGTCCGGCATTCCGCTATACGCTCGTCGATCCTAGCAACGCGGACATCGCGGGCGATCCCTGCCATGTCGACGGCAAGTGGGGAGCCCTCGACATCTCGCGCCTCGTTGCCGACAGTGGCTGGCGTCCACGCCCGCTCGTGGAGATGCTCGCCGACTACGCCGACTGGCTCGACCACCACGAGGTGTAGGGTCGGACGGGTGGTACCGGCGCGCAGTTCGGCCTCCGGCACTCAATCGCGGCTCTTGCCACCCTTCTTGCGGTACTTGTCGCGCGCGTTCTGGCCGGCCCGGCCCATGCTCGAACGGGCGCGCGGGCGCTCGCCCTGGGCCGGGACCGAGAGCGAGGCATGCGGGCCCATCTCGTCGAGCGTCGGCTTGTGCGGGCCCCTGATCTTCTCGCCGAAGGCGCCGGCGCGCTCGGTGACATCGACCTGGCGGGCGAGGGGATCGTCCATCACCGCGAGCTGGGTCGCCTTGAGGCGCTTGACCTCGTCGCGCAGGCGGGCCGCCTCCTCGAACTCGAGGTCGGCGGCGGCCGCGCGCATACGTGCCTCCATGTCCGCGATGACGGTCTCGAGGTTGTGGCCGACGGCGGCGGCGCCACGCCTGCCACGCCCGCCGTCGAGCACGCCGGCATCCACCGTCACATGGTCGCCCTCGTACATCGAGGACATGATGTCGTTGATGCGCGCCTTGACACTCTCGGGCGTGATGCCGTTGGCGAGGTTGTAGGCCTTCTGCTTTTCCCGCCGTCGTTCGGTCTCGGCGATCGCCCGCTCGAGGGAGCCGGTCATCTGGTCGGCGTAGAGGATGACGCGGCCGTCGACGTTGCGCGCAGCACGCCCGATGGTCTGGACGAGCGACGTCTCGGAGCGCAGAAATCCCTCCTTGTCGGCGTCGAGGATCGCGACGAGGCCGCACTCGGGAATATCGAGGCCCTCGCGCAGCAGGTTGATGCCGACCAGGACGTCGAAGGCGCCGAGGCGCAGGTCGCGGATGATCTCGATGCGCTCGAGCGTATCGATGTCGGAGTGCATGTAGCGCACGCGGACACCCTGCTCGTGGAGGTATTCGGTGAGGTCCTCGGCCATGCGTTTGGTGAGCGTGGTGACGAGCGTGCGATAGCCGGCGAGCGAGACCTGGCGAACCTCCGAGAGGAGATCGTCGACCTGGTTGCGGGCGGGGCGGACGGAAATTTCGGGATCGGTGAGACCGGTCGGACGGATCACCTGTTCGGTGAAGACGCCACCGGTCTGTTCCAACTCCCAGCCGCCCGGCGTCGCGGAGACATAAATCGTCTGCGGGCGCATCGCATTCCACTCCTCGAAGCGGAGCGGCCGGTTGTCCATGCACGACGGGAGGCGGAACCCGTACTCCGCGAGCGTCGCCTTGCGGCGGAAGTCGCCGCGGAACATGGCGCTGAGCTGGCCGACGGTGACGTGGCTCTCGTCGACGAAAACGATCGCATTGTCCGGGAGATACTCGAAGAGCGTCGGTGGCGGCTCACCGGGGGCTCGGCCGGTCAGGTAGCGGGAATAGTTCTCGATGCCGGCACACGAGCCGGTCGCGGCCATCATCTCGAGGTCGAAGAGGGTACGCTGCTCGAGGCGCTGCGCCTCGAGGAGCCGGCCAACGCCGTTGAGCTCGGCAAGGCGCTGGTCGAGCTCGCGTCGGATCTGGTCGACAGCCTGGTTGAGCGTCGGCTTCGGCGTCACGTAGTGGGAGTTCGCATAGATCTTGACGAGTTGCAGGTCCTGCGTCTTCTGACCGGTCAGTGGATCGAATTCGGCGATCGCCTCGACCTCGTCGCCGAAGAAGGAAAATCGCCAGGCGCGGTCCTCGAGGTGGGCCGGCCAGAGTTCGACGGTATCGCCGCGCACACGGAAGGCGCCGCGCTGGAAGGACTGGTCGTTGCGGCGATAGTGAAGGGCGACGAAATCAGCGAGCAGCTGGCGCATGGAGACCGTATCGCCGACCTGCACCGCGAAGGTCATGGCGGTGTATGTCTCGACGGAGCCGATACCGTAGATGCAAGAGACCGAAGCGACGATGAGGACGTCGTCGCGCTCGAGCAGGGCACGCGTCGCGGCATGGCGCATCCGGTCGATCTGTTCGTTGATGCTCGCTTCCTTCTCGATGTAGGTGTCGGTGCGCGGGACGTAGGCCTCCGGCTGGTAGTAGTCGTAATAGGAGACGAAATACTCGACCGCATTGTCAGGAAAGAAATTCTTGAACTCCGAGTAGAGCTGGGCGGCGAGCGTCTTGTTGGGCGCGAGCACGAGGGCGGGGCGCTGCGTCGCCTGGATGACATTGGCGGCGGTGAAGGTCTTGCCGGAGCCCGTCACGCCGAGCAGCACCTGGTCGCGCTCGTGGCGGGCGATGCCCTCCACCAGTTCGCCGATCGCCTGGGGCTGGTCACCCTTGGGCTCGTATTCCGAGACCATGCGGAAGGCGATGCCGCCCTCGGATTTTTCCGGCCGTTCCGGGCGATGCGGGGTCCAGGCGGGCGGCGCGCCGGCCTCGTCCAGCACCTGGCGCACGATCGGGTGGCCCATGATGAGCGGCTGGTGCGCCTCGGCAAAGCCCGGGCGCGGATCGTCGAGGGAGGGAATGCCGAGCGGCTTCTTCCTTCCCTTGCGCGGGCCGCCGGCGGCCTTTGCCGCCGCCTCGGCCTCGGCGCGTTCGCCGGGGGAGGGAGGGCGCGGGGCACCGGCGATGGCGCCGCTGCGGATCGCCGGCAGGGCCGAGCGGGCCGGTGCAATGCTCTCGAACGGGGTTTGCGGGGCTTCCGAGAGCCCGGAAAGCCCAGGGGTGCCCGCTTCGGTCTCGGGGGGAGGGGCGACAGGCTTCGACGACTTGGGCTGGCGGCTCGCGCGCGTCGGGGCGTCCCGGCGACCGGCAACGCCTTTGCCCGCAGCCGCCCTGCCGTCACGCCCGCCGGTCGATTTCGCTCGTGTCATGGACGGGACTATGGCCGCGCCCGGCCGCCGGATCAATGCCTGCGGCCGCGTTCATCGTGGGTGGCCGGGCGCGCCCCGTCGCCGGCTCAGCCGCAGGGCTGGCGGCCGCTCGGTGGCACCTCGACGAAACGCGCGATCTCACCGGAGACGCCGCCGAAGACGCCGGCAAAGTCGCTGCGGTCGAGGTAGCCGGAGCGCACCAGATCCTCCAGCTGGAAGCCGACGCGGGCATCGAAGCGATCGTTTCGCACCTCGGGAACCCGCTGGAATTGCGCCACCGTCGTGCCGGTCCCCTGACCGTTCATGGTGCCCGAGACATCCGCCAGGAGATCGCCGGTGTTCATGGCGACACGGACGCCGGCGGCGGTGAGGTGCGAATTGTGGAGTTCGGCGAGATCGTAGCGGACCTGGCGGTAGCGGTCGATCTGCTCGACGAGCTGGCCGCGCGCCTTGCCGTCGCAGAGCCGGTCGCGCTGCATCTGCATGGCGCAGACGAGGAACGAGGCGTACTGGCCGACCGCCGCATCGCGCTCGACGAGCGCGGAGCGCTGATTGCCGGAATCGGGCTCGGCGCCGAAGCAGGCCGAGAGGATGGACCGGTCCGCGTCGCGATAGAGCGGGCTCGCCTGGGGATCGGTGACAGCCCTGATCCGAGCCATTTCGCTGGCCGTCTGCTGGCGCAGGCCGGCCATGGAAATGCCCTCGTAGAGGAGAAAGCCGGCAAACGCGATGCCGGCGATGCCGAAGAGGACGCCGACGATCTGGTCGATCGCGCCGCCGCCATCGTCCTCCTCGTCGCGCGCCGGGGGGCTCGATGCGCGCAACACGGCGGGCACGCCGCGATTGACGCCGAGAGCGGTATTGAGGCGATCCTGGGATACCCGCCTTGCCATGCTCGTCCTCCTGGTCAGCGGGTCCGAAACCCGCTGGCGCCCGCCCCGACGCCGCGCGCGCATGCCGAGAAATCCGCTGCGACCGTCGGGCAGAGCGAGAACGCCGACATGCGCATGGACCCGGGCACGACCCGACACGGCGTTGCGCCCCAGGAGGAGCAGCGGTTCCGCAGCTCGCCATCGCTGCCCAACCGCACCAAGCCGACCTGCCGACGCAACATCGCGCGACCGTACCGCGGTCCGGTTGAAATTCGATTTAAGGCCGCGCGCCGAGTCGGGTCGCGTGAGCCCCGGTGCGCCTCAGGCGCGTACCGAGGCGACCTCACGGTCGATGTCGAGGGCGAGAGCCGGGTCGAGCCCGAGGGCATCGGCGAGGCGGGCGAGGAAGGTGCGCTCGGCGGAGGTGTCCGGCTCGATGGTGAGGCGGGCGGCGGCATAGATGCGGGTCGCCTCGGCGGGGCTCGGACGGCCTTCGGTCAAATCCGCGATGGTCGGCGGGTTGGCGAAGAGGCCTTCGAGGGCGCCGACGGTCGGCGCGTCGATGCCGGCTTGGCGCAGGCCCGCGATGATGTGCGCGCGTTCGGCGGAATCGGCGTTTCCATCCGCCATCGCGGCGGCAATCATGGCGCCGAGATAGCGGCGGGCGTCGGCTTGGCTGAGCGCCTCCGGCTCGAAGCCGGAGCCGGCGGGGGCCCGGAGTTCGTCGTAGTCGTCGCGGTGGGCTGGCACGGACCCGGCGGGCGCCGCTCCGCCAGTGCGGGCCTGATGGCGCTTCCAGGCGTCGTAGGCGAGACCGCCGATGAGCACGAGACCGCCGAGTTTGGCGGCGCCGGTCGCGAGGCTGCGGCCGCTGCGCGTGCCGATGAGCAGGGCGCCGAGGCCACCGAGGATGGTTCCGGCCGCGACCTTGTTGTCGCCGGCCCAGGTCTTGGCGCGATCGAGCAGGTCGCCCGCGCCTTGCCCACCCGAAAGCTCGCGCACGAGATCGTCGATCTTGCCGCCGGCGCCGGTGCTCTCGCCGATGTCGCGGGCGGCCGTTCCAACGCCGCGCGTCGCCTGGCCGAGGAGGTCACGGGCGAGGCCCGTCAGATCGGTCTCGCCGGAGCGCACCTTCTCGGTGTTCTCGGAGACGGCGGCGGTGAGGGCGTCGAGCAGCTTGCGGGCATCCATGGCATCGTTCCTTCTTCGTCGGAACCGGGACCCGTACGGCGGGCCGGACCAGGCGGGGGGCTCTGGGCGAGACGCGTTGGCATGGCTCGCAGTGGAGCGATACCACACCGGGCGCCACGGACCCTCCCAATTGGGAGGGGTGAACAGCTGTTTCAATGGAATGGGCCGACAATCGGGACTGGGATTGGGCCGGTGATGGGGCCTGTGATGGGGCCGGTCACGAGGTGGCGTCGCAGGGCTCGCGGGTGATCGTCCAGGAGGTGTTGTTGAGGACGCGGCTGCAGGTGGCGCGGACGAGGCCCTTGGCGGTGCGCATGCAGATGGTGTCGCCGACCGCGATGTCGGCGCCCTTGTAGCGGCAGGTGCAGGGGATGTGGGCCTGCTGGGCCGGGTTGTCGGTGAACGGCGGGCGCGACGACGCCGCGCTCGAAGCGCGCAGGCTCGAGGCCGGCGTCGCCCCGGTGCCGTCGGCGGCCCCGCTGCCGGGCGCGCCCACCCAGAAGGCGAGCAAACCGGCGGCGACCGCGAGATGTCGCAACGCTATCCCATCGCGGTGGAGTGTAGCCGGTTGCGCGGCGAGTGCAATGGGGTGTGTGGAAGCGAGGGGGTGGAGAAAGCAGGTGCGACAAATCGGCCTTGTCCACAACCTGCAGAAGATCGCTGAAAAGAGTTGCCGAAATCGCACCGACAACTAGACTGAGATAATCCAAGGCTATTCTCAACCGGGTGGTTCTGCAATGAGCTTGTTAGAAGAAATTATAGCTGGTGCGAGTGGCGACCAGATGCCGACGAGCACTCTGCTCCGCAAATGCATGGTGTTAGCAGCCAAACTCGATAGCAAGCCCGCCGAAGATTGGCTTGACTGGGAACTTAATGGCTACCCCAAAGGAACGACAATTCCTGAATATCGGATTCTCCCAATGCTTATCAAGGTTAACATGATCGATATGACAAAGACAGTCAACGATTGGACTGTGCCACCTGAGTTCCTGGACAAAAATAGCAAAAATTTTATGCACCACCACTATCGGGCGAGCATCGGAGAAATCGAAGATCACTTGAAAAAGGATGGACAGCCACTCCAATTCAACGTTGGAAATTTAGTCGGTTATCTGCGGACACAAAAGTTTACCTCAATGGAGATCGTCTCAGCCGTCTGCGAAGTCAGTTCAGGCAAGATCAAGCACATTACTGAGAGCGTTCGAACCAGAGTCCTCAAATTTGCACTAGACTTGGAGAAGGCATTCCCGGAAGCCGCACGAGAGGATTACTCTATGCCACAAAACTCCGATCGCGTGAACCAGATATTTTACAATACGATTTACGGTCCGACCAATCTCGTTGGAACAGCGACAAATTCGAGCGTTTCGGCAAAAATAATAATACGGGATTTCTCATCCTTGTGAAGCGCTTTGCGTGGTCACGGCGTGGGCGAACCAGACATTGTCGAGCTGCAAAAGGCCGTAGAGGAGGACTCGCCATCGACTGATGGAAGATTGGGCCCCAAAGTTGCAGCTTGGATCGGCAAGATGGTGTCGAAGGCCGCAGATGGCACTTGGACGATCGGAACCGGAGCAGCCGGAGCGGTGTTAGCTGATCTTATCGGCAAGTATTACGGGTGGAAGTAAAACCGCATCGCCACTCAGCGCTGCCTTGACTCCGAAAATCATCGCGGAGGTGGTGTGAGCGGCGCATAGTCGGGCGATGTATTTGCAGCCGTCCGTCGGGTCGAGCCCTTGGCGAAACCAGACAAAGCGGGTGAATGCGGCGACGTCGGGTCTCCTGCGTCGACCCGACCTACGACGACAACCGAGCCGACCTGTCGGGCGTGACCCAAGCTGCTCCCCACCCCCCTCAAACCGCCGCCGCGCCCGTCCGGCGCATCCACCAGCGCCGGGCCACGGGGGTCAGTTCGACGATCAGCATGGCGGCGAACACCAGCGCGCAGCCCATGGCGCCGAGGAGGCTCAGGCGCTCGCCGAGGAGGAGGGCCCCCGCCATCGCGGCAAAGAGGCTTTCCGAGCCGATGATGACGGCCGCCTCGGGGGCCGGGGTGTGGCGCTGCGCGATCGCCTGAAGGGAAAAGCCGATCGCGCCCGAAACGATGCCGGCATAGAGCAATTCCGGCACGACGCGGGCGAGGGCTGAAAGGTCGAAGGTCTCGAAGGCCGGCAGCAGGAGCGCGGCAATGAGGCTGGTCAACAGATACTGCACGAAGACGGCGAGGAACGGGGCGCCCGTGCGCATGACGAGCATGCCGACGAGGACGACGTGCAGGGCCCAGAACACGGCGCCGGCCAGGACCAGGAGGTCGCCGACGGTGAGCGCGGACAATGTCGCATCGCCGATCAACCAGACGCCCGTGATGGAGAACGCGGCGGCAAGCCAGACGTAGGCGGCCGGCGGGCGGCGAAAGAACAGCCAGACGACGATTGGCACGAGCACGACGTAGACCGTCGTCAGGAAGCCGGTGTTGGTGACCGACGTCGTCAGCATGCCGACCTGCTGGAGGAGGGAGCCGCAGCAGAAGGCGAGCCCCGTCGCCAGGAACAGCGCCAGCGAGCGTGGCGTCCCGAGCGGCGCGAGGGCGGGCGCGCCGTCCGCCGGATGCCCAGAGCCGTGGAGCCGGCGCAGGCGTCGCACCTCGAGGATCGCGAGCGGCGCGACCACCAGGGCGGACAGCAGCAATCGCGCCGCCGCGAACGACAGCGGGCCGACGGCATCGAGCGCGGTCTTCTGGGCAACGAACGCCGTGCCCCAGATGATCGCGGTGAGGAGGAGGAGGAAGTCGGCCTGGAGGCGGGTCATGGCGCGCCATTAGACGGGCCGCGACCGCGCCGCAATGGCCGATCGGCACCGTTCGGCGTTTCCCGTGGTGGCGTCCCCTGGCGTCAGCTCGTCTCGTCGCCCGAAAGGACCTCGCCGCGTGCCGGATAGCCGTTCTTGGTGACGAACTGGACGGCGCCGAGGATGTCGGCGAAGTGCGGGCGCGCGAAGGGCATGGTCTGGACGCTCGCGAAATAGAGCGTGCCGTCGGGGCGGACCATGAAGAGGCCGGGCTCGACGAAGATCGCGGGCTCCTCGATGCCGATCGAGGTCTTGCCACGGCCGCGCGAGACGTAGAGGCCCCATGCCCGGGCCTGCTCGATCGTGAGGCCATAGCCGAGGTCGAGGCGGTCGAGCTTCCAGCTCTCCTGGGCTTTGGCGGCCCGCTCGCGGTCGTCACTCGAGAGCACGAACGGTTCCACGCCGGCGGCGCGGAACTCGTCGAGGCGGGTCTGGAGGTCGGTGAGATAGCCGCGGCAGATCGGGCAGTGGAGGCCGCGATAGACGACGAGCATCGTGAAATGCTCGGGGCGGCTTTCGGCGAGCGACCAGCGGCGACCGGAGAGCGTCGCGACCTCGAGGGCGGGAACGGGCTGGCGGGGAAAGAGCGGGGTCAGAGCGGGCATCGGGCGTCCTCGGTGCGAATGGCGGGTGGGGGGTCCGGTGCGCAAGATAGGGCATCGAAGGGCGGCGCCCCAGGGGTCGCCGGAACACGTCTCCACACGTCCGCGTGACGATGCGGAGCGATGGCGGGGCGAGGTGGCGAGCCGGCCGCGAAGCGACTAAGGTGCCGGCGACCGGACCGGTATCGGCCCAGTCCGTTCGCCCCATCGGGGCCGGCGGACCGCCTGCCAGCAATCGAGGGCGATGCGATGACCACCTGCGGAGAGGCCATTCCGAAGTTGCTTGCCGGCTACGGCTGCGAGGTCGTGTTCGGGATTCCCGGGACCCATTCGATCGAACTCTACCGGGGACTCGGCGATGGCACGCTACGCCACGTGTTGCCGCGCCACGAACAGGGCGCCGCCTTCATGGCGGAGGGCTACGCGCGGCTCGCGGGAAAGCCCGCGCTCTGCTGCCTCATCACGGGGCCGGGCCTGACCAATGGCGCGACCGGCATCGCGCAGGCCTATGCCTCCTCGACGCCCATGCTGGTGATCACGCCGGTCAACGAGCGCGAAAGTCTCGGCAAGGGCTGGGGCCGCCTGCACGAACTCACCGATCAGAGCGCCGTCGTACGACCGTTCACGGCGTTCACGGAAACCGCGATGACGGCGAGCGACGTCCCGGCGCTGGTGGCGCGCGCCTACGACATCTTCTCCTCGCAGCGACCGCGCCCCTGCCACATCCAGATCCCGATCGACGTTATGCGCGAGCCGGCGACGGGCGACTGGAGCCCACGCGCGCCAGCGATGGCGCGCACACCCGATCCGCAGGCGATCACAACGGCCGCCCGGCTCCTGCTCGAAGCGCGCTCGCCCGTCATCCTCGCCGGTGGCGGCGCGATCGGGGCGGCGGAGGCGGTGCGCCGTCTCGCCGAGCGCCTCGATGCCCCGGTCGCGACCAGCTTTGCCGGCAAGGGCATTCTGCCCCACACCCACCCCCTCGCGCTCGGCGCCACGCTCTCGCTCGTCGGAACCCAGGCCGCGCTCGCGGTCGCGGACGTCGTGCTGGCCGTCGGCACCGAGCTTTCGGAAACCGACAGCTGGCGCAAATGGCTGGACATCCCGGGCCGGATCGTGCGCGTCGACATCGACGAAGGGGAGATTTCCAGCGACTATCCGAGCGCGGTCGCGATCGAGGGAGACGCGGCGACGGCAATCGTCATGCTCATGGAGGCGATCGGGCGCGGCGGGCCGGGCGAACCGCCCCGGGCCGGCCATGGCCAGGAGCGCGCGGCCGCCGCCCGGCTCGCCAATCGCGCAACGCTCGATTCCCTCCAGCGCCGTCACCTCACCGTGCTCGATGCGATGCGCGCCTCACTTCCCGCCGAGACGGTCTTCGTCGGCGACATGACTCAGCTCGCCTACACCGCCGACCGCTTCCTCGACGTCGACCGGCCGGGACATTATCTCGGCTCGTTCGGCTATGGCACGCTCGGCTATGCGCTGCCGACAGCGCTCGGGGCAAAGATCGCCGCGCCGGACCGTCCGGTCGCCGCGATCGCGGGTGATTCGGGCGTGCTCTACACGATCCAGGAAATGGCGACGGCCGTGGAGGAGCGCCTCGGGGTCATCCTCTACCTCTGGAACAACCGGGCCCTCGGGCAGATCCGCGACGACATGGTGGAGGCGCAGATCCGCCCCTTCGCCGTGCTGCCGGAGCCGCCCGACTTCCAGGCGATCGCACGCGGTTTCGGCTGGCAGAGCGCGATCGCGCACGATGCCGGGGAGATCGGGGCATTGACGGCCGCCGCGCTCGCAGCCGGCGGCCCGCATCTCATCGAGGTTCGCGATCCGGAGGTCTGGGCCCATGACTGATGCGACGACGAGGGAAATCAATCCGGGCGGCGCCGGCAGAGCAGGGCCGCGGCCGGCGACGCGCACCCTGAGCTTCCAATCCGGCGGGAGCGATGCCTGGGCCGTGCACTACGAGGCGAACCGGCGCAAGGCGAACGGCAGCGACGTCATCGTGCTGACGATCGGTGATCCGGACTTCGATACGCCGCGCCCGATCGTGGAGGCCGCGATCGCGAGCCTCGAGCGGGGCGAAACGCATTATACGCCAGCGGCCGGCATCGATACCTATCTCGAAGCCGTCTCCCTCGCCGAGACGCAGCGGCTCGGGCGGACGATTTCGCGCACGGAGATCACAACCACCCAGGGCGCCCAGAACGGCCTTTACGCGGCCATGCAGTGCCTCGTCGATCCGGGTGACGAGGTCATCGTCTCGGACCCCGCCTATCCGACCTTTTCCGGCGTCGTCGGCGGGGCCGGCGGCGTGATGGTCAGGGCACCCCTCGCCTTCGACGGGGAGAATTTCCGCTTCGAACTCGAGGTCTACGAACGGCTCGTCACACCGCGCACGCGGGTCGTCCTCTTCAATGCGCCGCACAACCCGACCGGGGCCGTGGTGGGCGCGCGTGAGGCGAGGTGGATGGCGGATTTCGCCGCGCGTCACGACCTCTGGCTGATCTGTGACGAGGTCTATGCGGAGATGTGCTTCGAGGAGGAGTATGTCTCGCCGGCGAGCTTTGCCGACACCGCCGACCGCGTGCTCTCGATGCGCAGCCTCTCCAAGTCGCATGCGATGGCGGGCTGGCGGTGCGGCTGGATCGTCGCCCCGGCGGACCTCACGCGCCATATCCGCAATGCCACCAACTGCATGCTGTTCGGGGGGGCGGAATTCATCCAGCAGGCGGCGGCGGTCGGCCTCGGGCTCGACGTCTCGCGCGAGATGCGCGACGCCTATCGCAGGCGGCGGGATCTGGTTCTCGAGACGCTGGCGGGGCTCAACAGAGTGCGCCCGCTCCGGCCGATGTCGGGCGTCTTCATGCTCGTCGACGTGCGCGGTACAGGGTTATCGGGGGACGAATACGCCTGGCGGTTGCTCGATGCCACCGGGGTCGCCGTGACGCCGGCGGATCACTTCAGCCCCGTGACGCACGGTTTCGTGCGCGTATCCCTCTGCACGCCGGACGCCGAACTCGCGGAAGCCTGCCGGCGGATGGCCGCCTTTTCGCGCACACTCGATGGAGCGGCGGCAATGACGCCAGCACATGGAGGACAATCGTGAGCGTCACCATCTACCACAACCCGGTGTGCGGGACCTCGCGCAACACACTCGCGATGATCCGCGCATCGGGCATCGAGCCCGAAATCATCCTCTATCTGGAGACGCCACCGGACAGAACCACGCTCGTGCGGCTCATCCGCGAGGCCGGGCTGACGCCGCGCGCCCTGCTGCGCGAGAAGGGGACGCCCTATGGCGAACTCGGCCTCGACGATCCCTCGCTCGGTGACGAGGCGCTGATCGATGCCATGTTGGCGCATCCGATCCTCATCAACCGGCCTTTGGTCGTCACACCCAAGGGGACGCGGCTCTGCCGGCCGTCGGAGGTGGTGCTCGAGATTCTCGAGAATGCGGACATCGGCGCATTCGAGAAGGAGGACGGCGAGGTGGTCGGGAGCAAAACGAAAAAGGGCTGACCGCACGCGGCCAGCCCCCATTGGACGATCATTGTTTTTATTCCGCGCCAGGGCTTGCCCTCATCCGGCTGCCAGCGCAGCATAGCTCGCATAGGCGACGCCCGAAAGCACGGCGCCGGTAAAGCCGAGCACGAGGTAGGCAATGAAGACATCGCGGCGGACCAGCGCAAAAACCGCCGTCATCGCCGGGATGCTGGTGACCGCGCCCGCCACGATGAAGGCCATGGCGGCGCCCTGCGACATGCCCTGCTCGACGAGGCCGGAGACGAGAGCCGGTGCCGCATAGCCGTTGAGGTAGGCGGGTGCACCGACGAAGGCACTGAGCACGATCGGCAGGAGGCCGTCGCCGCCGACGACGCCCGCAATCGCCTCGGCGGGCACATACCGCAGCATCAGGCTCTCGAGGACGTAGGCGACGGTCAGCCACTTCAAAAGGAAGAGGAAATTGGCGAGCGCCTCGTCGCGGAAGACCTGGCGACGCGGTTCCTCGGCCCAGAACGACCAGACGGGGGCGCCCTTGAAGGGAGAGCGCGAACAGCAGCCGCGCTTGACGTTGTTGGCAATGTTGCCCGCGAAGAGACCGCCGCGCAGCATCGCCTGCATCGCGAAGCCGCCGAAAAGTCCCATGGCGACCGCGGCGATCGCCTTGGCGATGGCGAACGACCAGCCGAGTTCGGCCGCCGTGATGAGAAGCGTCGGCGGGTCGATGAGCGGAGAAGAAAGCCAGAACGCCATGACCGCGGACAGGGGCGTCCCGACGGCGAGCAATCCGGCAATGAACGGGATCACCTGGCAGGAGCAGAATGGTGCGAGACCGCCGAGGAGGGCGGCCGCGACGATCATCCGCGTTTCGCGGCCCTCGAAGGCCCGTGCGATGACGCCTTCCGCGCCAGCCGCCTTGAGATAGCCTATCGCAAGCACTGCAAAGAGGAGATAGGGTGCCGTGCGGAGCAACGCGTCGAGCGCAAAGCGGATCGTAGGGGTGAGCTGGGCCTGATCGAACACGGCGAGCGTGGCGAGGATCACGGCGACGGCGATCCAGACCCGGTCGAACCGGCGCACGAGGTCGCTCGGTAGGCGGCTGACGTCGGTAAAGGCCATCTCTCGTCTCCTATTGGCTCGAGTCGCGGGAGCTTTCTCCGCGACCGTCGATTTCGTCTCCACCGGGAGCGCTGTCGCGCCCCGACGCGGCACCCTCCCTCAGCTCTCGCGAGAGCCATCGCCATCGGTCGAACCGGTCGTGCCTTGGCATGCCACGTCGGCACAGCATTCCTCGGTCAGGTATTCGATGAGACGATCCATGGCGGCAAAGTCGGCGGCTGTCGCCACCTCGCGGCCCGCGCGGCGCTGGTGCACGAGGCCAGCCTGCCGCAACGTCGACAGGTGGTGCGCGAAGGTCGAGGCCGGTACGCCGACCCGACGCTGCAGTTCGCCGACACTGAGGCCCGGGGAGCCGGCGCGCACCAACGTGCGATAGACCCTGAGGCGGGTCTCGTTGCCGAGAGCGTTCAGCATCAGCGCCGCCCGCGTCTCGCGATCATCGTCATGGTGTTCCATGCCGCGATCTATAAAACTAGTTTTCTAGTTTTGTAAAGCAGTGAATCCGATCCCGCCTTGTCGAGAGGGCGAAGCCGGACGGCCCTGGTGTCGACGTCAGGGCTGGACTTCGGTTATCGACGATCCGACGACCACCCGAGGTCGTGCAGTTCCTGGACGAATTCGCCGAGCGGTTCCTTGAACCCCGCCAGCCCGACCTCCTCCATGAGGCCATGCCAACCCTCGGCCCCGGCAAGGAGCGCCCCGGTCAGGGGACCGGCCTCGATGTCGTAGATCCAGGCAACGAGACCGCTCGAGTTGAAGGCCGCCAAGATGAGGGCGGCGACGGCCATGGTCGTGGTGGTGTGGCGGACGGCCAGTGTCGTCTCGTCGGGAACGGCGCGGGGACGACGCTCGATGGCGGGGCTGGCGGCCTGGCTGGCCTGCAGCCGCTCGCGGGTCGCCCTGATGACAGCGCTTTGTGCCGCCACGCCCGCGACGGGGACGACCGGGCGCTGCAACCGCCCGGCGGGAGGTGCAATGCGCGCAGGCGGCGGGCAGGGCGGCGCGTAGCGCGCGGGCACGGCGGCCACCGCGAGCGACTTGCCGACGCTCGAGCGGGCAAAGCTCGGGCTTCCGAGGGCCGAACGCGGCAGGCGACGGACCGGGCGCCGAGGCGCGCGCCCGGCAAGGGCTGCTTGCGGGGTGGCGGGCCGACAAAGGTGCGTTTCGAGCATCGCGATCTCCCTCGCTCAGAACTGGAAATAGATGAAGGGCGCGACGCCGGGCGGGGAGACCTCGTAGATGACGAGGATCGACACCCCGACGAAGGCACCCAAGCCGATCGCGCCGAGGCGCTCCAGACGGGCGGCGAACTCGCCCGTGATGTTGCGCGCCATGAACTGGGCAGCCACGGAGAGGAGCACGAGCGCCGCGATGAAGGGGGTGAACAGGTTGGCCGTCCACTCGTTGCTCGCGATCGCGGCGAAATATCCGGTCGCGACCTCGAGCGATGGAGAGCGAAAGAAGACCGCCGAGAGGGCAAAGACGTGGAAGGTCACGAGCCAGCCGGCGATTGCGAGGCCCGGAAGCTCCAGGACACCGCGCATCGCGCGCGGAGTCGCGGCGGAGGCGAGACGCGGCGCGCGCCAGGCCTCCCAGCGAAGGAGAAGCGGTTTGCGCGCGCTCTTGACGATCTGCTCGAGAACGAGGACCGCACCGTGGATCGCCCCCCAGATGATGAACGTCCATGCCGCGCCGTGCCAGAGACCGCCAATCAGCATCGTCAGGAAGGTCGTGCGGTAGATGTTCCATTTCCCACCGCCCCGCCGGCCGCGCAGGTTGCGGTAGAGATAGTCGCGCAGGAAGCTCCCGAGGGAGATGTGCCAGCGCTGCCAGAGCTGCTGGAGAGAGGTCGAGCCGAGAGGTCGATCGAAGTTGCTCTTGAAGGTGTAACCGAGGAGCGCGGCCGAGCCGATCGCGATGTCGCTGTAGGCGGAAAAGTCGCAGTAGACCTGGACCGCATAGGCGTAGGCGCCGGTGAGGAGATCGAGGGCGGAGAACGCGGAAGGGTCGTAGTAGAGCTCGTCGACGAAGCTCGTCGCGATGTAGTTCGCCAGCACCATCTTCTTGAAGAGGCCGAGCAGGATCAGCGTGAATCCGAAGGCGACGATCTTGCGATCGAGACGGGGAGCGGCATTGATCTGGGGCAGGAAGTCGGAGGCCCGAACGATCGGACCGGCGACGAGCTGGGGAAAGAAGGAAATGTAGAGGAACAGATCCTCCGGGCGGCGCACCGGTTCGACATCGCGCCGATAGACATCGATGACGTAGGAGATGCCCTGGAAGGTGAAGAACGAAATCCCGACCGGAAGAATGATCTCCATGAAGGGGAGATCGCGCTCGAGACCGACCGTGACCAGGAGGTCGGCGAGGCTCTCGAGGAAGAACCCGTAGTACTTGAAGACGCCGAGGATCGCGAGATTGAGCGTGACGGAGATGAAGACGATGCGCTTGCGAAAGGTTTCGTCGCTGCTGGCGGCGATCTGCGTGCCGGCGACATGGTTCAAGGCCGAACTCAGCGCGATGAGCGCCAGGAAGCGCCAGTCCCACCAGCCATAGAAGACGTAGCTCGCCCCGAGGAGGAGCCACTTGCGCGGCTCGAGGCGCGTGCGCAGGCTCCAACTCGCCAGGAAAACGGCGGAGAAGAAGAGGCCGAAGTCGAGGGTCGGAAAAAGCATCTCGATCTGACCTTTCCTGTCGGTCTGTCCTGGACCGGTTCCGGCGAATCGCCGGACGCGTCGCCGCGTCGGAGCCGGTTGGAGCCCCGCCGGCCCCTGCTAGTTGCGCTTCGCTGCCGGCCCGAAGTGGGCGATGGGGCCGGATGGACGATCCTCGGCAATGCGGGCGGCGACGATCGACGCCAGAACGAGGTAGCCCGGCGTCGTGAAGTGGAGACCGTCGTTGTCCCTGATCTGCCGGGTGCGGCCATCGAGGTCCGGGCCATGTGCCTGGTAGCGGCCTCGCGCGTCGCGGAATTCGGAGAAGATATCGATGAAGGTGGCGCCGTGGCGCGCGGCCTCGCTCTGGAAGATGCGGTTCATCACGGCATAGTCGCGCTCCATCCTTCCGGAGCGAACGGTCGGGAGCCCGACCCAGTAAATCTTGATGCCGCGTTCGGTGAAGGTCTGCATGAAGCGCGAGACGCGCTTTGCATAAGCCTCCTGCCAAGCCTCACCCATGCGCTCGTGACGCTGTCTGCCGTCACGGATGTCCTGACGGTCGTTGCCGCCGATGAGGACCACGGCGACATCGATTTTCTCACCCCGCACGACGTCGTTGGCGCGGGCGAACCAGTCGTATTCGTCGTCGCGCACGAGACCGGTCGCCGACTTCGCCTCCCGTACGACCTCGACATCCCTGGTGCGGCGGTAGGTGGTGTAGAGTCCGTGCCAGAGGCCGCGAGCGAGCGAGTCGCCGAGAACGACCATGCGAACGGGTCCCTTCGAGCCCGCCCGCGCCGAGGACTGTGCCGCCGCGCAGTCCGTTGAGGCGACACCAGCCATGGCAGCGACGAGGAACCCGAGGCACAGGCCCAGAATCGGTGACCGCGAACGAAAATCCGAGGACCACCGAAAGCAACGACGAGACATTCAACCACTCCCGACGACCGAACAAATCATGCCAATCGGTCACCGGGGAATGGCGGGCCGCACCGTGCCGGAGCCAACCGCCTGATCGCCCCGACGACCAAGACCTCGTTCAATCTGTCGTCTCGTGGTTGACATCAACTTAAGGCGCGATCGATTTTGTGGCATCATGCGATTGATTTCGCGCGCGAAACAAAACCTTCGATGCTGCTCCTGACGGTTTTCCGGAACAGTCCGCGCGGACACATTGGGCGGGTGGGGAACCAGTCGCAGTTTGAATTGCGTCTCAATCCGTCTGAACGATCCGAGGCCGGCCGGACGCTTGGGCGCGGACCTCGCCGGAAATGAACATCTCGCGGCCCTCGATCATACTGACGCGGCGGTCCTCGTAATGGCGGACCTCGACCTCGGCCGCACCGGCGAGGCGGGCGCGTTCGCGGGCCTCGCGTTCAGCGATCGACCGGGCCTCGAGGAACGCCGCATCGACCGAGTCGAAATCGACGGCGCCCGACGTCGCGTGCGCGCGGTAACGCCCCTCGGTCGGCTGCGAGAGCACGATGCGCACCGTCACGCTCACCTGGCCGACAACGGCACCGACGGCATTGGCGACGCCAGCATGCTCGGGCACCTCGACCTCGGTTCCGAGACGGCGGGCAATCGCAGGATAATATGTCGCGGCCGATGCCCCGAGCCCGATCACCGGCACGGTGAGGGAAACGCGCGGGCGCACGAGCCCCGTGTGGCCAGCAAGCGCGGCGCGCACGACGGCGTCGCCCGAGATGGGGTGCCCGGATATTCCATCCTCGGCGGCGGCGGTGTCGAGAAGGAGATCGGCCGAAAGCTCCTCGAGGCGGTCGATGATGGCCCGTGCGAGTTCGCCGGCGCCCGATGCGATCGCCTGACCGCCGGCCGCCCGGCGCCGTGCGAACAGGTTCATCGCCTTCTCCGCCGCCTGGCCGTCCCAGGCGTCGTGCAGCGCGAGCACGTGCGCGGCATCGCTCGGCGTCACCTGGGAGAGCTGGACGTGACCGAGCGAAACGAGGCGGGCGAGGTGCGTCGTCTGGATGCGGTGGGTGATGAGGCTTTCGAGCGCGACCGGTTGCGGTCCCATGCGCTCGAGCAGCAGGCGATGAGCCGGCTCGAGTCCGGCGAGCGCCTGCGCGTCGAAACGTACCCGCCGGACGAAGGCGCCATGGAAATCGCTGAGGCGATCGAGCTTGAGTTGCCTATCCAAGACCGGGTGAACGATCGCGGGATGCTCGGCGGCGAGCAGACTGATGGGGATACGCCGGCGCGGACCGAGTTCGAGACGCCAGCCGAGGCCGTCGAGTTCGACGCGAACCTCACTGTCCCCGCCGAGGCCGATGGTGCGCATGGCGACGGCCTCGACCATGGTGCGCCAGCCGCCGACCGTCGCGCCGTCGCGGTCGAGAGCGGGACGCCCGTCGCGCAGAATCGCAACGTCAGTCGTCGTGCCGCCGATGTCGGAGACGATGGCGTTGGGCGAGCGCGTCAGATAGGCCGCCCCGACGAGGCTCGCGGCGGGCCCCGAGAGGATGGTCTCGATCGGCTTTTCCTTGGCGACAGCGGCGGCCACGAGGGCGCCGTCACCGCGAACGATCATCAAGGGGGCGGAAATGCCGCGTGCTGCGAGCATCTGCTCGGACGCCGTGATGAGGTGGTGGATGAGGCCGATGAGGCGCGCATTGAGGACCGAGGTCATGGCGCGGCGCGGCCCGTCGAGGCGGCTCGACAGCTCGTGGCTGCAGGTCACGGGGCGGCCGGTCGCCGTCCGCAGGCGGTCGCGGACGGCGATCTCGTCCTCGGGATTGCGCACCCCGAAGGCGCCCGCGACGGCGAATGCCGTGATGCCCTCGGCGAACGTCTCGAGCGAGCGCTCCAGGTAGGCGAGGTCGAGAGTGTGGAGGCGATTGCCGTGCGCGTCGTGTCCGCCGGCAATGAAGAGGACGGGGTCGCCGGCGAGCGCGGCGCGCAGCCCGGCCCGCTCGAGCGCCGTTTCCTCGAAACCGATCATGACCAGGCCGATCCGCCCACCCTGCCCTTCGACGAGAGCGTTGGTGGCGAGAGTCGTCGAAAGGCTGACCAGTCCGATCTCGCTCGACTTGCCGGCAGTCCGCACGTCGGCCAGTGCCGCATCCACGGCGCCGGCAATGCCGCGTGCCAGGTCGTCGCGCGTCGTCAACGACTTCGCTGTGGCGATAATGCCTTCGCTCTCGCTCAGCAGGACCGCGTCCGTGAATGTGCCGCCAGTGTCGATGCCGAGCAGAAGGGACATGCGAGCCTCGTCGATTGGAGGCCGGTGCGTCGCGCGCCGGCGGGGTCGGTGCGGGTCAAGGGCGGTCAGGCCGGGCCGATCACATCGAATCGAACGGCGCTGCGCCATCGGCGGCGTAGAACCGGGTGATCGCGAAGGGCGACGGGTCGACGCAGGGGCTGGCGCCGGTGACCAGATCCGCGGCAAGCCGCCCGGCCCCCGGGCCGATGCCGAAGCCGTGGCCGGAAAACCCGCTCGCGATCAGCAGCCCCGGATGGCTCGCGACGGGCGAGATGATGGGCACCGCGTCGGGCGTGGCATCGATCATGCCGCCCCACGTCTCTTCGATGCGGACATCGCCGAAGGATGGTAAGCTCGCACGCATCTTGCGGAACGCCGAGCGAAGGACGGCGTAATCGGGTCTCGGATCGAGCACGCGGGTCGCCTCGAAAGGCGTCGCCTCGTCCATTTCCCAATGCGTGCGCTGGCGCAGCTCGCGCCACGTATTGGCCCCGATGCGAACTTTCATCTTGGCCTTCTCGAGCTGATAGGCCGGCCAGAAATCGCGCATCCAGCGCAAGCCATCGGGCACCAGGTCATATGTCGTCGCACCGGATCGCGCGACCGTATAGCCACCATCGAGGCGCCGGCGCAGCGAGAAGTCGGGCCCTGAAATTCCCCCGAGGCCGAGGTCCGGGGCAGCGGACGTACGCAACACAGAGGCACGCACGTTCAAGGATTTCAGCGCGATACCATGCCGCTTGCAAAAGAGCCGCGACCAGGCGCCACCGGCGAGGACGACCGTATCGGCCGCGACGCGCCCTTTCTCCGTGACGACGCCGGAAACACGGCCCCCCGCCTGATCCAGGCCACGCACGGCACAGCCTGGAAAGACGAGGCCTCCACGCTCCTTGACCGCCTCGGCGATGGCGGGAACGGCGAGCGTCGGCTCGGCCTTGCCATCGGCCGCCGTCCAGAGGCCGCCGCGCCAGCTGGCGTGGGCCTGCGGCACGCGCTCGGCCACTTCGCTTGCCGACAGCAGCCGGCTGCCGATCTGGAACGGCTCGGCGTGCGTCAGCCAATCCCGCCAGCGCTCGATGTCCGCCTCCTTGTCGGTCACATAGAGGAGGCCAGCCTGGCGAAAGCCGGTCTCGCGGCCGATCTCGCGGTCGAGATCACGCCAAATGCGAAGACTCTCGACGGCGAGTGGGATCTCGACGGGGTCGCGTCCCTGCTGGCGGCAGAAGCCCCAGTTCCTGCTCGATTGCTCTCCGGCGATGCGCCCCTTTTCGAAGACGGCGACGGCGATGCCGCGCTTGGCCAATTCGTAGGCGGTGCAGACACCGATGACGCCACCGCCGATGATGGCGACGTCGACACGGGCCGGTAGGGCAGGACTAGGCTGGACCATGATGGGCGTCGGCACGGCAAGCTCCCTGGATCGAACGCGAAGCACCAAAGCGCCAAGCCATGGAAAAGATCAATGGGGGACGGCGACTCGGCCAGACGAGTTGCTGGATCGGCAAACCGGACCGCAGAGCCTCGGCCACAGCCCGACGAGGAGAGTGCGCGGGCCGTCCCCGCGCGCTTGCCAGTCCGAGTGGCATGCGGAATAACTGCCGCGGGGCACAGTGGGGAGTAGCACGATGCGCGACGTCACCAACGGGCTGAGCCATCCCAAGGTCATCGAGGCGCACGAGTTCATGCGCGATGGCCGCCTCAGCCGCCGAGAGTTCGTGCGTATCGCAGCGCTGCTCGGGGTCGCGGCGCCGCTGGCCTACCGTGTCGCAGGGCTCGAGCCCGCCTTCGCCCAGGTGGCGAACTCGCCATTCCCAGCGGACGACGCCAAGGCCAAGAAGGGCGGCATCCTCAGGGTCGCCATGCAGGTGCAGGAGGTGATCGACCCTGCGACCTTCCAATGGGTCGAGATGGGCAATCAGGCTCGGCACACGCTCGAGTACCTCGCCATGACCGGCCCGGACAACATCACGCGACCGATGCTGGCCGAGAGCTGGGAAGCCTCGAGCGATCTCAAGACCTGGACCTTCCGCATCCGCAAGAACGTGATGTGGCACAACGGGGACATGCTGACGGCCGAGCACGTCAGGGCGAGTTTCGCCCGGGCGCTCGATCCGGACATCGGGGCCGGTGGCGTCGTCGGGCTCTCGACGTTCGCTGCCATGCTGAGGGAGGAGGGTGGAAAGCGCGTCCTGATCCCCGGCGCTCTCGAGGCGACCGACGAGCACACGCTGGTCATGCGGCTGCAAAAGCCGGTGCTCTCGGTGCCGGAGGATTGCTACAACTATCCGACCGCGATCGTGCATCCGTCGTTCGAGCCGCCCTTGGCGTCGAGACCGATCGGCACGGGCCCGTTCACGATCTCCGAGCTCGAGGTCGGAGACAAGTGTGTCCTCAAACGCGTGACGCGGACCACCGACGGCGCCCCCTTCACGTATTGGGGCGGCGAGGTCTACCTCGATGAAATCCATTACTACAATTACGACGAGGACGATCAGTTGACCGCGCTCGCCAGCGGCGACGTCGATGCGGTCTACGAACTCTCGTCCGAGCAGATGGATCTGGCCAAGGCCCTGCCGGGCCGAATCCTGGCGGCCAAGACGGCGCAAACGCTCGTCTGCCGCATGCAGATTTCGCAAGCGCCGTTCGACAACCCCAAGGTTCGGGCGGCGGTCACCCTTTCGTGCGACAACCCGACGCTGAAGAAACTGGTCTATCCGGACGGCGGCAGCGTCGGTGAGAACCACCACGTTGCCGAGATCCACCCCGAGTATTTCAAGCTGCCGCCGCTACGCCGCGACCCGGCCGGCGCAAAGGCCCTCCTGGCGGAAGCGGGCTATCCGGACGGCATCGACCTCACCATCCATGTCAGTGAAACGGATGGCCTCTGGCATCGCACGCTCTGCGAGGCAATGCGCGATCAGATGGCGCCGGCCGGCATAAGGCTGAAGATCCAGATGATGCCGGGTGAGGTGTTCTGGCGCGAGTGGACCAAGCTGCCATTCGCGGCAGTGGCCTGGACGCACCGGCCGCTCGGCACGATGTGTCTGTCGCTCGGCTATCGCTCGGGCGTGCCGTGGAACGACACGCACTACGCAAGCGCCGAGTTCGATGCCGCGCTGGACAGTGCCGAGGCGACGCTGGACGTCGTCGAGAGGCGCGCAAAAATGGAGGTCGTCGAGCGTATGCTCCAGGAGGCGAACCTCATGGTGCAGCCGGTGTTCCGTCCGGTCTACGCGATGACCACCGAGAACGTGAACGGCTATCCCGCGCACCCGACGCAGTATCACCAGTTCAACAAGGTGTGGCTGAGTTGAGCCGCCGGCCAGGCGCCAGGGCGTGCTGGCCACTTCATCAGCGAGTTCGAGCCGGGGCGTGGCGAGCACATGCCCGGTCACACCACGTGTCCGGGCCGTTGACGACCCGGACACGGTGTCGGTCATCCGTCAGTTGTTGGTCGCCGGAGCGTTGATCGACGGTGTCGTCTGAACGCTCATGCTTACACGGCCATAGCCGTAGTAGGTCAAGGCGCCGAAAACGGCGGCGAAGATCAGGGCAGTCACCAAGGCGTTGAGCACCTTGTTGCCGAAGGCGATCGAGTTGCCGATCAGGTCGATGACGAAAACGACCGCGGCAGCGATGATCACCGGCTCGAGCCAGCCATACTCTGCAGGAAGGAACACGTGAGATCTCCCAGGTCCTGTTGTCGCGCGAGCCGCATGGATTAACCATACGGGACGCGCGACTTTAGTATGTGTAGCCGGGTTCCGCTGCAACAGCGTCGTGCCGTCTCGCACTGCTCTGTTGCCCACTTGCAGCCATCGCGAAGCAATCGTCGCGGACAACACGGACGGACACGTCTGGCCCGAGATGTTCGGTTGCAGCCGTCCGAAGGGTGTCCAATGGACCGCGAGGTGGGCTAGTCCGCAACCGTGGCGGGCTGCGCCTCAGCCACCGACGCGGCCCGTGTGACCGCTTTCTGAACCTTTTCGAAGGCCCGCACCTCGATCTGGCGAACCCGCTCGCGGCTGACGCCGAACTCGACGCTGAGTTCCTCGAGCGTCAGCGGCTCTTCGGCGAGGCGTCGCGCCTCGAAAATGCGCCGCTCGCGGTCGTTGAGGCTCTCCATCGCCTCGACGAGATAACCGCGACGCCGCTGGGACTCTTCTCCCTCGGCAAGCGCCGTCTCCTGGTCCACCACGTCGTCGACCAGCCAGTCCTGCCATTCGCCGCCATCAGCGTCGGCGCGCAGGGGCGCGTTCAACGAGGAATCGCCGCCGAGGCGCCGGTTCATCGAGATCACGTCGTCCGTGCTGACCCCGAGCTTGGTGGCGATTTTCTCGACCTGCTCAGGCTTGAGGTCGCCGTCTTCCAGCGCCTGCATCTGGCCCTTCAGCCGGCGCAGGTTGAAGAAGAGCTTCTTTTGGGCCGCGGTCGTGCCCATCTTCACGAGGCTCCAGGAGCGCAGGATGTACTCCTGGATCGCCGCGCGGATCCACCACATGGCGTAGGTGGCGAGGCGGAAGCCCTTGTCGGCGTCGAAGCGCTTGACGGCCTGCATCAGGCCGACGTTGCCCTCCGAAATCACCTCGCCGATCGGCAGGCCGTAGCCGCGATAGCCCATGGCAATGCGTGCCACCAGCCGCAGGTGCGAGGTAACGAGCTTGTGGGCGGCATCGCTGTCCTGGTGCTCCTGCCAGCGCTTGGCCAGCATGTATTCCTCGCCCGGCTCCAGCATGGGAAACTGGCGGATCTCCTGCAGGTAGCGCGCGAGCCCGCCCTGGCCGTCCGAAACGGTGGGAAGTCTGCTCGAAGCCATCTTGCGCCTCCTAAAGCTGATCCCGGGCACACACCCCGGGCGAACCGGTCGATCGACGAGGCCGCCCGGCCGGCGAGCAACCCCAGCGAATCCCCCGACGTTCGGGTTCGCCATACTCATCACAACGTGACGCAGCCGCGCCTTCCGTCGCATCGGCAGAGACCGCTGCCTGGTGATCGCCCCACTATCGCTGCAAAGCACGCCAGGTTCGAGTGACGTAGCGGGCGGCAATTCTCCGGAAACCGTCCATCAAACCACCGTCGCCAGGCGCCAGCCGAGCCCTCGTATATCGGTCGACCACCCCCTGGGTTCAAGGGCCGGCACGCGAGATCGCAATACTCAGCCGGCAGCCGATTCCCCTTCGCGGCGAAGCGCCGATATCAGCGCGGCCATGTCCTCGGGCATCGCACGCTCGAAACGCATCGGCTTACCGCTCACAGGATGCTCGAAGCCGAGAACTCCGGCGTGCAAAGCCTGCCTCGCCAGACTTTGGAGGGCCTCGCGTGCCGAGGCGCCGAGGCGGGAGACCGAAGCACGATACCCCTTGCCATACGTCTCGTCACCGAGCAGCGGATGGCCGATCGAGGTCATGTGGACACGAATCTGGTGCGTGCGGCCGGTCTCGAGCATGCAGGCGATGTGGCAGGCGAGCGGCCCACCAGCCGGCGCACCGAAGCGCTCGATGCGGCGCCAGCGGGTGACCGCGTGGCGCCCGCCGGAGCGTGTGATGGCCATGCGAAGCCTGTTGTCCGGTGCACGGGCGATCGCGGCGTCGACGACACCGGAGGCTGCCGGCGGCCAACCCCAAACGATGGCGTCGTAGCGCCGCTCGAGGCGTCCGTCGCGGCCGTGCGACGCGAATTGCGCCGCCAGCCCGCGGTGCGCGCGATCGCTCTTGGCGACGACGATGAGACCGCTGGTATCCTTGTCGAGACGATGAACGATGCCCGGCCGGCGCACGCCGCCAATGCCGGAAAGGGACTCGCCGCAGTGGGCGAGCAGGCCGTTGACGAGCGTTCCCCTCGGATTGCCGGCGCCGGGGTGGACGACGAGCCCCGCCGGTTTGTCGATGACGACGAGATCGGCGTCCTCGAAGACGATGGCGAGCGTCATGGGCTCGGGAATCGGGGCGGCAGTTTCCGGTTGCGGTACGACAACCAGATAATGCTCGCCGAGGCGAACCCGCCGGCTGGCGCTCATCACCGGCGCGCCGGCAGGGTCGGCGACGGTGGCCTCATCGGGGCCGTTCAGCAAGGTCACGGCACCGGATTCGATGATGGCCTTGACGCGCGAGCGGCTCTCGTGCACGCCCGCGGCCTGGAGGGCTTGGTCGAGGCGCCAACCCGCCAGTTGCTCGTCGATCAGAACCGCCACGCTGGCCTCATCGTCGGGAAGACTCATCACCGCCTCCCCGCGCCGGTAGGGCGTCGCCGCCACGAGCCGACCCGGCGCGACCTCAATTCGCCATTCCACGATCCGGAGACCGCTTTGGCAGAAACCGCGAACGATGGCAGCCTGCCCGATCCCGACGAGGCCATCCCCGGCAGCGTCCTCACGCACCGCCATGTGCGAATGCTCAAGATCGCAATCGCCATCATGACGCTGCTCCTGGTGGTCGGCTTTGCTGTCCTGATCGGCAAAGTGGCGACCATGGCGACCGGTGACACAAAGGAACAGGAGATCCGGTCCGCGGGCCGCGTCGAGGTCGCAGATCCGGCGCTCGCTGCCGCGATCCAGGCCCGCCTCACCGCCTTCGCGGGCGAGAACGGCGCCGCGTTCGCAGAGGCGCCGATGGCACCGGGTGCAAGGGTGGAAACGAGCAACCTCGATGGCAAGACCCTGGTGCTGACGCTGTCGGATGCGGCGGGGATCACGGTATATCGCATCGAACTCGAAAGTTGGCGGGTAACGGGTGTCCTGCGGCTGTTCGCCGACGACAATGCAAGGCGTCCCTGAAACCTCGGGGATAGCAGCCGGACAGCCTTGGACAACGACGCGGATGCCCTTGGGCATCCCATCTCATATCACCATCAATCGTAGGAGCGCAGACGCTCGAGAAGCTTGGCGCGGAACCGGCTGCGCTCCGGGCGCGGTTCGGTTCCCTGGGCGACCGCCTCGGTCGGCGCGGCCTCGCCCGGCGCGACGGTCGCCTGGGGCTCGGCGGCGGGCGCGGGGCGGCGGCGAACGCCCGCGGACTCCTCGGCCCGTTCCGCAAGCCTCGGTGCGCCGGCGGGTTCGCCAGCCGCTGTGATGGTCGGCTCGCCAGCGGGCTCTCCGGCCATGGCCTCGCGAAGCGTGGTCGATTGAACGGAGCGACCGCTGCCGGCGGCGACCCGCACGCGCCGCACCAAACGATCGGGCGTGACGATGCGACGATCGTCGGAGGGCGCGCCCGGCTCGCTCCGCGTGCTCCGGCCCCCCAGATGGCGCATCTCGTTCATGAAGTGGGCGGTGAGTCGGGCCGCGCGATCATTGGCAGCGGCGAGCTCGTTCTCGAGACGCGCGGCACGCGCCTGCTCGAACTCGAAGCGTTTCTGGAGGGCACCGAGCTTGCCGCGCAGCGCCCCCTTGCTCTCACGTCCTTCGGCGCCTTCGGCGGCCGATCGCTCGGCCTCGAACGCGGCCACCTCCGCCCGCAGGCGGGCAATGGTTTCGTCGTTGGCCCGCAGGCGCTCCTCCTGCTCGCGTACGCGCCGGGCGGCCGCATCACTGCCGCCGGCCGCCACCGCCGCCTGACGGGCAAGCTCGCTCTCGGCGGTGGTGAGGGCCGCGCTCAATGTCTCGATCCGCTCGCGCAGGGCATCGACGCTGTCGGGGGTCACCTCGGCCTCCAGGCCGCCCGCACGGTCGGCCGGCGGTGCCACCGCCGCCTTGGCGACCACCTCGCTCGCAGCCGTCGCCGCGCCCCGCGATCCGGTGAGTTCACGACGCAGCCGATCGATCAGGCTGGCGTTCTCGCGCGCCTGGGCACGAAGGGTGATGACCTCGTTGCGCAACCCACCATCCTGGTCGGGGGTGGAGGTGACGAGATGGCGGCGGTCGCGATCCTGGCGGTTCGAGAGGGCCGCGCGCATGCGCTGGTTCTCGTCCTCGAGCTGGATGTTGAGGCTGCGGATCTGGTCGAGCGTGGCCTCGAGGTTGAGCGCCTTTTCGGTCAGCTCGTCCATCGCCTCGTCACGGGCCTTGAGCAGGGACCGCGCTTCTTCGAGCCGCGACTCGAGTTGCGGGATGCGCTCGTTGATCGTCTGCTCGAGGAGCAGGCGGGCGCCCTCGCTCTCGTGGTGCTCGGCCTGTAGCGCCTCGGTGCGCCGCTCGTACTCGGCGATCCGCGCCTCACGGCGGTTCAGCTCGATGAGCTGGGTCGTGGTCGAGAGACGTGCCGCCTCGATCTCGCGCTCGAGTTGGTGGACCTGAAGAGCGTATTGGGCGCGCATCTGGTCTGTATCGGCGCGAACCTCGGCCTCGCTCTCGGTCATGGCGCGGCGCTGGCGACGGGGGCCGACCCGGGCGGCGCGTGGCAATTGTGCCGGGGCATTGATCGTGCGCGCCTCGTCGAGTGCGTTCTCGAGGTCACGCAGCTCGTTGGTCAGCTCGCCGATGGTGCGGTCACGGGCCTGGATCAGGCGCCGGGCTTCATCGAGGCGCCCCTCGAGGCGGGGCAGGCGCTCGCCGATCGTCTGTTCGAGCACGCGCCGGGCATTCTGGTGCTCCTCGAGTTCGGCCTCGAGCTCCGCCGTTCGGGCGCGCAAATCAGCGTTGGCGGCATCACGACGGTTGAGCTCGATGAGCTGGCGGGCGGCGGCGAGCTTGGCCGTGTCGATCTCGCGCTCGAGCTGGTGGACCTGAAGGGCATACCTGGCACGCAGCCGATCCTTGTCAGCGCGAATCTCGAGTTCGCTGACCGGCAGCGACTGCTTGATCCGCCTCGTGGTGAGGCGAACGACCCGCGCGTGGAAGGCAGGGGCGATCAGAGCGGCGATGAGCGTAGCCGTCAGAAAGCCGAGCGCTACCAGAAGCACGGTCTCGATCATGCGTCAGGTCCCTCGGCCATCAGGTCGCCCGCCCCCCGAGCACGCCTTAGGCCCGATCGCCGCCAGGAACAACGGCGATCAATACATCCCACGAACTCGGTGGCGGACGCAACGCACCGGATCGCCCGGCCGAACAACCTAGAACGGGTTCCACGTCGGCCGCCGTGTGTAGCGCAAATAGCCGACGTTCGCACCCAAGCGCACGCCGACCCCCGAGCGGATCGGAGCCAGCGTCACGTGGCCATGCTTCTGGAACGTGACGCCCACGCCGCCGACCAGATACGCCGAGCCATCGACGCCGCCGAACATGTTGTAGATGTCAGCCGGGTGGTGGAGATTGTAGACCAATATCATGGTCTTGGAACCTTCGGCTCCGAAGTCGTAGCCGATGCTCGGCCCCTGCCAGTAGACAACGTGCTCGCCGGCATTCTTGGTGTAGAGCGTGCCCTCGCCATAGCGCAGGCCGGCAACGAATGCGCCGCCCGCCTCCTCGCCGAGGATGTAGCCGTTCGGGCGGCCGGCACGCTGGAAGGCGTATTCGATGACCTTGGCGAGGCCAGTCGTGATCTTGCCGAAGAAGCGGTGACCGGCGGCGGCGATCTCGTCCGAATCGTATGTGCCGTCGTCGTAGCCGTAGGAACCGCCGGGCACCGACTCGGGCGGGACCGGCCCGTGGCCGCGCGCGCCATAGCCATCATAGCGACCATGTCGGGGATCACGGTACTGGTCAGCCGGGTAGTAGGGCACGCCCGGTCCGGGCGCCGCGCCATAGGCATCGCCGCCGTCATAGCCCCGCTGGCGGCCACGATCGTCATAGGGGCGAGGATAGGCATCGTTGCCGGTGCCATAGCCGCTGGCGGTGTCGTCAGTGCGATAGGGATTGGCGCGCCTCGGTCGCGCGTAGCCGCCGAGCTCCTGCTCGTTGCGGCTTCGATAGGCGCCGGGTTCATCCTTCAACCCCGGCTCGGCCCCGTAGCCCCCGCGACCGCCGTAGCTGTAGCCATAATCGGTGCGCGGAGCGGGTGGCGGCGCGCTGGAGTAGCCGCCATAGCCGTTCGAATAGGTGTTGCCGGTCGAGCCGCCCGGAGCGGTCGCCCAGGGCAATCGTTCGCCGGTTCGCGGCCCGCCCCCGTCATATCGCGGCTCGCCATACCTGGAGCCGCTGCCCACATCATCCGAATAGGCGCCGGGACGCCGACGATCATCGCCATCCTGATCGTAAGCGCCGGAATCATAGCCCTGCGGCTCGTCCTCGACCTCGTAGTCGGGCACGTAGCGCGGGGTGCCGCCATAGGTCGGCTGCTCGACAGGGGCGCGGGTGTCGTAGCCGCGCGGCTGACCGTAGCCGGTCGAGTAGCCACCGGTCTGGGCCGCCGCGGCAAAAGGCAGAGCGAGGACGAGCGCGGCCGAGGCGAGTGCCAGGCGCGCCCGCGTCGAGACGTTCCAAGTGAACACCGGCATTGCGGCTTTCCCTCATGCGAACGGGTGCGGAAGGTCCGCGAACCTCGTCACGTGCCAAATGAGGCTCGGCGAAAACTGTTACGAAACTATGGCCCCTCTCGAACGCTCAGGTGGCCGTACGGCCCCAGGCGAGAAATCCGGGATTGGCGAAGCCCTGTTCGCGCTTGCCATAGGCGAAGGCGAGACCGTCGAGGGTGGTGACGCGACCTCCCGCGACTTCGAGCACGGCGTGGCCGGCACAGGTGTCCCATTCCATCGTGCGGCCCGGGCGCGGGTAGAAATCGGCCTTGCCGTGGGCAATGAGGCAGAACTTCAGCGACGAGCCGGCGCTGACGCGCTCGCACACCGGATGGCGCGCCAGAATCTCCTCGGTCGCGGCGTCGGAATGCGAACGGCTGGCCACCGCGACGAGACCGGCTGCGCCGGGGCGCCGCGCGGTGATCGCCATGCCGGCATCGAGGCTCGCCGAGCGGTCGCCCGGGGCGAGCTCGAGACGAATCGCCCGGCCACGATAGGGAGCGACGAACAGTTCGGCCCGGGCCGGGGCATAGACCATCCCGAACACGGGACGGCCGGTCTCCACGAGGCCGATGTTGACCGTGAACTCGTCTCGCCCGGCGATGAACTCACGGGTGCCGTCGAGCGGGTCGACAAGAAAAAACCGGTCGGCGGCGGGTGGCATCGCACCGGCCGAGACCCGCTCCTCGCCGACGACGGGAATGGCGGGGCAGAGCCTCGCGAGGGCCTGCTCGATCAGCTCCTCCGATTCGCTATCCGCGAGCGTCACCGGGGAGGCGTCGGCCTTTCGATCGACCTCGAGCGCACCCGCACGATGGCGCAGCTGCAAGGCTCCGACATCGGCGAGCACCGGCAACATGCGACGCGCCAAGTCGTCGAGACGCTCACTGCTGAGATCCAGTTCCATGTTCCACCTCCCGCCAACCCGGTGTGTCGGGCAACCGTGGACGGCGCGCAACCCCGAGGGCGCGTCGCGCACCCGCTTCGCATTCCAAAGGTCCGTCGGTCCCAATAGACTGGTATGATCGTGCGAATCGTTCGGCACACGGTGATCCCTTCTGACTGGACCGCAGGATCACGGCAATTGTGGAGAAGGCCATGGCGAGCACGCACCAGGAGCCAAGCGATCTCGAGCTGACTTCGCTCATCGCCAGCGTCATATGCCACGACGTCATCAATCCTGTCGGCGCCATCTACAATGGCCTCGAGGTGCTGGACGACGATCCGGACCCGGAATCACGGAACTACGCGCTCGAGGTGATCCGCAACTTCACGAGTCAGGCGAGCGCGCGGCTCAAGTTCGCCCGCTTCGCATTCGGCGCCGCGAGTTCGGCGGGCTCGGTGATCGATCTGCGCGAGGCGGCGGAGGCGGCCCGTGGCTACCTCAGCGACGGCAAACACGAGATCGACTGGGCCCTGCCGCCGGCGCAGATGCCGAAGGATCAGGTCAAGCTGCTGCTCAATCTGGTCGCGATCGCACCAACCTGCCTGCACCACGGTGGCCGGATCACCGTGGCCGCGGCCGCGGGGGGGCGTGGTTTCGAATTGACCTGCGTCGGCAAGAACCCCAAGCCGCCGAAGCATCTGCCCGTGTTCCTCGCGGGAGGGCCGTTGCCGGCGATCGACGCATTCAACGTGCAATCGTACTTCACGACCCGCCTCGCCAGGACGACGGGCATGCGTCTCGAAGTCGAGTCCGGACCGGAGCAAGTGATCCTTCGCGCAATTCCCGCGTGAACCTCGGCGAGAAGCAAACTCCCGTTAACCCGTTTGCTGCAACCTTGCACGGTACGGCCCCATCGGCCGGCCGATCGCGTTCGCGCGCGCCAACGAGGACGACGAGGAGGGGGGTGGGATGAAGTTCTGCATGGTGATCGACGACTCGGACGTGATCCGCAAGGTCGGAAAGCGACTGATCGAGCGCCTCTCGATGGTCGCGCTGGATGCCGCCAATGCGGGCGAGGCACTGGAGAAGTGCCGGGTCGAGCGACCCGACTACGTCCTGGTCGACCGGAACCTGCCGGGCGACGATACCCACGATCTCATCCGCGCGCTCAAGGCGCTGGACGAAGACGGCACCATGAACGTCATCTACTGCATCACCGAGAACGACACCAAGTCGATCGTCTCGGCATTCTCGGCCGGTGCCGACGATTATCTGCTGAAGCCTTTGGACCTGACCAGCCTGGCGACCAAGATTCAGAACATCGAGGCCTTGCGCGAACTCGATCTCAGCGAGCCGGAACCCTGGGCGAACGTGCAGACCGCCTGAGCGGCGGCACGCGGTGATGCTCCGATCCCCGTTCGACGCGCGCGCCGAACCGCCTGGTCCTCGACCACCGTTCCATCAGACGTGATCGCCGCCCTCTCGGTGAGGGCGGCGGCGTGGTCGTGCCAAAGGTGGCAGCTCCACACTCATCGATACCAGTCGGACCGAAGACCGCTCTCGGCCCTGACGCGGATCAGTTGCAGAGCATGCGCCAGTAGCAATTCTTCTTGAGGCCGAAGGGACCGCTCTTTTCGCAGTGCCAGTCCTTGGCGCAGCGCTGCGGCGTCGTGCCGTAGCCGTACCGACCGTAGTGGTCGTGGCGGTTGTGGTTGCGATTGTAGCCGTAATAGTCGTCGACGATGTAGGGGCGGGACGGGCGCGCGGGGTAATAGGTTTTCGGCGGGTCGAGGATCACGAGATCGCCAAGGGGCACATGGCGGCGATAATGACCACCGTCGCGGTGCACCTGCTGACCGCGCCGCCGGATGCCGTCACCGTCATCGAAGCGGCGCGAGGGCGTGCACGCACGCGCGCCCGAATAGCCGTGGCGGTGCCACCAGCCGCGAACCGGTCCCCAAGCGCAATGGGTGTGCGAGCCGTGGACTTGGACGAGCGGGGTGGCCGCCGTGTCGCTGCCGATTGCGGTGCTGAGACCGGCGGGCGAGATCGAGGCGGCGAGGGCCGGTGCGACAGCCGACATGGCGAGCAGGGCCGTCGCCAAAAGAGTCTTGCGGATCATAAGCTTTCCTCCACCAGAAGCTGACGATCGAAGTAGTGCCCAGGGGCTGAATGCAGGCTGAACGGTGGCGCGGGTATGTCGCCCACGGCGCGATATCAGATTCAATGGAGCAAGCCTGCGGCAGACAGGACCCGCAACCGCCAGCGCCAGCGCCCGCACGAGCGCGGTCAGGCCAGGCGCGAGGCGATGGTGCCGAGCCAGCGGCCGATCCAGTCGGCGAGCCAGGCATTCTGCAACGGCGCAAGCCTGCCGGCCTCCTCGAACTGGCGGTCCGGATGATGGACCGCGCCGCCCGGCACGAGGCGATGCCCGCTGCCCTCGATCCAGGAGGCCATCTGGTGGCGGTCGACCTCGGGGTGGAACTGGAGGCCGAAGGTCGCCGCACCGTATCGGAAGGCCTGGTTGGGAAAGAGTGGACTCGAGGCGAGGCGCTCTGCCCCATCGGGAAGGTCGAAGCCGTCCTCGTGCCACTGGTAGACGAGCGGCGGCAGCCCCGCGAGAGCATCGCGGCCGGCGGGCGTCAGGTCGAGCGGATGGAAGCCGACCTCGAGGAGCGCTTCGGGATGACGCCAGACCGCGGCGCCGAGCGCTCGCGCCAGGAGTTGGGCGCCGAGACAGATGCCGAGCACCGGCACGCCTGCCGCCACGACCCGTTCGAGGAAGGCGATCTCGGACCGCAACCCCGGCTCACCGTCCTCGCGGGCGCTGGCAACGCCGCCGAACACCAAGACGGCATCGTGGCGGCCGACCTGCCCTGCCAAGGAGCCGCCGGCGAGCGGCTGGACGATATCCAAACGATGGCCGAGCGCCGTCACGGCGGCACCGGCGCGCCCGACATCAGCCGGCTCGTGGTGGACGATGGCGAGGATCGAGAGGCCGTCGCGGGATGGGCTCATCGCTGGTCGCGACCCGGCATTGCCGCCGAGGGCGGCGCGATCTCGTAGAGGATGAACGGGGTGCGCGCGGCGACCTTGTCGTAAAGCGTACGGCCCCGGTAGTTGAACTCCTGAGTCGCCCAATAGAGCCTGTCGCAGCGTTCGGCAACGGCCCGCTGGCGCACCGCCTCGATGAGGGCGCGGGCGATGCCCCGGCCGCGCACGTCGGGGTCGACGAAGAGGTCCTCGAGATAGCAGTAGCTCGTCATCGACCATGTCGACGGGTGGATGACGTAGTGCGCAAGGCCGGTGAGGCCACCGCCGTCGTTCTCGGCGACCAATCCGACGAATGACGGATCGCCCGAGCAAAGACGCGCGAAAACGTGATCCGTCACCTCGGGCGCCAGGCTCTGGCGATAGAACGTGAGGTAGCCGTCCCAGAGGGGCTGCCAGGCCGACCGGTCGGCCAAGGCGAGCGGGCGGATGGTGGGGGCTCGTGCCCCGGGCTCGCCCGCAGCAGCGTGACGACGCGGCGCATCCGTTCCGGCCATGTCGCAGCCTCCCTTCCTCGGCCTCGGAGCGGGCCATTTCGGCGCACCCGCACGCCGCCGCCATGTTGCCCGTGAACGACCCGCCCCCGCAAGCCGCCAGACGGCCAGCGCTCGACAACCGCGATCGATCGACCGCCCCGGCGGTCCGGGCGGAATTCGGCCGGGCGTTCTTTTCTCGGGCTTTGCAGAAGCCGCGGCGGCAAGCTAACGTGGCTCCATTGTCGGCGACAGGCCGGACAACCGTTGCAGGGGAACGAGGCGGACATGGTGGACGCATGACGGCGGTAGAGGAGCGAGCCGACGGGCTGGCGGTCGGCGCGCCGGCACCCGCGAGCCGCCCGTGGCTCGATGCCGAAGGCCGGCGCGGCCTCCTGATGATCAGTCCGACGCTGGTCTACGTGGCGCTCTTTCTCGTCGTGCCGCTGCTGCTGACCGTCGCCTTCAGCTTCTGGACACAGAACTATCTGACGCTCGACACCACTTTCACCCTGAAGAACTACCAGCAAGCTTGGACGGAGGAAATCTACCGGGTGCTGATGCTGCGCTCGCTCTGGATTTCGGGGCTCGTAACGCTCATCACGCTCGTTCTCGCCTATCCGATGGCCTATTTCGTCGCCTTCCACGGGGGACGGCACAAGGGCCTCTGGCTGTTCCTCATCACCATTCCGTTCTGGACCAGCTACCTCCTGCGCATCTTCGCCTGGAAGCTCATTCTCGGCTTCAACGGCGTCATCAATTCCGGCCTCATGAGCGTCGGCCTCATCGACAAGCCGCTCGAGTTCCTGCTCTACAATACGTCCGCCGTCGTCATCACCCTGGCGCACGCCTGGGCGCCGTTCGCCATCCTGCCGATTTTCGTTTCGCTGCAGAAGATCGACCGCAGCCTTCTCGAGGCGGCGCGCGACCTCGGCGACGGGCCGGTGCGCAGCTTCCTTCGGGTGACGCTGCCGCTCTCGCTGCCGGGGGTGATCGGGGCGGGGCTCATCGTTTTCATCCCGACTGTCGGCGACTACGTGACGCCCGCTCTCGTCGGCGGCACCAAGGGGCTGATGATCTCCAACATGATCCAGCTCCAGTTCGCGGCCGCCAACAACGCCCCGCTCGGGGCCGCGCTCGCCATCTCCGCGATGCTGATCGTGACCGCCGTGGCGCTCACCTTCGCGTTCATCGCGCGCTCGATCGGGGGGCGCATCCGATGAGCGCGAGTGGAGGACGCGCGAGCCCCGGCCTCATGGTCTATGCCATCCTCTATCTCGTCTTCCTCTATCTGCCGGTGGCGTTCCTGCCGGTGTTCTCGTTCAACAACTCGACGATCGTGGCATTTCCCCTCCAGGAATTCACCACGCAGTGGTACTCCGACCTCGCCCGCATCCCGGCGCTCAAGGGCGCGATCTGGAACTCGCTTCAGGTGGCGCTGGCGACCGCGCTGCTCTCGACGCTGCTCGGCATCTTCGCGGCGCGCGCGGTGACGCAGACGCGCTTTCCGGGCAAGGGTCTCATCACCGGCCTCATCATGAGCCCGCTGGTTCTGCCGGAGATCATCGTCGCCATCTCGATGCTGATCGTCTTCCTCAATCTCGGCATCAAGCTTTCCCTCCTCAGCGTGATCCTCGGGCACACGCTGCTCTGCATCCCGTTCTCGACGGCCGTCCTCATGTCGAGCTTCGAGGGCTTCGACAGGAGCCTCGAGGAGGCCTCCCTCGACCTCGGCGAGACGACGCTCGGCACGATGCTGCGCGTCACATTGCCGATCATCATGCCGGGGATCATCTCGAGCATTCTCATCACCTTCACGATCTCGCTCGACGAGTTCATCATCGCCTTCTTCCTCTCGGGCTTCGAGCCGACGCTGCCGGTCTACATCTGGTCGCAGTTGCGTTTCCCGGCGCGCCTGCCGAGCGTGCTGGCACTCGGCACGCTCATGCTCGTCTTCTCCCTCATCCTGCTCGGCCTCGGCGAGATGCTGCGGCGCCGCAGTCAGCGCCGGCTGGGCCGATAGCCGATGGAGCCGCCGTCAATGGAGCAGAAAGAGGACATGATCGTCGCCGAGGGCCTTTCCAAGCACTTCGGCAGCGTCAAGGCGCTCGATGCCGCGGACCTTTCGATCAAGGCCGGGGAGTTCTTCTCGCTGCTCGGGCCGTCGGGCTGCGGCAAGACGACGCTCTTGCGCCTCATCGCCGGCTTCGAGCAGCCGACGGCGGGGCGCCTTGCCATCGCGGGGCAGTCGATGGCGGGGGTGCCTGCGAACCTGCGCCCGACCAACATGGTGTTCCAGAGCTACGCGATCTTCCCCCACCTCGACGTGCGCCGCAACGTCGCCTACGGGCTCAGGCGGGCGCGGCTCGATCCGCGTGAACTCGACCGGCGGGTCGGCGAGGCACTCGCCATGGTCGATCTCTCCGGCTACGAGAGGCGCGAGCCGCACCAGCTCTCGGGCGGCCAGCGCCAGCGCGTCGCGCTCGCGCGCGCGCTCGTCATGCGGCCCAAGGTTCTCCTCCTCGACGAGCCGCTCTCGGCGCTCGACAAGAAACTGCGCGAGGCGATGCAGATCGAGTTGCAGCAGCTCCAGCGCGCGGTCGGCATCACCTTCATCCTCGTCACGCACGACCAGGAGGAGGCGCTGACCATGTCGGACCGCATCGCGGTGATGTTCGACGGACGGATCGCGCAGGTGGCGCCGCCGCGCGAGCTCTACGAGCGGCCGGGGAGCCGGCGGGTCGCGGCCTTCATCGGGGGGATGAATTTCATCGAGGCGCGGCTCGAAGGGGCGGCCGGCGGGCGGCTCGCGGTCGAGATGGAGGCCTTCGGGCGGCTCGACCTGCCGCGCCCGGCGGGCTTTCCGGACAACCCCTCCTCACTCACCATCGGGGTCCGGCCGGAGCGGCTGAAGATCGTCGCGAACGGGGCCTCGAACGGGGGGTCACCTGGATCGGGCGGTCTCACCACCCGGGCCGGCACGGTGCTCGACGTGCACTATTACTTCGGCGAGACGACCCACTATTTCATCCGCGTCGACGGGCGCGAGGAGCCGCTGGTCGTCTCGGTCTCGAATTCGCAGGACCGCGCCGAGTTCGAGACCGGCCAGCGCGTCGAGGTCGGTTTCGAGCCCGCGAGCCTCGTGCCGCTCGCCTAGGCGGCGTGGCGTAAAGCGCAATGCTAACGTGCTGATCCGCGATCCATTCACGGCTCCCGGGCGCGGGGCGGCGTGGAGCGAAGCGCAGCGGTACGCCGCAGACCCGGGACCGCCCGCGTTCTGCGCCCTTCATGGCGACCCCGGATCAGCGGAGCACCACTTCGTGCTGCACCGCATCCGGGGATCGTGAGGGTGGCGCCGCACATCCGGGGATCGTCACATCACGCCGCGCCGCCGCCACGCGTCCCGGAGAAGGCGGGCGAGGCCCGGACATTCCACGCTCAATTGTCATCCCGGAAATCGGGCGGGCAGGCGGGGGCGGCGGCGCGGTCGACATTTTCCGTCCGATTGTCCGGGACCCAGGTCCCACGACGTCGCTGGCGTCCGACTTCCTTTCCCCCGATCGCCACCTGGGTCCCGGAAATCGGGCGGGCAGGCGGGTGCGGCGGTGCCGTCGGCATTTTCCGTCCGATTGTCCGGGACCCAGGGCCCACGACGTCGCTGGCGTCCGACTTCCTTTCCCCCGATCGCCACCTGGGTCCCGGACAGCGCTGCGCGCTTCCGGGATGACATTCGGGGGAGGCCGAGCACCTACACCACCACCTGGGGCACGATCCAAGAATGGGGTAAAGGGGAAAAGAATCATGGGGTAAGCGTTCTGGCAACTCGGAAGCCGAGAAAGTCGTCCCGGAGGTCAGGATGGACCCTGCTGCGGCTGGCGGACCGGAGGTTCCACGGATTGCCGCTCCAGGAGCCGCCGCGAACCACGAAAAGAGACTTCTCACCGCCGAGCCATGGAGACCCATCCTCGGGCGCACCCTGGTAGGTCTCATGCCAGGGATCGGCGCACCACTCCCAGACGTTGCCGTGCACCTGATGGAGACCCCAGGGATTCGGCTCGAACTTGTCCACCGGCACCGTCCGCTGCCGATACTCACCCTTCGCGCCGCCGCCATAGGTGTAATTTCCGTCGTAGTTCGCCTGCTTGGTCGAGATCGACGCGCCCCACCAGAACGGCGTATCCGTCCCCGCCCGGCAGGCGTATTCCCACTCGGCTTCCGATGGCAGGCGATACTTGCGCCCCGTCCGCTCCGACAGCCATCGGCAGTAGGCTTGCGCGTCCTCATGTGAGACGTTGATGACGGGCCGGTTGCCGCGTCCCCAGCCTCGGTCGCTCGCATTGGGCAACTCGGCCCCCGCCGCTCGGGCCGCGTCCCATTCGTCGAATGTCACCGCGAACCGCCCGATCGCGAACGGTTCGGCAATGACGCGCGACTTGTATGGGGCTTCGCTATCGAGGTGCCCTGCCTCCTCGTCCGGCGACCCCATCCAGAACTCGCCCGCCGGAATCACGACCAACTGAGGCGAGAGCCCCGGCAGATCAGCGAAGATCGCCCCGATGGGCACGTGCGCGTCGGACGGGGGAAGCGCGAGCTGATGCCGTGCCTTTCGGTAGAGCTCCCAGTCCGCAGCCTGGCTCAGGTCGGCGACACGGGAGACGCGGCCGGGGGCGTGACGATTTTCCCGCCGCCACGGGCCGGTCATGTGCTCGACGATGCCGAGTTCGGCTTGGTCGAAGCGGGCGCCGACAATCTGAGCCCCCAGGATATTGCAGCCATGGAGGCAAGCGCCGGTGAAGTCGAAGCCGAAGAGGTTCTGTCCCGAAAAATCCACACCCGACAGATCGAGGAAGCGGAAGTCCGTTTCGGGAGCCAACTCGACCCGATGTGCCAGACGCCGAAACAGCGTCGATCTTTGACCTTCCGAGTCATCGAAGGTCGCGGCGGCGCGCGCGAGCCAGTCGATACGCCGCAATTCCGTCATTCCTCCCCCCCTTCCGGCCGCAGCACGCGACCATCGCCGGCGACGGTGACGAAGCCGTCGGCGGGGGCGCCCAGTTCCTCCTTGACGATGAGCGCCTTGATGATCGCCCGCTTCATCGGGCTCAGTGGCTTGCCGTCGGCGCGCAGGAAGGAAAAGGGATCGCTCTCTCCCTCCTCGTCGTCGTCGGGATCGGGGTCGCCGAAGTCGAGGTCCTTGACGTAGACCTGGAAGACCGCCTTGACCTCGTCGCCCGGCGCCGGATCGCCAAGTTTGCCGAGGTCCTGCCCGTCTCCCGGTCGTACCACTCCGATCGGGCCCTCGTTGCTCTTGACCTCCCAGGCGGCAAAGCCGGCCCGGGCATTGGCGATGGAAATCGTCACGGTGCTTCCGTCCTTGCGCTCGATGGTCACGGGGCCGTCGCCCGCCAGACGGTCCTTGGTGCCGGAAAATCTCGTCGTGTCCGCTTCGAGGAGGAGGCGTCCGCGCTTGACCGCGATCTCGATCGAGCCGACCGGCGCCGGCTGGCAGACGAGGTCGAAGGTGACGGGGATGGCCTCGCCCGGCCCGGCCTGGGTGAGGTAGAGATCGAGCCCGGCGAGCAATGCGATGTCGGCGGGGATGTCGAGAGCGATGCGCTCGGCGCGGAGCTGGGGCCCGGGCTGCCCGTGGAGCGCGCGGTATTCCTTCTCGAACTCGGCGCAGCAACCCGCCTCGAACTCGCCCCAGCATTCGCTGCCGAACGGGAAACCGTAGAGTGCGCCGAGCTTGGTGCGCAGGTTGTCGCTAACTTTGTCGCTGATCGGATAGAGCGACGAATGCGAGGCGAGCCCGAGCGCCTTGGCGAGGCGCGGCATGGAATTGATCGGCCGCTCTACATTCTTTGCGGCATTGCGGTCCGCCACGGCCTGCGGCAAGCGGTCGTCCATGAGGAACCGCAACTTGTCTTTCCAATCGGGAATAGGATCGGTCATGCCGTCGGTCCTCAGGGCCTCGCGCACATCTGAACAGCCATCCTGCCAGAGCCGACGGCAGGGTCAACGACGGCGCCGCGACAGGCGAGCCGACAATTTGTCGGCAGTGCTCGAGGCTGGTGGCGAAGCGGCGCGACAGGTAGCGACAGGCGATGCTGGCGAACCTGACAGGACGTCGGCGCGAGTCGGTGTGCTGTGGTGGCTACAAGGCATTCCGGGCTCTAGTTGAAAGGCTCCTAACCACCGGCGCCCGCTACGGGTTGCCCTAGATGGAGCATAGATGCCCATGAAGGCGTTCTTGAAAAACTCGGCTTCCGCCCTCGCCATCGCGGCGGCGGTCGCCTTCACCGACCCGGGTGCCGCTCAGGCAGCTGGCGTCGAGGCCGGGGCAGGCGCAGGCGTCGTGCGCGTTGCCGTCAAGTGCGCTCGCGATACCGTTTGCCGCAAGCAGGTCGGCGAAGAGGTCGCCGAGGTGGCGGCTCGCGCTCGTGCCTCCGCCGCCGAGCGCCTGCGCAAGCTGGCTCAGAAGGCCCTCGAAGCCGGCATCGAGGGTCTGGAAGTTGCCCTCGCCTTGCTCGGCGAGCGCAACACCTACGACGACTACCGCGCGGAGATGGAGCGCATCGAGCAGCTTCACAACCTCGAACTGACCATGCCCGTAGAAGTCGCAAGCCGCCCGCCGGGCGTTTGAGAGGCGGGCCAACCGCCCCCCCACCACCACGCGCGCCAAAAAAAGGGGGAGGCCCTTGGGCCTCCCCCTCGCGTTGAAATTCCGACACCGCTTGCGCGGCGGGCGTCAGGCCAGCTGGATGTTGGCGACGGCGGGCTTGCCGGAGCGGCGGTCCATCTCGGTGTCGAAGGCAACCTTCTGACCCTCGGCGAGGCCGCGCAGGCCCGCACGCTCGAGTGCCGTGGCGTGGACGAACACGTCCTTGCCGCCGGCGTCCGGCGTGATGAAGCCATAGCCCTTTTGCTCGTTGTAGAATTTCACGGTTCCGTTCTGCATTTTCGGCTGTCCCAATCGGTAGACATACGGGGGGGCGCGGGCTCGCCATGTCGGACGTGCCTCTGCCGTTCAACGTCGATTTTGGAGTGGAGTCTGAACGTGCGCCGCTAACCCTTGCTCGTTGCCGAGCGCGTGCCGGTTACAACACCGGCGCGGCGCAGGGGCCCGATCGTCCGGCCAAAGTCGATGGCGAGATAGATACGCCTTTCTCCCTCGAACCGCAAGCCCAACCATGGCCCCCGGAGGCGAAAAGCCGGGCACGGGGCCCGGCCTTGTGGATCGTCAGAGCGTGCCGCGCACCGGGGCGGGGCTGAGGAAGGCGAGCCGCGAAAGCTGGCCGGCCGCGTCGGCGAGCGGTGCCGAGGCGCGCTCGGCCGGGCGGGAATGGCCCTCGCCGCCGCGCTCGGAACGACCTTCGGCTGGCCGGTTGCCGGAGCGCCGACGGCGCGGGCGGCCACCCTCCGGAGCCGATGACGGCCGCGCGGTATCGCCCCGGTCGGCGCCGGACTTGGCTTGCGGGTGCTGGCCTTCGAGCGGCGAACGGGCACCGGCCTTGGCCTTTCCATCGCGGCGCCGTGCCTCACCGTCCGGCCGGCGGGCCGGCTGGCGGTCGTCCCGGCGATCGGACGCGGGGCGCGCCGAACGGGCTGGGCCGTCGCGCCGCGAACCACCGGATTTGCGCGGGCGTTCGCGACCACTCTCGCGATCGTCATCGGCGGGCGCCGCGCCGGAAGCGCCAGCGGATGCCATGGCGTCCTCGCTCGGAATGCGCTGGCGGGTCAGACGCTCGATCGCCCTCAGGAGATCGCGCTCCTCGGGCTCGCAAAGCGAGATCGCCTCGCCCGAGGCGCCGGCGCGCGCGGTGCGGCCGATGCGGTGGACGTAGGCCTCGGCGACCTCGGGCAGTTCGAAGTTGACGACGTGGGTGACGCCGTCGACGTCGATGCCGCGCGCCGCGATGTCGGTCGCCACCAACACCCGGATGCGTCCGGAGCGGAAGGCCTCGAGAGCCGCCTCGCGCTGGCGCTGGCTCTTGTTGCCGTGGATGGCGGCAGCGCCGATGGCGGCCGCCTCGAGGTGCCCGGCGACGCGGTCGGCGCCACGCTTGGTGCGCGTGAAGACGAGGGTGCGGGCCATGGCGCGGTCGGAAAGGAGCGAGACGAGGCGCAGGCGCTTTTCGGACCGCGGCAGATGGATGACCCGCTGGGCGACGCGCTCGGCGGTGGTTGCCGCGGGCGCCACCTCGACGCGGAGGGGGTCCTTCAGGAAGGCGCGCGCGAGATCGGCGATCTCGGCCGGCATCGTGGCCGAAAAAAGCAACGTCTGGCGCGCGGAGGGGAGGGAGGCGACAATCTGACGGATCGGCTTGACGAAGCCGAGATCGAGCATCTGGTCGGCCTCGTCGAGGACGAGAATTTCGGTCGCCTTCAGGTTCGCGTGACCGGAGGCCATGTGATCGAGGAGGCGGCCGGGGGTCGCGACGATGATATCGGTCCCCGAGGAGAAGGCCCTGATCTGGGGCGCGAATCCGACGCCGCCGAAGACGGTCGCGACGGTGAACCGGTAGTGGCGACCGTAGGTCCGGAAGCCCTCGGCGATCTGGCTGGCGAGTTCGCGCGTCGGGGCCAGCACGAGGACACGGCAGCCCTTGCGGGGAGCCGGACGCGGGGAGGCGGCGAGGCGCTGGAGGATGGGGAGGGCAAATGCGGCGGTCTTGCCGGTGCCGGTCTGGGCGATGCCGAGGAGATCTTCTCCCGCGAGCAGGGAGGGGATGGCAGCAGCCTGGATGGGCGTCGGCGCGGTGTAGCCTTCGGCGTCGAGCGCCTTAAGGAGGGGCGCGGCGAGGCCGAGGTCGGAAAATGTCGTCACGTGTTCGCTTTCTGGTCGTGGCGGATGGCGCGGCCTGCCCGGCCTCCGCACGATCGCCGTATCGACGGCGGGAGCGAAACCGGCGCAGGGCACGCCCGGCATGCCGCAAAGGGTCATGCCGTGCCTTGCGCGGCACCCCGCGTGGCCTGGGCGCCGATGAATAGGATGAAACTGCAACGTGCTGAACAGGCGGGCGAAACCTGAGCGGGTCGGAGTGTAAGCCTGACCCTGTAGCGCCCTTTCACGCAGCTCGAACGTCGAGGTCGCCATCGCGGCGACGAACCCGTGTCTCATGTTGCGCCGCACAAGTCAAGGAAATTGCGGGGCGGAGCGCACGGCGGAACGACGCACTATTCGGCGAGGCCGGCCTCATGGAGGTGGCGTGCCGATGGCAGGATATCGGCCGCGTCGTTCATCTCGACGATGAGGCGGGGCAACTCGGCAAGCTCACCCAGCGCCGCGAAGACGCAGGGCCAGAGGATGGTGCCGCGACCGATCGCCCAGTGACGGTCGGCAAAGCCGTCGGCGTCCTGCAGGTGGACGTGGGCGAGGGCATCGCCGGCGGCGCGGACGAAAACATCGACGGGCGGGGCGCCGGTCGCACCGTGGGCGTAGTGGGCGTGACCGGTATCGAGGGAGACTTTCACCGCGGGGCTCGCGAACGATGCGGCCAGGGCGACACGCTCGGCGGGGTCCTTATCCTCCACATTCTCGATGACGAGCACGATGCCATGGTCCTCAGCCTTGCGAACGGCAGGTGCGAGGCAGAGGTGAACGCATTCGGCCGTCTCATCGCGGGTCTGTCGCTTGGTTCCGCGGTTGTACCAGCCCCACGTCGTGAACGGGCTGTGCAGCACCATATGGGCACCGCCGCGCCCGCGTGTCGCGGCGATGAGCGCTTCGAGGCCGACGTCGAGGCGGGCCTGAGCGATGGCACGCACGTCCGGATCGGGCGTATCGATCGCAAAGCCCCAGAAGGGGCCGTGGATGCCGATGCGGCCACGGTGGCCGTCGAATGCCGCGCGGGCGCGGGATGAAAACTCCCGCCAGCCGTCACCGCGCGCGGCCTCCACGGGGATCAGGTCCTGGATCTCGACGTCTCGGTCGCGCTCGAAGAGGAACTCGCGCAGGCCCGGGACGCGGTCCAGATCGTCGAGCATGACGGCGGCGCCGAGGATCGGTCGGCTGTTGCGGATGCCGGACATGTCGTCGTCACTCCCTGCGACTTCGAGCGGGAAAGTCCATCCCGGCGACGGCCGGCCGCTGCTGCGCTAGCGCGCCAATGCTAATATGCCTGCGACGGGGCCAGCGGCCGTCTCAAGCGTTCAGATGGGCATGAAAGGCTGCGAGCGAAATATTTCCGCCCGAAGCGATGACCAGAACGCGGCGCCCGGCGAAGCGCTCCTTCTGCTGGAGGAGCCCCGCGAGGGCGACCGCCCCGGAAGGCTCCAGCACCACCTTGAACTGGTCGAAGGCGAGGGCCATCGCCGCGCGAACTTCCTCGTCCGAGACGGCGAGCGGGTCACCGAGGCCGGCCGCCTTCACACAGGCAAAGGGCGCCACACCCGGTTGGCGGGCCTGGAGCGCATCGCAGATCGTCGACCGGCCGCCCTCGGCGGGCGTGATCTGGCCGGCGCGCCACGAGCGGCCGAGCCCGTCGTACTGCAGGGGCTCGACGGGCACGATCTCGCAGTCGGGCGAGAAGCGGCGAAAGGCGAGTGCGAGGCCTGCAAGCAGCCCGCCGCCGCCGACACAGCAGAGGACCACATCCGGCATCGCCTCGCCGTCCGCCGCCAGGACGCGGGCGACCTCGCCGGCAAGGCTGGCATGTCCGGCGATGATGAGGGGATCGTCGAAGGGGTGAAGCAGCGTCATGCCCTCGGCGCGGGCGAGTTCGCGGGCGCGCTCGCTCGCCACCTCCTCGCGCGGGCGCTCGCCATGCTCGGTGAGGACGACGCGGGCACCGAAGCCCTCGGTACGGCGGCGCTTGGTGTCGGGGGCATCGATCGGCATGACGATGGTCGAGGGAATGCCCAGCGAGGTTGCGGCGGCGGCCAGCCCCTGCGCGAAGTTGCCGGAGGAAAAGGCGACGACGCCGGCCTTGCGCTCGGCGTCGCTGAGATTGGAGCATCGCCAGAGGGCGCCCCGGTACTTGAACGAGCCGGTGTTCTGGAAGGTCTCGAACTTGACATGAACGCGGGCGGCGCCCGTCTCGGCGGCAAGGCGCGGGGCGGCAACGAGCGGTGTTTCGATCACCCGTCCGCGCAAGGCCGCGATCGCGGCATCGACTTCGGAGGGCGTCGGGACGAGAGGGGCGCGGTCGGGTTCGGTCATCTGGGCCTCGAAGGGCGGTGGCAACGGGGGCGGCGCAGAAGGACTGCACAATAATGATAGCTCAGTCGGGCACCCGTGCGAAACCAGGGAAGGCAATGGCGGCGCGCCCCGGGGAGCGCGCCGCCTGGTCTCGAGAGGGCCGGGGAGCAGCGGTAACCACGCTGCATGCCTCGGCGTGAAGTCCTCAGAAGCCCGCCTTGATCTTGGCGAACTCGGCGATCATGCGCTCGCGGATCTGCGGGTCCATGGCCGACTGGAAGAGCGTGGCCTCGAAGAAGCCCGCGATGTCGGCATAGCCCGCGTCGGTCAGTTCCTCCTCGGTGAACTGAGCCATGCCCGTCGTCGTCGAGGCGGCATAACCCCACTCGGAGACGAGATATTTGGCCGTCTGGTCCTCGAGGAACGCGTTGATGTAGTCGTAAGCCTGATCCTCGCTGCCTTCACCGGATGTCAGCATGGAGAAGCCGCAGATCCAGGTCGAGGCGCCCTCCTTGACCTGCTTGTTCATGACGGCGTCGTGGCCGGCCTCCTGAAGGTTGGTCGGGGTCTCGTTCCAGGCCCAGGCGAGATCGACCTCGCCGTTTGCCATCCCCTGGTTGAGCGAATTGGGATCGCCCCAGTAGAAACGCACGTTCGGGTGCGCCTTGCGCAGCCAATCGCTGGCGGCCTGGAACTGGGCATCCGTCACATTGGTCCAGTCTTTGATGCCGGTTGCGAGGAAGGCCAGCGCATAGGCATCGTCGACGTTGTCCGGGATCGAGACCTTGCCCGCCATCGCCGGGTCGATGAATGTCTGGAGGGTCGACGCCTGCTCCTCGGTCAGTTTGCCCGTGATGTAGGTCATACCGGAGTTGCCCCAGTCGAAGGGGACGAACCAGGCCTTGCCGTCGCTCGTCATCACGTGCGGCAGGTTGCGGAAGCGCTCGTAGATGTCAGCCCACTTGGGCAGCCGGCTGACGTCGATCGGCTTGAGTAGGCCAGCGTCGCGCCACTTCGGAATGCTCTGGATGCAGGGGTGCATCAGGTCCGCCTTGAAGCCGGCACGCAGCTTGTTGAATGCCTCCTCCTCATCCGCGAAGAACGAATACTGCGGCGAGCCGTTGTATTTCTCGGCATAGGCCTTGTGGAACTCGACGTCGTCGTAGCCTGCCCACTCGAAGAGCGTCAGGTTGGGGCTCTCAGCGGACGCGGTCGGGGCGAACGCGAAGGCGAGCCCGACCACCGCCGCCGCACCGACCAACGACCGGATCGTGCGCACCACACGCCGGGTACCTTGCAAAGCAGTTGCAGCCATTTTCTCCTGTTCCTCCCGATTTGGCGCCCCCGAAGGAGCGACCTGCGACATCTCCGGAATAGAGCCTGGCGTTTGGACCTGCCAAGCCATGCCTCCCGCCACCGTCCGGAGCCGGTGGCTGAAACACTCTGTAGCCGTCCGGCCGGGCGAAACGAAGACGTCTCGGCATACGGCTCCGTCGACTTTCCCGGCAGCGGCACGGGCGAACCTTGCGGCGAGCGGCGCCTGCCTCACCCACCCAGCGGACGGCGGGCACGCAGGTGGTGCGGGCAATGCTCTCCGCTCTCGAGGACGGTCAGCATGCGCTTCCACGTGCCGATGTTGTGATCGACGAGCGCTCGGCCAGCGGCGGCGACGGCACGCTCGTAAAGTGCGCCGGACAGCTGCTCGAATTCACCGCGAGCGACCTCGCGATACCAGGGGTTGCGGTTGACCAGCTCGACCTCGGCGAAGCCCGCGGCCACCATCGCCTCCCGGTAGCGCGTTGGCGAGGCCATTCCGAAACTGAGACCTTCGGAACGGATGTAGTCGGCCATGGGCGGCGTCGGCTCGCCGTCGTGGGAGATCAGCCAATCGCTCGCGGCGAACCGTCCGCCCGGTTTCAGGACACGGTGAATCTCGGCCATGATCGCGTGCTTGTCGGGGATGTGGACGATGGCATCCTTGGAAAAGACGATGTCGAACGTGCGATCGGGAAACGGCAGCGGGCCGGGGGCCACCTGCGCGAAACGAACGCGGTCGGCGAGGCCAGAGGCGTCCACCCGCTCGCGCGCCTTGGCGAGCACCGGCCCCTCCACGTCGATGCCGGTGACCGAGCGCGCGCCATGGCGCTCCGCCAGATGCAGCGAGATGCCGCCAGAACCACAGCCGAGGTCCAGCACGTCGCATCCCGCCAGCGACATTCCCGCCAGAACCCGGTCCACTTCGGCCGGCCCGCCAGGCGACAGGTAGCCCGCGCCCCAGAGCGTCTCCAGGAAGGTGATCAGCTCGTCCGGGTACTCGGCGTCGCCCGTGGCAGTCATCCCGTGGCCCTCATAAGATCATCGTGTCATTCCAGCGCGTGCCAGCGCGGGCGTCAACCTGGATCATCGAATGGACATTCGATTGCTGGACATGCTTTTGCGGCGCGTGCAAGCATGACGGCGTCGGGAGCGTGGCGAGCGGGGCCCCATCCCGCCCGGAATGCCCGCAGCAGGGGAACGATCGGGAGATGAAAACCTATGACGCGGTGATCGTCGGGGCGGGACACAACGGGCTCGTCACCGCCTGCTATCTGGCGCGGGCCGGGCTCGATGTCGTCGTCGTCGAGAAGAACGACTACATCGGCGGGGCCGCCGTCAGCCGCGAGATTCAAGAGGGTTGGCTCTACTCCAACTGCTCCTACGTCTGCTCGCTACTGCGACCGGAGATCATGCGCGACCTCGATCTGCCCCGCCACGGCCTGCAGATCATCCCCTTCGATGGCGGCGCGACGTTCACGGAGGACGGCGACTTCCTCGGCAGCTACCGCGATCACGAGGCGCAGCGCCGCGAGTTCGCCCGCTTTTCGCCCCGCGATGCGGAGGCCTACGACCGCTATTCAGTCGACGTGCTGCGCCAGTGCCGCTTCATCCGCCCGCTGCTGCTGCGCACGCCGCCCGATCCCACATCCCTCAAACCGCGCGACGTGCAGGAGCTGCTCTGGCTCGGCAAGCGGCTGAACGACCTCACCGAGCGCGAGATGGGCGACATGGTCCGCTTCTGGACCATGAGCATCGCGGAATTCCTCGACGAATACTTCGAAACGCCGGTGATCAAGGCCAAGCTCGCCGTCTCGGGGATCATCGGCACGGCACTCGGGCCCTACTCGCCCGGCACCGCATACGTCCTCCTCCACCACTACATGGGCGAGGTCGACGGAAGCTCCGGGGCATGGGGCTATTCGCGCGGCGGGATGGGGGGCATCAGCAAGGCGCTCGCCGCAGCGCTCGCGAGCTATGGTGGGGAGATCCGGACCGGCGCCGGGGTCGCCGAGATCATGGTCCGCGGCGGGCGCTCGATCGGCGTCATGCTGGAGACCGGCGAGGAAGTGCACGGGCGCATCGTTGCCTCGAACGCGGACGTCAAGCGCACCTTCCTCAAGCTCATCGCGGAATACAATCTGCCGGACGAGTTCGTGCGCAAGGTGCGAAACTTCCGCATCCGCGGCTCTTCGGGCAAGGTCAACATCGCGCTCTCGGGCATGCCCCGGTTCCCGGCGCTGCCGGAAGGATCGCCGTGCGTGCGCGGCGACATGCACTTCACCGACACGATGGAGCGCATGGAACGTGGCTACGACGACTGGAAGGAAGGGCGCTGGTCGGCCGACCCCTTCCTCGACATGATGATCCCGACCACGGTCGATCCAACCATGGCGGCGCCGGGGCGCCATTTCATGAGCTGCTTCGTGCAGTACTGCCCGCCACGGCTCGCGACGGGCGAGTGGACGGACGCCGACCGCGACGCGTTCGGGGAAACGGTGATCTCGCAGATCGCGGACTACAGCCCCGGCTTTCGTGATCTCATCGTGCACAAGGAGGTGCGCACACCACGCGAACTCGAAGAAGAGGTCGGGCTCACCGAGGGCAACATCTTCCAGGGCGAGCTGACATTCGACCAACTCCTCTTCAACCGGCCCGTGCCGGGTTACGCTCAGTACCGCTCGCCGGTTCGCGGACTTTATCTCTGCGGCTCGTCGGCGCATCCGGGTGGCGGCGTCATGGGGGCGCCGGGACGCAATGCCGCCGTCGAGATCCTGAGGGACCTCAAGCGACCCGGTGACATCAAGGACATCAGCGAAGCCTATGCCGTCATCTAACAAAGGGAACAAAACGCCAGTGGCGCGCACCGCCGTCGTCATCGGCGGCGGCCACAACGGGCTCGTGGCCGCCGCCATGCTGGCCAAGGCGGGCCTCTCGGTGACGGTGCTGGAGGCGGATGGCGAGGTCGGCGGCGGCGCGCGTACGGTCGAGATCATGCCGGGCGTGCGTGTTCCGGGGCTCGCGCACGTGCTTCACCTCCTGCACCCGCAGGTGATTTCCGAACTCGACCTCGATCAGAGCGGGCTACAGTATGCGGCGCCCGATATCGACACCGTGGCACTCGATGCCCGGGGCCGGAACCTCGTCATAAGCCGCGACCGGGGCGAACTCGCCGGCAAGGACCTGGCGGCCGGTGAGCAGGCGGCCTGGGCGCGACTCAACGAGCGCCTCTCGCGCTTTGCCGGTGCGTTGGCGCCGATGCTTGCGGAGCCGCCGCCGCGCCTTGCTTCCTCGAACCTCGCCGAGAACCTCAAGCTTGCGCGTCTCGGGCTCAGGATCCGCCGGCTCGGGCGCGCGGACATGCGCGAGTTCCTGCGCATCGCGCTGATGAACGTCGCGGACCTCCTCGACGAGGAATTGACCGACGAGCGGCTACGCGGCGCGGTTGCCTTCGACGCCGTGCTCGGCAGCCATCTCGGGCCGCGCTCACCCGGCTCGGTGCTCGGTCTGCTGTATCGGATGGCGGGCGAGGTGCTCGGCGAGCGTGGCGCACGGGCGATCCCGCAGGGCGGCATGGGCGGCGTCGTCAAGGCGATCGCGGAGGCCGGTGAGCGGGCTGGCGTGCGCACCGTCGTATCCGCTCCGGTCGAGCGCATCATCGTGCGCGGCGACCGGGCGGTCGGCGTCGAACTGGCGACAGGGGACGAAATCGCCGCGGACCTCGTCGTCTCGGCCATCGACCCGCGCACCACCTTCCTCGATCTGGTCGGGGTCGAGCACCTCGACATCGGCTTCACCCGGCGCGTTCGCAACATCCGCGCGCGGGGCAACGTCGCCAAGCTCCATCTGGTGCTCGACGGATTGCCGAGCTTCAACGGCCTCGACCGGCTCAACCACGATGGCAGGCTGGTCGTCGCACCGAGCGTCGAGGCGGTGGAGCGGGCCTTCAATCCGGCAAAATATGGGCAGTATTCGCCCGAGCCGCTCCTCGAGATGACCATCCCCTCCATCGTCGATCCGACGCTCGCGCCGCCCGGCAAGCACGTGCTGTCCGCGCTCGTACAATTTGCTCCCTATGATCTCGCGGGCGGATGGGACGGCGCACGCGAGAAATTCGCGGACCTGATCGTCGCGACGATCGCGCGGTATGCACCGCAGATCCAGAACCAGATCGCTCACCGCGAGCTGCTGACGCCGGTCGACATCGAGCGGCGTTACCGCATGCCGGGCGGCCACTGGCACCACGGGGAGCTGGCGCCCGACCAGATGCTGATGCTACGCCCGGTCCCCGGCGCGGCGCAGTACGACACACCCATCCCCGGACTTTATCTCTGCGGTGCCGGCTGTCATCCGGGCGGCGGCGTGACCGGTGTCGCCGGGCTCAACGCCGCGCGCCGAATCCTCGCCAAGGAGAAGCGGGCATGAACGCGAGGCCGTCGGACGCTGCAAAGGCCGCAAAGACCGGAGGGCGCGGGCCCGGGCCCCACACCCCGGCGCAACTCGAATTCCGCACGCCCCGGCGCCGGACTCCGTTCCACGCTCGCACGAGCGAACTCGCCGTGCTGAACGACTGGGCCACCTGGGCGGGCTATACCGTGGTGAACGTCTTTCGAGACCTCGAACTCGAGTATACCGCGATCCGCAACTCGGCCGGACTGTTCGATCTGTCGCCGATGGTGACCTACCGGATCGAGGGCGACGATGCCGAGGCGTTCCTCGACCGTCTGACGCTGCGCAACGTGGCGCGGCTGGCGCCCGGGCGCATGCACTATACCGCCTGGTGCGACGACGACGGAAAAGTCATGGACGACGGCACGCTGATGCGGCTCTCGCAGGCGAGCTTCCTGCTGCACTGCCAGGAGCGGCACCTGCCCTGGCTGCTGGCGGGCGCCGAGGGATTCGACGTCGTCGTGGACGATATTTCCGACGCGATCTGCGCGCTGTCGCTGCAGGGACCGACCTCCTATGCGGTCCTCGAGGCGGCCGGGGCCGGTAACGCGAGCGCGCTCAAGCCGTTCGAACATGGCCGCTTTTCGCTCACGGATGCCGGCGAGGTGACCATCTCGCGCAGCGGCTTCACCGGCGACCTCGGCTATGAAGTCTGGACCGAGCCGGCGCGCGCGCTCGCGCTATACGACACGCTGATGGCGGCGGGAGCGGCCCACGGCATCATGCCGTTCGGGAACGCCGCCCTCAACATCGCTCGGATCGAGGCCGGCTTCATCGTGGCGAACCAGGATTTCGTCACCGCCGAGCACGCCGTGCGTTCGGGCCGACCGCGATCGCCGTTCGAGATCGGGCTCGGCTGGATGGTCGACTTCGGGAAGGGACACTTCAACGGACGGCGCGCACTGCTGGAGGAAAAGGAAAGCGAGTCCTCGAAGTGGTGCCTCGTCGGTCTCGACATCGGCGGCAACAAGCCTGCCCACCAGTCGCTCGTCTATACCGAGCGAAAGGTCGAGGTCGGCCATGTCACCGCGGCGACCTGGTCGCCGGCGACCAAACGCAACATCGCCCTCGCCTCGTTGAGGCGGCCGCACGGCCTCAACCGACGCGAACCGCTCTTCGTCGAGATCTACGTGCAGTACGAACTGGAGTGGAAAAAGCTGATGGAACCGGCGCGCGTCGTCGACCGGCCATTCCATGCGCCGGCGCGGCGCTGGACGAGCCCGCCGGCACGCACCTGACCGGTTCCGAGCGTGGGACGAGCCCGCCAGTGTCGTGCCGGACCACCGCGTGGTGTTGCTACCGCCACGGACGCTTGGCAGATCGCCTTGCAGCGACCGGGAGACAAACGTCCGTATCGCAACACTAGTCGAAGTGAGGCAGGTGGAGCTTGACCGCGCCGCGCGGCTCCTCGGCCGGCAGGCCCCATTCGCGGCCAGCGTCCGCCAGGAGGCACCAGACATAGTCGGCAAGCGAGCGGCGCACCATGACATGGAGGACATTGCCCGCCCCACCGCCATCCACCGGGCAGTAAATCCAGCCGGAGACCTTGGCGATACGGGTGGCGACGGCCTCGCCGGGATGGAAAGCACGCGGGTGGAGATCGTAAGCGACCAGCTTGGCCAGCAGCGCGCGGGCCCGCGTGCCCGCGATCTCGATCGTCGTATAATAGTCCGTGACGTCGACCACCTGCGCATGGCGGCCGGCGAGCGCGCGAGAGAGCGCACCCTGGGCCTCCGTCACCCCGCCGGGATCGGTCGTCAGCACCCATTCGTCGGGAGAAAGCCAAATGGCTGTGACCCCGCCGGCGCGGGCGGTCTGACGCACGGCTTGCGGCAAGACGAGGCCGAGAGCCGTCGTGACAGCAGGCGCTGCGACCTCGGGTGACGCGCGGAGCTGCAGGAAGCCTCGAAACGGCAGTTCGCAAAGAGCGGCCTCGCCGCTGCGCGCGGCAAGGGGCTTGCGATGGGAGAGTGGGGACTGGCGACGACTATCGATCATTTCCTGGCCCCTTCGGCTGCAAGAAAATCCGTTCCGGAGATCGTCGCCGGCACGGGCAAGGCGCCACGACGCGAGATGTAGACGGTCTCGCCCATTCTTGCGCCGCCACCCTTGACCAGTGCGAGAGCGATCGAACGGCCCAGGTTCGGGGAAAAGTAACTCGACGTCACATAGCCGAGCATCGGCACGCGCGGCTCCGGCTCCGTCGCCGTGGCGATGATCTGGGAGCCCTCCTCGATGACGAATGCCGGATCGCTCGTCAGGAGGCCGACGAGCTGGGGCCGGTCACGGCGCGCGGTGTCCGAACGCGAGAGCGAGCGCCGGCCGATGAAATCGCCTTCCTTCTTGACGATCCAATCCATCCTGAGGTCGTGCGGCGTCACCGTGCCGTCGGTATCCTGGCCGACGATGATGAAACCCTTCTCCGCGCGCAGCAGGTGCATCGCCTCGGTGCCGTAGGGCGTCAGCCCGTAGATGCGTCCGGCATCCATCAGGCGTCGCCAGAGCCAGAGACCGTAGGAAGCCGGAATATTGATCTCGTAGGAGAGTTCGCCGGTGAAGGAAATACGGAAGACGCGGACGGGAATGCCGTCGATGCTTCCTGTCGCAACGCTCATGAACGGCATGTTCTCCGGAGAGACGTCCAGGTCGTCGACCAGATCGCCCACCAGTCGGTGGCATTCCGGCCCGCAGAGCGAGGCAACCGCCCACTGCTCGGTTACAGTCGTCATGTGGACCTCGAGGTCCGACCACTCGGTCTGGTGATATTCCTCCAGCCAATTGAGGACGCGGGCCGCGCCGCCCGTAGTCGTGGTCATGTGGAAGTGATCCTCGGCGAGGCGGGCGGTGACGCCATCGTCGAAGACCATGCCATCCTCGTTCAGCATCAGGCCGTAGCGGCAGGTGCCGACCTTCAGCTTCTTCCAGGAGTTGGTGTAGACGCGATCGAGGAACTCGGCTGCGCCGCGGCCGCGGATGTCGATCTTGCCGAGCGTCGAGGCATCGAGGATGCCGGTCTGGCGGCGGGCGGCGAGGCTCTCGCGCTGGACCGCGTCGTGGAACGTCTCACCGGCTCGGGGATAGGTGCGCGCGCGCAGCCAGTCGCCGACGACCTCGAAGGTTGCGCCGGCCTCGACGTGCCAGTCGTGCATCGGCGTGGTGCGGCGCGGATGGAAAAGCTGGCGGGCGTGCTGGCCGGCGACCGCGCCGAAGGAGACCGGTTTGAACGGCTGTCGATAGGTCGTGACCCCGACGTCGGGGATCGCCTTGCCCAACGCGCCGGCCAGGATGCCGAAGGCGTTGACGCCGACGACTTTGCCCTGGTCCGTGCCCATGCCGGTGGTCGTGTATCGCTTGGCGTGCTCGACGGAACGATATCCCTCGCGGACGGCAAGGTGGAGATCCTTGGCGGTCACGTCGTTCTGGGTGTCGACGAAGGCGCGGGTGGCGGCCGCGGAGCGTTCGCTCGGGAGATCCCAAGCCGGTTCGACGCCGTAGGGCACATGCGCGGCTGGCCGGGAGATGGCCGGCACCATGGCGGCCTCGCCTGCAAATCCGGTCGCCTTGGCGGCTTCAGCCCCGGCCTCGGCACCGGCCGAGAGCGCGGCGGCAAGATCGAATTCGCCATCAGCGCCGCCGACGGAGCGCTCCTTCTGCCAGGACACGGCGGGCCGGAAGGCGGCGATCGCCTCGTCATAGCGCAGTTTTCCACGCGACTGCGAGAACAATGCAACGTTCGGCGACCAGCCGCCGGAGATCGCCAGAAGGTCGCACTCGAGCCGGTCGGCCTCGCCCAACAATTTTCCATCCCCGTCCATGCGCCGCACCATGGCGCAGGAAATGCGGCGTCGCCCTTCCGTCGCAACGATCGTCGAGCCGGCGTGGACCGGAATGTCGAGGGTCGCGGCACGCTGGACCAGTTCGCCCTCGGGGGCGGCGCGGGTGTCGACGATGGCGCGCACTTCGACACCGTGGGAGACGAGGTCGAAGGCGGTCTGCCAGGCGTCCGAGTTGTTGGCAAAGACGACCGCGCGCGTGCCCGCCTTGACGCCATAGCGGTGCAGATAAGTGCGCACCGCCCCCGCCAGCATGACGCCGGGCCGGTCGTTCTGGTGGAAAACCAACGGGCGTTCGATGGCGCCGGTGGCGAGGACCACGCGGCCCGCGCGAATCCGCCACAATCGGTGGCGGGGCAATTTGGCATCACGCAGGGAGGGCGGCAGGTGATCCTGGACGTTCTCCGCCAGGCCGATGAAATTCTCCCCGTAGTAGCCGAACGCACACGTCCGCGTCAGGATTTTCACCTCCGGCAGCGCGCGCAACTCCGCCTCGACCTCGGCGACCCACTTGGCCGGGGCGAAGTCGCCGATGCGGCTGGCCTTGGGGTCGCTCGAGAGCAGGCGACCGCCGAGGCGGGCGCTCTCCTCGGCGAGGATGACACGGGCCCCTGCGCGACCGGCGCTGAGCGCGGCCATGAGGCCGGCCGGGCCACCTCCCACCACGAGGACGTCGCAGTGGCGGTTGGTGTGCTCGTAGCGGTCCGGGTCCGGCAACGTGGGGCTGAGCCCGAGACCGGCGGACCGGCGAATGAACGGCTCGAAGAACATCCAGCCGAACGGCGGACCCATGAAGGTCTTGTAGTAGAAGCCCGACGGAAGAAACCGGCCGAGCAGGTCGTTGACAGCGCCGACGTCGAAGCCGAGCGATGGCCAGGCGTTCTGCGAAAACGCCTCGAGGCCCTCGTGGATCTCGAGTTCGGTGGCGCGCGTGTTGGGCTCGGTGGCAGCCCGATCCGGACGGCCGACCTGGACGAGCGCGGCAGGATCCTCGGAGCCTGCCGCCAGGATGCCTCGCGGACGGTGATACTTGAACGAGCGCCCGACCATGTGCACGCCGTTGGCGATCAGGGCCGAGGCGAGGGTATCGCCGGAAAAGCCCCGGTAGGTGCGACCGTTGAAGCGGAAGCTGACCGGGTGCGAGCGATCGACCAGCCCACCGGTCGAGTTGCGCAGCGAAGTCTTCGTCATGACGAGCGTGCCTTTCCAGCCATGCTCTCGGCGCTCGAGAGAACTTTCGTGGCGTCGTTACCTGAGCCGACGAACGGCTCTCCGCTCGGGGTCCGCAAAGCCTCCCCCGCGAGGTCGACCACGGGGCGCGGCGCACCCTGGGCATAGACCGCGAGGATGCGGTCGGTCGCGGTGTTGCGTATCACGTTGAACCATTTGCGGCAGCCGGCGGCGTGCATCCAACGCTCGGCGAAAACGCCCTTCGTATTCGAACGCATGAAGACGTACTCGGCCCACTCGGCGTCGCTGAGGTCGGCGGAGTTCGTCGGACGGGCGATGTGTGCCTCGCCGCCGTAGGAGAATTCCTCCTGCTCGCGCGGGCCACAGTGTGGGCATTCGATGACCAGCATCTTGGGGAGCCTTTCAGTTTCTATCCATTGCGAGGCGCAGGCCGAGAGCGACGAGGATCGTGCCGCCGAGACCTCGGACCCATGCCGCCGCACGAGCCGAGCGTGCAAGCGTGCCGGAGACCCAGTCGGCGAAGACGACGGCGATGAGGTCCGCAGAGGAAAACGCCAGATTGACCAGCGTGCCGAGGACGAGGAATTGCAGCCACGGGGCGACACCGGATGCAGGGTCGACGAACTGCGGCAGGAAGGCATAATAGAACAATGCCGTCTTCGGGTTGAGGATCTCGACGATCGCCGAGCTGAGCAAAGGCCGGCGGGCATGCTGCGGCAAAGCATGCTCGGTTGCAGCCGGATCGCCTGCGGGCCCGGGCCGGACGCCGGCGATCGCATCCCGGACGAGCTGCAGGCCGAGCCAGACCAGGTAGCCCGCGCCGACCAGCTTCATGGCGGCGTAGGCCGTCGGAACCGCCACGAGCAGGGCACTGAAGCCGAGCGCAACAGCCAGGACATGGACATAGCAACCGAGGTGCAGACCGAGCGCCGCCCGCAGCCCGCCGCTTCGACCGTGGGCCATGGTCTGGGCCGCGGCATAGAGCAGCGACGGACCCGGCATGTAAGCAAAGAGCGCCGTGGCCGAGGCAAAGGCGAGCCAGGTCTCGAGGGAAAGCATCAACGTGTCTCCCCCGCGAAGAACTCGAATGCGGCGGCGACGACGGCATCCGGTGCCTCGAGCTGCGGCAAATGGCCGACACCCTCGAGCACGGCCCAGCCGACCGATGCGCCCTTGGCACCGATGGCGCCATGCAGCGCCTTACCGCGGGCGAGCGGAATCCACGGGTCGGCTTTCCCCCAGAGGACGTGCGCCGGGCAGCGGATGTCCGCATAGTGCGGCTCGACCTCGCCCGTCCATCGCTCGTCGGCTTCTGCGAACTGGTGCCAGAAGCTGATGCGACCGGTCTCGGTCAACCAGGGGGCAACGAGTGCGTCGACGTCGCCGCGTTGCAGGTCACAGACGAGGGCGCCCTCGATGTAGGCCCGCACGATGGCGGCGTGGATGTGCGGCGGCACCCCGAGGAACGCATCGATGTGGGCGCGGACATGATCGAAGAAGCTCGAGCCCCAGGGTCGCATGGCGACCACGTTCATCAACAGGAGCCGCGCGTATTCGGCACCATGCAGCAGGTGCGCGCGTAAGGTCGTCGCGCCACCGAAGTCGTGCGCCCAGACGAGCGGGCGGGCTGCTCCCTCACGGAGCCCCCAGTGCCCGAGCATCTCGGCAAAGACGGCGCCCTGGACATTGAGGCCAGTCGCCTGATCAGGCCGCATTTCGGAGCGACCGTAGCCCGGCATGTCGTACCAGTGGACATGGAACCGGTCGGCGAGCGCCGGTATGACCCGGTGCCAACTGAACGAGGACCAGGGCCAACCATGAGTCAGCACCAGCGGCGGGCGACTTGGCGCGCCGGCACGACCGCAGGCGAGGCGGCCCGCGGACGTTTCAGCGCTGTCGTCAAGGTGCCAGTGGTGCTTCATGTATCGACACAGGTTGAACAGGCGAACGGGATGCGGACGGTCGACGCCCGCGCCTCGAGAAGAAAATTCAGTGCGCCACGGCGGCCGCGCCGTGCTCGGCGACGAGCTTTCCGGAGCGGAAGCGGTCGATGGTGAAGGGGGCGGCGATGGCGTTGGGCTCGTTGCGGGCGACGAGGTCGGCGAAGGCGTGACCCGAGCCTGGCGTCGCCTTCCAGCCGCCGGTGCCCCAGCCGGCGTTGACGTAGAAACCTTCGACGTCCGTCTTGGAAATGATCGGACTGGCGTCCGGGCAGACGTCGACGATGCCGCCCCACTGGCGCATGAGGCGCAGACGGGAGAAAATCGGGAACATCTCGACGATCGCCTGAATGGTCTCCTCGATGAGGTCGAAGCCGCCACGCTGGGTATAGGAGATCTGATGGTCGATGCCGGCGCCGATGACCAGTTCGCCCTTGTCGGACTGGCTGCAATAGGCGTGCACGGCGTTCGACATGACGACGCACGGATTGACCGGCTTGATCGGCTCGGAAACGAGCGCCTGGAGGGGGTGGCTCTCGATCGGCAGGCGCAGGTCCACCATGCGCGCGATGACGCTGGTGTGGCCGGCCGCGACGGAGGCGATCTTGGGGGTGCGGATGTCGCCCTTCGTGGTGGTCAGGCCGACGACCCGACCCGCCTCCACCTTGATGCCCGTCACCTCGCAGTTCTGAATGATGTCGACGCCCATCGCGTCGGCCTTGCGGGCATAGCCCCAGACGACCGCGTCATGGCGGTTGACGCCGCCGGAGCGCTGGAGCGTCGCGCCGAGAACCGGAAAGCGGATGTCGGGCGAGATATTGATGATCGGGCAGAACTCCTTGACCTGCTTGGCGTCGAGCCATTCCGCATCGACGCCATTGAGGCGGTTGGCCTCGACGCGGCGCTTCAAGGTGCGCATCTCGCCGTCATCGTGGGCGAGGTTGAGCACGCCGCGGTGGCTCATCATGATGTTGTAGTTCAACTCACGCCCGAGCCCCTTCCAGAGCTGCATGGCGTGGTCGTAGATCGCCGCGCTCTCGTCGTAGAGGTAGTTCGAGCGAATGATCGTGGTGTTGCGGCCCGCATTGCCGCCACCGATCCAGCCCTTCTCGATGATCGCGATGTTGGTCATGCCGTGCTGGCGGGCGAGGTAATAGGCCGTCGCGCAACCATGACCGCCGCCACCGATGATGACCGCGTCATAGGACGGCTTCGGAGACGGATCGCGCCAGGCCGGGCGCCACCCGTGGTGACCCGCGATGCCCTGACGAAGCAGCTTCCAGAACGAATAGTCGGACATCGATCGCCCCTTCCCTCCGCGTCAGGCCCCCGCCGACGACGCGCCAGCGGACCGCCGCCAGATTGCCGACCCCCAGGATCAATGCTGTTTCGGATACGACATCGGCCGGCGTGACGGAAGTGCGTCCGGATGGCCGCCACCGGGATTGCGTTCGCCTTGGTTTCCGTGTTGATGTCGAACGAGGGTCAGGTCGCAGCGCGGCTTGCAGATGTCGGAATTGGAACTGATCGAATGCCGTCATCCGAACCGCGTCGGGATCGCCCGATGCGCCCCCACAGCATTCCTCGGAGGTCGCGATGTTGTCTCCAGCCCGGCAACTGGCTCGTGACATCTATTTCTTCCTGACGCCGAACTTCTCGATGATGGCGTTTTCGGTCGCCGTCGAGGCGTTGCGCCTGACGAACCGCGTTCTAGGAAGCAACACCTATCGCTGGCACATCGTCTCCAAGGACGGCCAGCCGGTGGCGGCCTCGAACGGCATCGCCGTCAATACGACGCTGGACCTCGAGGCCGTGCGCAAGGCGACCTCGGACCCGACCTCCTCGTCGATGGTCATCGTGTGTGCCGGCATCGAGGTGGAGAAATACAACGAACCGGTGGTGTTCGGCTGGTTGCGCCGGCTCTACAGCCGCGGGGCCGCCCTCGGGGGGCTGTGCACCGCCGCTCACATCCTGGCGCGCGCCGGGCTGCTGGATGGGCGCCGCTGCGCCATCCATTGGGAAAACCTGCCCGGTTTTTCCGAGCAGTTCCCGGATGTTGCGGTGCGCTCATGCCTCTTCGAGGTCGACCAGAACATCTATACGTGTGCCGGCGGCACGTCGTCACTCGACATGATGCTCCACCTCATCGGCTCGAGCCATGGCGAGCAGGTGGTGGCACGGGTTTGTGAACTCTGCCTCATCGACCGCATCCGGCCGGCGCAGGATCGCCAGCGGTTGCCGATCGGCGCTCGAGTCGGCGTCCAGAACCCGCGTCTCCTCAGCATCATCGAGCTGATGGAGGCGAACGTCTCGGAGCCTCTCTCGCTCGCCGAGATATCGGATGTGACGGGCATCTCGCGACGTCACGTCGAGCGATTGTTTCGCCAGTTCCTCGGACGCTCGCCGGCTCGCTACTATCTCGACGTGCGGCTAGAGCGGGCGCGGCGGCTGCTGCGGCACTCGAACCTGCCGATCGTCGAAGTGGCGATCGCGGCCGGGTTCGTGTCGGCCTCGCATTTCTCCAAGCGCTATCGCGAACGCTACGACGTGACGCCTCAGGCCGACCGCCGCGAGTTCGAGCCGGACCGCGCATTCTCTGGCGAATTCTCGGCGAGTGCCGACGAAATGTCGAACGGCACCCTCGGCGAGCATTGAGCCAAACCGGCAGCCAAGTGCCGAGCCGCCAGCGCGAGGCGACCCTTCAGTGGCGCGCTCAATCGGTCCGTCCCGAATCCTGCGGCAAGGCGGACCGGCGGACCTTCTTCCAGCCCGTAATCATCGGATGGACGAGGTTTTCACGCTTCCAGATCGCGTAGAACGCGACGGCGGCGACGTGAATGACGACGAGCGCCAGCACGACCTTCGAGAGCAGGTGGTGGAGGGCGGTCGCCTGCAAGCTGAGATCCGTGCCGACCAGATCCGCGAACGGCCCCTTGTTGAAGATTTCGTCGTCGGCGACGAGACCGGTCGCGACCTGGAGGAGCAGCGCCAGCAGGATCGCGACGACCGACCAGCCACCGACAGGGTTGTGGCCGTACCAGCCGCTCGGGCTGCGCGAAAACATACCGGCCATGTAGGACAGGGTGCGGCGTGGCCCGGCAACGAACCCGGAAAACCGCTCCACGCGCGGCCCGAAGAGGCCCCAGAGAAGGCGCAGGACCACCAAGCCACCGACCGCATAGCCAGCATAGAAATGGTTGGTTTTGATCGAGGGACCGAACTCGCCGAGGATCCAAGCGGTCGCGACGGCCGCCACCAGGAGCCAATGGAAGAGACGAACCGGCACACTCCAAACCCGGACGCGGACAATCTCCTCATCCCGTCGATCCGTCATGATTCCCCCCTCGCATCCGCCCCTCCGACGCGGCGACGTCGCCCCGAATTGGCGTCGCGCTGGCGTCGATACTCCGCCCCAGTCGCAGATGCGCCCGCGGGAGGCAAGCCTGCCGCGGGCGCTGTCGTTCAGGATCTCGCCACCTGCAGGATCAGAAATCCTTGGCGCGGAACGCCTTGTGGCAGGCGCCACAGGCCGCGCCGAGGTCGCCCACGGCCGCGGTCAGAGCATCCTTGCCACCGCTGGCGGCGGCGGCGAGCTTGTCGATGGCGGCAGAAAAGGCCGACGCTTTGTCGCCGACGTCGGAGCCAGCCGCCCAGATCGCGGGCAGGGCGCGGGTCTTGCCGGGCATGTCCTCATTCGAGGTGCCGGGCACGAAGTAGCGGCCGGAGCCGAATGCCGCGAGCGCCTTCAGTTCGTCCGCGTGCTTTTGGGCCATCGCCGCATCGTATGCGACGTCGCCCTTGGCCATGCCGGACAATGGGCCGAAGCTGAAGAGAACCATCTGGTAGTAGCCGCGACGGGCCGCCACGGCATTCTCGTTGGCGACAGCCACCGTCGAGGCGGCCGCCACGGCTGCCACACCGAGAGCCGCCGCGGCGAGTGTACGAAAGCGCATATGACTCCTCCGATTGGGTCGCGACCGCCCGGAACAGGCGGAACACGGATTCTTACCGCCCCCACATAGCGACATCGTGGCACGATGGTGAACAGACCAAAGTCCGAACATCTCGTCGATCACATCAAGTTGACCGAACCCGGCGGAGCGCGTTGCGGGCGGGCACATCACCCAGACACCAGGCGACACTCGGGGCGCTTCGTACGATTGCGACTTTGGTTTAAGCTCGTCGGGCGGGCGATTCGACCCGCGAGCCGGGCCGCTCGCGCGTTGTGTCATGTGGAGGGATCGGTCCAGGCATGGACAGGAGACGACCATGGATCCCGTTGCAATCATCGTGATGCTGGCGATCGGCGCGGTCGCCGGGTGGCTGGCAGGTCAGATCATCAAGGGTGGCGGCTTCGGCCTCGTCGGTAACATCATCGTCGGCGTTCTCGGCGCCATCGTCGCAGGCTTCCTGCTTCCGGGTGTCTTGCCGTTCTCCGGCCTTCTCGGCCAGATCATCTCGGCGACAATCGGTGCGGTCATCCTGCTGCTCGTGATCAGTTTCGTGAAGCGCGCCTGACAATCGCGCTCGACGCACCCCCGACGGGCGAGCGCATCGCCCGTCGGCTGGATGCCCCGTCGCCTCATGCCCCGGCGTCGGCCCTGAGGCGGGCATTCGCGGGATCGAACGGGCTCTCGGGGATCACCACCGCCCCATGGTCCTTGCCGAGGATGCGGATCGTGAGCTTCGTGCCGATGGCGGCGTGCTCGGGTTTGACCATGGCAAGCGCCAGGGATTTGCCGCACCGCCAGCCATAGCCCCCGTGCGTCGCGCGCCCGACGAGGTTGCCGGACGGATCGTGGATCGCCTCGTTGCCACGGGCGTCGCAATCGGTGATGCCGTGAACCTCCATGGTCACGAAATTCCAGCCGAGACCCTTTTCCTTCTGGGCAACCAGCGCCTCGCGGCCGAGGAAGTCGCCCTTGTCGAGCGCGACGAAACGGTCGAGGCCCGATTCCCAGGCCGAGTACTCGATCGAGAGTTCGCGCGGGATGAGGCGGTAGCTCTTTTCGATCGCCATCGCCGTCATGGCGCGGATGCCGTAGGGCCGAATGCCGAATTCGGCGCCCGCTTCCATGAGTTGATCGAAGATGTGGTTCTGCTGCTCGATGGGATGGTGGAACTCCCAGCCGAGTTCACCGACGAAGTTGACGCGCAGGGCATGGGCGGTTGCGGCGCCGAGGGAAATCTGTCGCCCGGTCAGCCAGGGGAAGCTCTTGTTGTCGAGCGGGGTCCGGGTCAGCTTTGCAAGGACGTCGCGCGCGCGCGGTCCCGCGATGACCAGAACACCCCACTGGCTGGTCATCGACGTCATGCGCACGCTGCCGTCGGTTGGCAGCAGCTTGTGCAGAACGTCGTGGTCGTGCGCCTCGTAGGCGCCGGCCGAGACGAGATAGAAGCCGGTGGGCTGCTTGTAGACGGTAAACTCCGAGCGCACGCCGCCATGCTTTGTCAGCAAGTGGCAGAGTGCAATGCGCCCGACGCTCTTTGGCAGTTTGTTGGCGAGGATCGAGGACAGCCAGGCCTCGGCGCCGGGGCCGGAGATCCAGCACTTGGCGAAGGCACTCATGTCCTGAAGGCCGACGCCGGCGCTCACGGCCTTCACCTCGTTGCCGACGTGCTCGAAATAGTTGGAGCGGCGGAACGACCATTTCTCGACGATGCGGCCATCCTCCAGGGGGGCGGCGTGGTTGTGGCTGGTGATGACGTCGGCACCGACGCCGAGCTGGTCCTTGGGCACCTCGTACCCGGCCGGGGCGAACCAGTTCGGCCGCTCCCAGCCGTAGACCGAGCCGAAGACCGCGCCGAGCGCCTTCATACGCTCATAGCAGGGCGTCGTCTTGAGGGGCCGGGCGGCGGCGCGCTCCTCGTCGGGGTAGTGCATCGTGAAGACGTTGGCGTAGGCCTCCTCGTTCTTTTGCCGGAGGTAGCCTTCGGTCGCGTAGGGCCCGAAGCGGCGCGGGTCGACGCCCATCATGTCGATTGTCGGCTCGCCGTCGACGATCCACTCCGCGAGCTGCCAGCCGGCGCCACCAGCGGCCGTGACGCCGAAGGAATGCCCTTCGTTGAGCCAGAAGTTCTTCAGGCCCGGCGCGGGGCCGATGATCGGTGAGCCGTCGGGCGTGTAGGCGATCGCGCCATTGTAGACCTTCTTGATGCCGACCTCGCCGAACGCCGGCACGCGCGCGACCGCTGTCTCGATGTGCGGCATGAGGCGGTCGAGATCCTCCTGGAACAGCTCGTACTCACTCTGATCGGAGGGGCCGTCGACGTAGCAGCAGGGGGCGCCGTGCTCGTAGGGCCCGAGCAACAGGCCGCCGTTCTCCTCTCGCATGTACCAGGAGGAACCGCTTTCGCGCAGCACGCCCATCTCGGGCAGCCCCTGGCGCTTGCGTTCGAGGATCGCGGGATGCGGCTCGGTGACGATGTACTGGTGCTCGACGGGGATGACCGGGACCTCGAGGCCGACCATGGCACCGGTCCGACGGGCGAAGTTGCCGGTCGCGGCGACGACGTGTTCGCAGACGATCGCGCCCTTGTCGGTGGTGACCACCCACTTGCCGTCACCGCGCTGGTCGATGCCGGTGACGACGGTGTTGCGGTAGATCGTCGCGCCCCGGTCACGGGCGCCTTTGGCGAGCGCTTGGGTGAGGTCTGCCGGCTGGATGTAGCCGTCGCCCGGATGCTGGATCGCACCGAGGATGCCATCGGTCTCGCAGAGTGGCCAGACCTCCTTCAGTTCAGCGGGCGTCAGGAACTTCAGCGGCACGCCGATGGTCTCGGCGACGCCAGCGTAATAGTGGTATTCGTCGAGGCGGTCGCGGGTGCGGGCGAGTCGGATGTTGCTGACCTGCGAGAAGCCGACGTTCATGCCGGTCTCACGCTGCAATTCCTGGTAGAAGCGCACCGAGTACTTGTGAATCTGGCCGACGGAGTAGCTGAGGTTGAAGAGCGGCAGCAGCCCGGCGGCATGCCAGGTGGAGCCCGAGGTCAGCTCCTTTCGCTCGATCAGCACGACGTCGCTCCAGCCCTTGCGGGCGAGGTGATGAAGCGTCGCAACGCCGACCACACCGCCACCGACAACCACCACGCGTGCCTCGGTCTTCATCGCTCGCCTCCCCAGGCCATCGGCCTCACGTCTCGTCTCGAACCCGCCTCGACAACCGGCCGTGCCCGTCCGGCACGACCGATCAACGCCGGCAATTTACGAACGCCCGACGCCCGGCCCGTGGTCGATTTGCGACACCACCCGGATCACCTGCGACAGGCGCGAATTCCGTCCTTCCAGCCCGCTCGGCGCTCCCGCCATCAAGCCTAAGGATGGCTCGCGTCAGCGACCGGCTTGCACTCGACGACAATCGTGCTACGAATCCAGAAGGCTGAACGCCCTCGTCGAACGGGGCTGTCGGCCGATGGGAGCTGCGAGGTTCCGGCCAGTCGCCAAAAGAAGCGACGGTCACAGGTGTCTAGGGTCGGCGGTCACGAATGGCGCTCCGCGCCAGTGGTGCCCGTCACGAAATTGGGTTCGTGCCGCAAAGACCGGGTCGCCTCGCGACCCGTCGGCGGGGTGTCGACCCGACGGGAGGAAGGCGGTTTGGCGCAAGCTGTCTCGCGCGATGCGAGCGAGCGTGCATACGTTCGCTTCGAGGGCGTCCAGAAGAGCTACGACGGTGTGTCTCTGGTCGTAAAGGATCTCAACCTCGATATCGCGAGGGGGGAGTTCCTGACCATGCTCGGACCATCCGGTTCGGGCAAGACGACGTGCCTCATGATGCTCGCCGGCTTCGAGCCGGCGACCTACGGCGAAATCTATCTCAACGGACGGCCGATCAACAACGTGCCGCCGCACAAGCGCGGCATCGGCATGGTGTTCCAGAATTACGCTCTCTTTCCGCACATGACGGTCAACGAGAACCTGGCCTTTCCGCTACAGGTGCGTGGGGTCTCGAAGGCGGAGACCGAGCAGCGCGTCAAACGCGTTCTCGAGATGGTCGAATTGCCGCAAATGGGTGGGCGGCGCCCGGCGCAACTCTCGGGCGGCCAGCAGCAGCGGATCGCCGTTGCGCGGGCCCTCGTGTTCGAACCCGATCTCGTGCTGATGGACGAGCCGCTCGGCGCTCTCGACAAGCAATTGCGCGAGCAGATGCAGTACGAGATCAAGCACATTCACGAGAACCTCGGCGTCACCGTCGTCTACGTAACGCACGACCAGTCCGAGGCGCTGACCATGTCGAACCGGATCGCCGTGTTCAACGATGGCGTCATCCAGCAGCTCTCCTCGCCCGACGAACTCTATGAAAAACCCACCTCGAGCTTCGTTGCCCAGTTCATCGGGGAGAACAACCGGCTGAATGGGATTGTCCGCGCGCGCAACGGCGACGTCTGCGACGTCGAGATCGAGGGGGGGGAGATGGTCCGGGCGCTCGCGGTCAAGGTCGATGGCGTCGACTCGCGCACGATGCTCTCGATCCGACCGGAGCGTATCGAGATCGATCCCGCCAAAGGCACGACGGACAACGTGCTGACCGGGCGCGTCGCGGAACTCATCTACCATGGGGACCACATCCGCACTCGGATGAGCGTCGCCGGACACGACGATTTCATCGTGAAGGTGCCGAACCGTTATGGCCACGCACCGCTCGAGGAAGGCCGCGAAACCAGGATCGGTTGGGCGATCAGCGATTGCCGCGCGCTCGATGCGAGCTAGGCACGGCAACGGTGTTCCATGCCTACCCAAGGCGAACGACGGCACGGGACGTGCCGTGCGGTCGGCGGGTGGGCGTCCTGAACGGCCGCAAGGGCCGGAGAACATCGCAGCGGGCTATCGTCCGCTGCGATCGGGTCCACCGGAATACCGGGGACCCAATGCAAGCCCAGCTCGCGCTTACGGCCGCAAGCCGGCAGATCGGGCGGGGAGTCGGTGAATAGGCTCAAAAAATGAGCCAGGAGGAGAAGAAGCATGAAACTCAAGCTGATCGGCATGGTGGCCGTGGCCGCCCTCGTCGGCGGGGTCACCACCGCGAGCGCCCAGGAGATCAATGTGGTCTCGTGGGGCGGCGCCTACACGAAGAGCCAGATCAAGGCCTACCACGAGCCCTTCACGGCCGCGACCGGCATCAAGGTCAATTCCGTGGACTACAACGGCGGTCTCGCGGAAATCAAAGCCCAGGTCGAAGCCGGCAACGTCACGTGGGACGTGGTCGACGTCGAATTGTCGGACGCGGTGCGTGGCTGCGACGAGGGCCTGCTCGAGCCGATCGACAAGGCCATCCTGCCGCCGGCTCCCGACGGGACGCCCGCCGAAAAGGATTTCGTCGAAGGCTCGCTGACGGAATGCTCGGTCGGCAGCATCGTCTGGTCGACGGTCTATGCCTATGACGGCGACAAGATCACCGGCACCGTGCCGACCACGATGGCCGACTTCTTCGACCTCGCCAAGTTCCCCGGCAAGCGCGGCCTGCGCAAGGGCCCGAAGGCGAACCTCGAATTCGCCCTGATGGCGGACGGCGTTCCGGCCAGCCAGGTCTACGAGTTGCTGGCGACCCCCGAAGGCGTCGATCGCGCGTTCGCCAAGCTCGACACCATCAAGAGCCAGGTCGTCTGGTGGGAGGCCGGCGCGCAGCCGCCGCAGCTCCTCGCCGACGGTGAGGTCGCCATGACCACTGCCTACAACGGCCGTATCTTCAACGCCGTTGCGACCGAGAAGAAGAACTTCCCGATCGTCTGGGACGGCCAGGTGTGGGACCTCGACCTCTTCGTTCTGGTCAAGGGTTCGAAGAACCGTGAAGCCGCGCTGAAGTTCATCGCCTTCGCGACCGACACCCAGCGCCTCGCCGATCAGGCCGCCTGGATTTCATACGGCCCCGTGCGCGCCTCCTCGAACCCGCTCGTCGGCAATCACGCCGAGGCTGGCATTCCGATGGGCCCGCACATGCCGACGGCCCCGGACAACTTCAAGAACGCGCTGCAGAACGATTTCGTGTTCTGGGCCGACAATGCGGACCAGCTCAACGAGCGGTTCAACGCTTGGCTCGCGAAGTAATCCAAACGACAGCGGTCCGGGCGGCGCACGCCGCCCGGACACATCGCGCAGCGAGCCAAAGAGGATCGGGCGCCGGGCTGACACGAAGTCGTCAGTGACGGCTCGAGGAGGAGAGCCAAACAATGGCCGACACGACCATCGGCTCGCAGCAAAGCGGTCACGCCGCCAGCCCTGCCGGGATGCTCTCGACCATTGACGGGGTTCCGCTCAAGACCCGGCTCGCGCGGGCAACGCGCAAGCAGAAGACGCGGGCCTTCATGCTGGTCCTGCCGCTGCTGCTCTTCGTCCTTTTGACGTTCCTCGCGCCGCTCGGCCTCATGCTGTTCCGCAGCGTCGACAACTACGAATTCGGCACGATTTTCCACCGCACCGCCGCCGCCATTCCGTCGTGGACGTATCGGGACGGCGAATTGCCTCCGGAAGAGATTTTCGCCGCGTTCGCCGCCGACATGGCGCAGGCGAGCAAGGAAAAGACGATCGGGCGCGCGGCGACGCGCTTCAACTTCGTGGTGCCCGGCACCCGCGCGGCCTTCACGGGTACAGCCCGCAAGGTGAAGGCAGGCGAGAGCGGCCCCTGGAAGGAAAAGATCCTCTCCTACGACCGCGTCTGGTCGCGTCCGGACGTCTGGGGCCACATCCGCCAGATGAGCAAGCCGCTGACGCCGATCCACTTCCTCAACTCCCTCGATCTCGCGACCGGGCCCGATGGGGGCGTCGTCTCGCAACCCGAGGACCGGCAGATCTACGTGACACTCTTCATCCGCACGCTCTGGCTGAGCGGAGCCGTGACGATCGCCTGCATCCTGCTCGGCTATCCGGTCGCCTTTCTGCTCGCGTCGCTGCCGATGCGCTATTCGAACCTGCTTCTCATCCTCGTGCTGCTGCCATTCTGGACCTCGCTCCTGGTGCGCACGACCTCCTGGATCGCGCTCCTGCAAACCCAAGGTGTGATCAACGACCTCCTGGTCGCCGTCGGCATCATTTCCGACGAGGGGCGGATCCAGATGATTTTCAACGCGACGGGAACCGTCATCGCGATGACGCACATCCTGTTGCCCTTCATGATTCTGCCGCTCTACAGCGTCATGAAGACGATCTCGCCGAGCTACGTGCGGGCGGCCCGTTCGCTCGGGGCGACGCAATGGACGGCCTTCTGGCGGGTCTATTTCCCGCAGACGGTGCCGGGCATCGGCGCGGGCGCCATCCTCGTTTTCATCCTCGCCATCGGCTACTACATCACGCCGGCGCTGGTCGGCGGCCAGAGCGGCCAGCTCATTTCCAATCTCATCGCCTACCACATGAAGACGTCGCTCAACTGGGGGCTGGCGGCGGCGCTCTCTGCCCTGCTGCTGATCGGCGTTCTGGTTCTCTACTGGGTCTACAATCGCATCGTCGGCGTCGACAACATGAAGCTCGGGTGAGACGTCGGGCGGCCGCTGGACGGGGCGGCCGTGGCTGCGGGACGCAAGCAAGGGACAAAAAACCATGGCACTACCGGCGCACGCGAGCCCGCTCGAGACGGCCTGGTTCTATTTCTTCCGCTTCTTCTGCGGCCTGGTCCTCCTCTTCCTGATCATGCCGATCCTCATCATCGTGCCGCTCTCGTTCAACGCCGAGCCCTATTTCACGTTCACGGATGGCATGCTGGCGTTCGAGAAAGACGCCTACTCGATGCGCTGGTACCTCAACATCCTGACGAATGGCATGGCCAATCCGGACGAGCCCGACACCTGGAAGTGGCTGGCCGACAGCTGGGCGAACGCGCAGTGGGTGCACGCAACGAAGAACTCGTTCATCATCGCGATCGCGGCGACCATCATCTCGACCACGCTCGGCACGATCGCGGCGCTCGGGCTCAGCCAGTCGAACCTGCCTTACCGCGGGCTGCTCATGGGTCTGCTGATCTCGCCGATGATCGTGCCGATCATCATCACCTCGGCGGCGATGTTCTTTTTCGCCTCCTACTCGCAGCTCACCCAGCTCGATCCGATCGATCTCGGCTTCCTCAAGATCACGCCGAACCTCATCGCCATCGTCATCACGCACGCCGTGCTCGGCACACCGTTCGTCGTCATCACCGTAACGGCGACGCTGGTCGGCTTCGACAAGAGCCTCGTGCGCGCGGCCTCGAGCCTCGGGGCCTCGCCGACCACCACGTTCTTCAAGGTGATCATGCCGCTCATCCTGCCGGGCGTGATCTCGGGCGCCCTCTTTGCCTTCATCACCTCGTTCGACGAGGTGGTGGCGGTGATCTTTTTCGACGGTTATGAAACGCGCACCATCCCGCGCCAGATGTTCGCCGGCATCCGTGAGCAGATCTCGCCGACGATCCTGGCGGTCGCAACCATCCTGGTCGTGCTTTCGATCCTCCTGCTGACGGCGCTCGAGTTGTTGCGGCGGCGCGGCGAGCGGCTGCGCGGCATGTCGCCCGGCTGATCACGATGGGGCGGCGCGCATCCCGGTTCGGAATCTCGGGGATCCAGAGGGCGCGACTGGCTTGGCTCGCCGCGGCCGTTGCCGTCGTGGTCGTGGCGCTCGCCAGCTGGCCCTTCATGCCGGCCGGCGAAGCCGGCGACGGTGTCGGCGTCGAAGTCGACGTCGCCATCGTTCTCGCGGTCGATTGCTCCTACAGCGTCGATGGCGGAGAATTCCATCAACAGATGACCGGGCTCGCGGAAGCCTTCCGGAGCCCGGAGGTGCTGGCGGTGATCTCCGCGGGGGCGCGCAAGCGCATCGCCGTCGCCCTCGTACAGTGGAGCGGGGTCAAATCGCAGGTGGTCGTCGTGCCATGGCGCGTGATCGGCAACGACGAACGGGCATTCGCGCTCGCGGCCGAGATCGAGGCGGCGCCGCGCGCGACCGCCGATGGCGCGACCTCGGTCAGCGGCGCGATCGACGCAGGCGTGGTGCTCCATCTGCGGGCCCCCGTGCGCACCGGCCGGCGGGTGATCGACATCTCGGCCGACGGCTACAACAATTCGGGCGCGGCCGCCCACGTCGCGCGCGACCGGGCAGTCGCGGCCGGAATCACGATCAACGCGCTCGCCATCCTCACCCAGTACGACTACCTGCACCACTGGTTCCGCAATCACGTGACCGGCGGTCCGGGCGCGTTCGTCGAAGTGGCGGACGACTATAGCGCCTATGCCGCAGCGATCCGGCGCAAACTGGTCCAGGAAATCGCAGGACCGATCACGTAGTGGGGCGGCCCCGTTGCGACGCCAGCGACGCATTGTCGTGGCGCAACCGGAACGGCGCGCTGCGAGCGGGGATGCCAAGCAGGTGGCTCGGCACGCCAGGAGGTCGGCATGGTCAGCGTCTTCGACATCTTCAAGATCGGCATCGGCCCCTCGAGTTCACACACGGTCGGGCCGATGGTGGCGGCTGGGCGCTTTCTCAGGCGCCTCGAGCGGGCGGGCCAGCTCGAAGCGGTGGCGCGCGTCAGGTGCGAGTTCTACGGGTCGCTCGCTTTCACCGGCAAAGGGCATGGCACGGACAAGGCCGTGCTCCTCGGGTTGATGGGGGAGACGCCGGCCGGCGTCGCCGTCGAGCGCATCGATGAGATGATCCGAGACGTCCAGACGAACAAGACGATCATGCTCGCGGGCCGGCGCAGCATCCCGCTCGATCCAGCGACCGACATCGTGCTCGACTTCGTGACACCGTCGCCGGGCCATCCCAACGCCATGCGCCTCATCGCCTATGACGGCACGGGCGCGGAACTGGCGAACCGCGTCTACTTCTCGGTCGGCGGCGGGTTCGTGACGACGGAGGACAATTACGAGGAGGGCGAGCCGGCGGGCGGCGAACTCGCGCATCGGCCCGAACGCTTCGCGTTTCGCAATGCGCGCGAGTTGCTCGACACGTGCGCGCGGGAAAAGACCACCATCGCGGAGATCGTGCTGGCCAACGAGCGCGCGCTGCGGCCGGCCGAGGAGGTCGACGAAGGCATCGACCGTCTGTGGAAGGCGATGATGACCTGCATCGACCGGGGGCTCAGTCTCGAGGGCATCCTGCCTGGCGGCCTTTCGGTGCGGCGACGCGCGAAGGGCCTCTATGAAAAGGCGATCGCGGGCGAGGAGAAGAACCTCAAGTATCCGCACCAGTTCTTCGACCGCGTCAGTGCCTATGCGATCGCGGTGAACGAGGAAAACGCCGCTGGCGGCCGGGTCGTCACCTCACCAACCAATGGGGCGGCCGGCGTCATTCCGGCGGTTCTGCGCTACTATCGCGACTGTTGCCCTGGAGCCGACCACGGCGGCGTTCACGTTTTCCTCCTGACGGCGACGGCATTCGGCGCGATCATCAAGTACAACGCCTCGCTTTCGGGCGCGGAAGTCGGCTGCCAGGGGGAAGTGGGCAGCGCGAGCGCGATGGGCGCGGCGGGGCTCTGCGCGGCGCTCGGCGGCACGCCGGAGCAGATCGAGAACGCGGCAGAGATCGCTCTCGAGCACCATCTCGGAATGACCTGCGATCCGGTCGGCGGTCTCGTCCAGGTGCCGTGCATCGAGCGCAACGCCATGGGGGCGATCAAAGCGATCAACGCGGCCTCGCTGGCGCTTGCCGGTGACGGCCGGCACATCGTCTTCTTCGACACCGTCGTCGAGACGATGCGCCAGACCGGGCTCGACATGCAGACCAAGTACAAGGAGACCTCGCAAGGGGGCCTTGCCGTCAACGTCGCCGTCGTGGAGTGCTGAGGCAACGGATTTTTCAGGCGCGCGCTGAAGGCACGCCTGTGATCAGTTCGCGGCACACGGCTCAGGGCGCCTGGAGCGGTCGGCGCAAGCGCGCCAGGATCGTGAGCAACCGGCGCGTCCCGAGCGCCACGGTCACGCCCACGAGCGAGAGCACCGCGCAGGCCGTCATCGAGATGCGCATCGGCAGGGCATCATCGACGATGACGGCGCCGACCGCGATGGTCACGAGTGCCCCGACGGCGATCTGGATCGCGCCCGAAAGGCCGGAGGCGGTCCCGGCGAGTTCCGGCTCGACGGCCATCGTGCTCGCGGTGGCGCTCGGCAGCGTCAGTCCGTTCGAGACCGCGACCAGCGACATCGGAATGAAGAGTGCGAGAGGCGAGGCGATGCCGGAGAGCAGCCAGAGGGCGGCGATGCCGAGGAAGGCGACCATGGAGCCGCAGACCACCATGGTCTCGGCGCCGAGCCGGCGCGAGAGGCGGGCGGATGCGAAGTTGCCGAGCATGTAGCCGCACGAGACGATGACGAACCAGAAGCCATACGTGCTCGCCTCGAGGCCGAGTACGTTGACCACGACGAAGGGTGCGCCGGCAACGAACGAGAAGAAAATGCCGGAGGCGAAACTGAGGTTGAGCGTATAGCCCCAGAAGGCGCGCGAACCGAGGAGGTGCGCGATGTTGTCGCGGCTGAAGCGCGAGGTGGCGCCGGCATTCGCGGGCAGCGTCTCGCCGAGCCGCAGAACACCAAGGGCGAGCAGCGCGGCGCCGGCCAGGGACATGGCGAGGAACAGCTCGCGCCAAAGGCCCGCCTGGACGGCGAGGCCGCCGATCGCGGGCGCCACCATCGGTGCCACCACCATCGCCATGGTCACATAGCCGATCATGCTTGCGGCCCGGTCGCGGCCATGGACGTCGTAGAGGATGGTGCGCGAGAGGACGAGGCCCGCCGTCCCGCCGAGCGCTTGCAGGATGCGGGCGGCGAGCAGCCAACCGATGTCGGGCGCGATGGCCGCCACGAGCGTGCCGGCGACGTAGAGCGAGAGGCCGACGAGCATCACCGGACGGCGCCCGAAGCGATCGGAAAGCGCGCCGAGGGCGAGCGTCGAGACTGCGGTTCCGACGAGATAAAGCGTCAGCGTCAGCTGCGCGACGCCGTAGCTGGTCGAGAATTCCCGCGCCAGCGCCGGCATCATCGGCACCATGACGTTCATCGTGAACGGGCCGATGGCGCTCAGCAGCGTGAGAACGACCAGGGACGGGGCAACCGGCGATGGCATGCGCCAGCTTCGGCGCAGTCTCGCCCCATGCATTCCGTCCGGCATCCGACGCTACCTTACAATTCCGCTTGTCGCGGACCTATTCGTCGCCGCTGCGGAATCAGGCGGCCCTTGCGGCCCGCCGCTCGAGGGCCGAACGCAGGAACGCTTCGATCATCGCCGCGAACCTGTCGCTGTCGATGGCGACACCCAGCGACGCGAGCGCGGCCGAACCGACCTCCGGCGGCACGACGCCGGACAACCGCACATGGATCAGATCGCGCATGAATGGCTCTTCCATTTCCGGATGCGGCTGGACAGTCAGAACCCCATCGCCATAAGTGAGCGCCGCGTAGGGGCAAAACGGCGAGCTGGCGATGACGTTCGCGCCCTCGGGCAGGCGCACCACCTGGTCCTGGTGAACGGCATGGACCGCGAGGCTCTCGCCCGGTCGCAGCACTTCCTCTGCCCACTCCGGCACGTCGGTGACCTCGTAGCGTTGCACCCCGACGCCCCAACCGCGGTCGGATTTGACGACCTCTCCGCCGAGCGCGTCGGCGATGATCTGGTGGCCGAAGCAGATGCCGACCAGCGGCACCCGCGCATCGACGACGGCGCGCACGAATTCGGCGAGCCGCTGCATCCATTCGAGCCGCTCGTAGACGCCGTGGCGCGAGCCGGTAATGAGCCAGGCATCAGCCGCGTGCGGATCGCTCGGCACCTCGCCATCGATGGCGGCATAGGTTGCGAATTCGGGCGTGGGGCTGATCCCCGAGAGGAGCCTGCGGAACATCGCCGGGTAGTCGCCGTGGCGCTCAGCAAGCTCGGCGGGCGGGCGACCGGTCTCGATTATCCCTATGCGCATCCTCGTCCTCCGCAGGCTGTCCGGGTGGCTCGGGGCAGCCTGCCAGCCTCGCACGGCTCGCAAGACCGATGGCGGCGGTTCGCCGACCCGACCGGGTCATCGTTGACAGTCGCGGCCCGGCCATCTCAGATGAGCCTCGCCGAAGCTGCGGTCAAGTGCAGCGCCAAGTTGCACGCGCATTGCGAACAGAACCCGGGTCCATCATGAAGCCAGCCACCGTCGACTTCGAAAGCGAGGTCGCAGCCTATCGAGCCGCCCATCCGGAGCCCGAGATCGTCGAGGTCCTGACGACGGACATCAACGGCATCATCCGCGGCAAGCAGTATCCGCCCTCGGTGCTCGACAAGATCGGCAAAGCGGGCGTGCTGTTTCCGATCACGAGCATTCTGCACGATGCGCTCGGTGGCATTCCACAGGAGGTGCTGCGCGGTTGGCGCGAAGGCGATCCCGATTCCGTGTTCCGACCCGTGCCGGGCAGCCTCGTGCCGGTGCCGTGGGCGGACCGCCCGACGGCGCAGCTTTTGGTCGCCGGCTACGACCGCGAGGGCGAACCCGAGCGCGTCGATCCGCGCCAGACCCTCGCACGCGTACTGGAGCGCTACCACGCGATCGGCCTCAGGCCCGTCATCGCCATCGAGCTCGAATTCTATCTGCTCTCGTTCAAGGACGGAAAGCCGGTGCCGACCGCGCCCGAGGGACCGTTCCCGCCGCTCACCGGACCACAGTCCATGACGATGGAGGCGCTCGCCGACTACGCTCCCTTCGTGCGCCGGCTGGAGGACTGCTGCCGGGCCCAGAAGGTGCCGCTGACGTCGGTGCTCAGCGAATATGGCGACGGCCAGCTGGAGGCCAATCTCGAGCACGGCGAAGCGCTCACCGCTTCGGATCAGGCGATGTGTCTCAAGCGGATCGTCAAGTCCGTCGCCCGAGAGAACGGTTGGCTGGCTTCGTTCATGGCCAAACCCTTCGCGGGCATGGCGGGCAACGGGCTGCACGTTCACGTCAGCGTGCTCGACGAGGCCGGGCGCAACATCTTCACGAAGGACGAGCGGCTGCGCCATGCGGTCGGCGGATTGCTGGAGACGCTCACCGAGCAGATCGCGCTCATCGCGCCAAACGCCAACTCCTACCGCCGCTTCCAGGAGGGCTTCTTCGTTCCGACGACGGGAACGTGGGGGGAGAACCACCGCGCGGTCGCGATCAGGCTGCCGCTCGCGAGTGGCATGGCGCGGCGGCTCGAGCACCGCATCGCCGGCGCCGACGCTTGCCCCTATCTGGTTGTGGCGGCGGTGCTCGCGGGCATGCTGCATGGTCTCGAGTCGGCGAAGGAGCCCACCATCGCACCGATCGGAGAGGGTGAGCCGCTGCGCGGCGACGGGGCACCCTTTCCGACCCGCTGGAAGCCGGCGATCGAGGCGCTGGCCAAGGCCAAAGTGCTGCCACGCTACCTCAGTCAGGAGGCGATCGACGTCTACGTGCGCACCAAGCGCAGCGAGGAAGAACGCTTCAACGCAGAAGTCAGCGACCGCGACTACACGTGGTATCTGAGGGTCGTTTGAATGTGCCGCGCCGGGGTCCCGCGATCCTGGTGCCCGAAACGCAAAGGTGATCGATGCTGGAGCGACCAGCCAGCCCGGACCACGAAGAGCACACATCCTCCTATTACGCGGCAAGCGCCAACAGACGCACCGATTTCGCCCCGCTCGAGGGCGAAACCAACGCGGACGTCGCCGTCGTCGGGGCCGGCTTCACGGGCCTGTCCGCCGCCATTGCCCTCGCCGAGCGCGGCCATCGGGTGGCGCTCATCGAGGCCAACCGCATTGGTTGGGGGGCAAGCGGGCGCAACGGCGGACAGTTGATCGGCGGCATGAGCGGCAGCGAAGCCTTCGAACGTCAGCTCGGCGAAGACGGGCGACGGTTCCTGCGCGAAACCTTCTATGAGGGCAACCGGATCGTCGAGGAGCGGGTGGCGCGCTACGGCATCGCCTGCGACCTCAAACGCGGCTGGATGTATGCCGCAACAAAACCCCGCCACATGAAATGGCTCGAGGCGGACTGCCGCGAGCACATGGACCAGGGCCATCCGTTCGAGATGGTCGACCGGGACCGGCTCGCCACCATGCTCGGGACGCGGGCCTACCACGGCGGATTGATCGACCATGGCAGTGGCCATCTGCATCCGCTCAACCTCGCGATCGGGGAGGCGGATGCGGCGACGGGTCTCGGCGTCGCGGTTCACGAGCACAGCCCCGTGGTCGGCATCGAGCATGGCCGCAAGGCGATCGTGCGGACGCCGCGCGGGTCGGTGCACGCTGATTTCGTCGTGCTGGCAGGAGGCGCCTACCATCGCCTCGAGCGCCAGCGCCTCAAGGGCCTGCTGTTTCCGACCGGCAGCTACATCGTGGCGACCGAGCCGCTCGGGACGCTCGCAGGCCAGCTCATCGCCAACGACGTCGCCGTCTCCAACACCGACATGGTGCTCGACTATTTCCGGCTCTCGGGCGACGGCCGGATGCTGTTCGGAGGTCGCTGCAATTACTCCAACCGCGAGCCGAGCGACATCGCCGGCTCGATCCGTCCGCGCATGGTCGAGATCTTCCCGCAACTCGCCGGCAAGCGCATCGAGCATGCCTGGGGCGGAAAGATCGGCATCATCATCAACCGGGTGCCGGCGATCGGCCGGCTCGCGCCGAACGTATTCTACTCCCAGGGCTACTCCGGCCATGGTGTCAACTTCGCGCACCTCGCCGGGGTCATCCTGGCCGAGGCCGTGACCGGCACGCGGGGCCGTTTCGATCTCTTCGAGCGCATCCGCCACACCCGGATCCCGGTCGACGGGTGGGCGGGCAGCCAGATTCTGGCGCTCGGCATGATCTACTATCGGCTGCGCGACATGCTGTGAGGACAGCAAGGCCGGCTGGGCGAACAAGGGAGGCTGGCATGACGGATTGGATCGGCACTACGCGCCGGACAGGGCCGCGGCGCGGCGGGCACGACTTGGGCGCAAGCAGCCGAGCCGGATGGAGGCGCGCGATCGTCGCGGTCCTCGCACTGGTCCTGGTGAGCGTCATGGTACCGGCGACGGCCGGCCGTGCGGTGGCCGACGACGGCGCGCCCGGGGTCGCCATCCAGTCCGTCATCGCCGATCAAATCGCCGCATTCGGCGCCGATGACCAAGCCCGCGCCTTTGCCCATGCCTCACCGATGATCCAGCGACGGTTCGGTAACGCCGCCACGTTCATGGACATGGTCAAGCGCGGCTATCGACCGGTCTATCGGCCACGCGACTATCGCTTCGTCTCACTTCGGCAAGAGGGCGACACATTGGTCCAGGACGTGCTCTTGACGGGGCCCGACGGCGCGCTGACGCTGGCGCGATACGAACTCGTACTGATCGACGGCGTCTGGCGCATCAACGGCTGCACGCTCATCGAGCAGGGCGAAGGCGTCTGATCCGACGGCTCGCGGACGGCCGGACGCGAAGGATCGGGTGATCCGACCAGCCGGCCCGAGCGTTGACATCTCGGGCAGCAGTTGGATCACGACATGGCACAACCGGGAGCCAGGGGTACGAGGAACGTGGCGCGTCAGGCGAGTTCCCAGGCGCAAATGCTCGCGGCCTGTCTCAGGCGAATAGCGGACGAGCGCGACGAAGCAGCGTTCAAGGAGCTGTTCGATGCGCTCGGACCGCGCGTGAAATCGCTCATGATGCGTCAGGGAGCGGATCGCGACACGGCCGAGGACATCGCACAGGACACGCTGCTGACCGTCTGGCGCAAGGCGCACCTCTTTTCGGAAGAAAAGGGCAGTGCGTCGACATGGATCTTCACCATCGCCCGAAACATTCGCATCGACCGTTTGCGACGCCAGTCCCATCTCCAGCCGATCAGCGACGACATGCCGGAGGAGGCAAGTGACGAGCCGCTCGCCGATGCCATCGTCGGACAGAACCAGGAAAATGCCATCGTCGGGCGCGTGCTCGAAGGGTTGCCGGAGGAGCAGATGGCGGTGATCCGGCTCTCGTTCGTCGATGGGCTCTCGCACAGCGAGATCGCGAGCCGGCTGGAGCTGCCGCTCGGGACGGTGAAATCACGCATGCGGCTCGCCTATCAAAAGGTCCGTTCGGCCATCGAAGGGGAAATATGAACATCTCGCATCATCTCGACGAGGCGACGGTGTTGGCGCTGGCGGCGGGTACGCTCGGCGAGGCACTCGAAGTCGTCGCGCGCGGCCATATCGACTGGTGTCCGACCTGCCGGAGCGGGCTCGCCCGATCCGAGGCGGTCGGCGGGGCAATGTTGGAAGCCGCGGAGCCGGCCGAGGTGGCGGCTGGAGCATTCGAAGCGCTGCTCACGCGCGCGCGCGAGGCCGACAAAGTCAAGCGGCTGCCGGTTCGGACGGGAGCAGGTGGCGAAGTCGTTACGGGCGTGCTGCCGGCGAGCGTTGCAAGGCGCATCGGCGGCGGCATCGAGACCGTGACCTGGAAATGGCTCGCTCCCGGAATCCGCTACAGCAAGGTGGCGCTTTCTCCCGGCGAGAGCGGTGACCTCAGATTTCTCATGATCGAGCCGGGGCGCAAGGTGCCCGAGCACGGCCACGGAGGCGCCGAACTGACGCTCGTGTTGAGCGGTGCCTACCGCGACAGTTTCGGGCTCTTCCAGCGCGGCGACGTGGCCGACATGGACGAGGAGATCGATCACGAGCCGGTGGTGACCCCGGGGTTGCCGTGCGTTTGCCTCGTGGCGACGGAAGACAAAGCGCGCTTTCGCACCTTGAAGGGCCGCCTCGCGCAACCCTTCATCGGCATGTAGGCATGGGCGTCAAGGACCGGATGCGGGTCGCCTGGATCACGGGGGCGAGTTCGGGCATCGGACGTGAACTCGCCATCCTGCTCGCGCGGCAAGGCTGGAGGGTGGTCGCGAGCGCGCGCTCGGCCGAGGCCCTCGACGAACTGGCCGCCGGCGAGCCGGCAATCGTTCCTCTCGCCGTCGACGTCGCCGATGCGACCGCCGTCGAAGCCGCGCACCAGCGCATCGTGAACGCGCACGGCGATGTCGACCTCCTCGTTGCCGCCGCCGGCGTCTGGCACATGATGGATCCCGTCGACTACGACGCCGCGAAGTTCCGCCAGGCGATGGAGGTCAACCATCTCGGTGTGGTCCATGCCGTGCTCGCCGTCGTCGGGCCGATGCGGGCGAGGCGATCGGGGCACATCGCGATCGTCTCGTCCGTTTCGGGCTACCGGGGCCTGCCGAGAGCGGCCGCCTACGGGCCGACCAAGGCGGCGCTGATCAACCTGGCGGAAACACTGCGGGGCGATCTGGCCGGTGACGGCATCAAGGTACAGGTCGTCAATCCGGGCTTCGTTGCCACGCCCATGACGGCGGCAAACACATTCCCCATGCCGTTCATCATCAGCGCATCCGAAGCGGCGGCGGCGATCCTTCGCGGGTTGTCCTCGAGGCGGTTCGAAATCGCGTTTCCATGGAAGCTCGTGCTCCTCATGAAGCTGCTGGCACTGCTTCCGCCCGGCCTCTTCTTCGCGCTGACCCGGCGGCTCGCGGGAAACCGTCAGGGCTGACGGGCCGCCGATCAGCGGGCGTGCGAGAGAACGTAAATGCCGACGTCGATGGTGCGGCGCTCGAAGCCGACGGCACAATATGTGAGATAATAATCCCACATGCGCCGGAAGCGCTCGTCGAAGCCCAAGTCGCGGATTTCGCTCCAGCGCGAGAGGAACGAGCGACGCCAGCGCCAGAGGGTCTCGGCGTAACTCGAGGCAAAGCAGAGATCGACGGAGACCGAGAGGCCGGCCCTGCCGGCGCCTTCGCGCAGTTCGCGCACGGTCGGAAGCACACCGCCCGGAAAGATGAAATGCTGAATGAAGTCGGGAGCGCGGCGGTAGCTCGCGGCGAGTTCCTCGCTGATCGTGATCGCCTGGATCGCGGCGCGCGCCCCGGGACGCAGCCGCTCGCAGACGACGCCGAAATACTCCGGCCAGTGTTCGCGACCGACCGCCTCGATCATCTCGATCGAGGCGATCCCGTCGTATCGGCCGCTGGTGTCGCGATAGTCGAGAAGCTCGATCCGGGACCGCCCGGCGAGACCCTGGCGCGCGAGGCGCTCGCGGGCGAACGCGAGTTGCTCGCTCGAAAGCGTGATGCCATGGACCTCGAGGCCGAGATCGCGGCAGGCAACCTCGGCAAAGCCGCCCCAACCACAGCCGATTTCGAGAATGCGGCCACCCGGCGGGCAGGCGATGGCGTCGGCGACCCGGCGGTATTTGCGCAACTGCGCCTCAGCGAGAGGCTCATCGGCCCGGGCAAAGAGCGCGCTCGAGTATGTCATGGAGGGATCGAGCCACCGGGAATAGAACGCATTGCCGAGATCGTAGTGGGCGGCGATGTTGCGACGGCTGCCCTCGCGCGTGTTGGCGTTCGCGACATGGGCACGGGTGTCGCTGGCCCGCACGCGAAAGAGGCCCGCGCCGGCGCCGACCAGGGCCGTCTTGTTGTCGATGAAGAACCGAAAGACCTCGGCGAGATCGGGCGTCGTCCATTCGCCGCGAAGGTAGCTCTCGGCGATGCCGATGGTGCCGCGGGAGAGGGAACGGGTGAGAAAACCAAGGCCGTGAACATGAATGACCGCATCGGCGCCTCCGGTGCGGCCGATGAAGGTGCGGCGAACGCCGGGGCCAAGTACGAGGGTCAGGCTGCCGCGATCGAGATTGTTCAGCAACCGGCCCGTCGCCACCAACGCGAGGCGGGCGATGAAGCCCGGAACCGGCAGATGCGGACCGTCGTCGACGGTTCCGGCCAATGGCTCCCTCAATAACTCCGTCATCGTGGTTCACGCAGCACGGGTTGGTCGGTTCGCGGCGCCTCGCAACGGCCTGCCGCCGCCGGTCGACGCCGCACCAGCTTCATTCCTTTGAGCCAGAGGCGCAATGCCTCCCAGTGGATGGCTGCCATCACCTTGAGGGTCATCAGCGGCCGGCGCACCAGGAGAGCGAGGAGGACGCGGTCGGTCAAGGGGCGCCGGTCACCCGCAAAGTGCGCCTTGAGGAGGGGCCCCGCGCCGTCGCGCAGAAGGACGCCCACCACCACGCGCTCGCCGGGCGCCTCGACATGGAAGGTATATCGACCATGCGCCTCGTTGAACGGCGAGACGTAGAGGCGCTTCTGGCAGGCTTGATAGAGACGACCGTCCGGACCGGCGTCCGCCGCGAGCACATAGGTCGTGCGCTCGCCGAAGGTGTTCGAGACCTCGTAGGCGGTGGCGATCACCCGACCCGCCGCATCGACCGCGAAATAGGTGGTGATCGGATTGAAGACATAGCCGAGGACGCGCGGGTAGCAGAGTGCGAGGATGCGGCAATCACCCGTCTCGATCCCCTCGTTGCGCATCGCCTCGCGCACGACGTCGGCGAGCCGGCGGGAACGGGGCTCGCCATCGGCGGAGCCGTCGGCGTGGTCGCGCTCGTGGAAAGCGATGAGGTTCGGGCGATTGACCGAGAACAACCGGCAGCCGGAAGCGATCTCGTCCAGGCGGTCGAGGTCCAGGAGCAGCGTGAAGACACCGTAAGAGAGCGCGTGCGGGCGGGGGCGCAGGCGCTTGTGCACCACCTCCCCGACATAGACCGCCGCCATGGCGACCGGATCGTTCACGCAACGCCACTCCTTGCCGGCACCCGCGTGCGCTCCCGCGCGACGGCCGGTGCCGTCACATGCACCCGCGCCTTGCCCGGATCCACGCGCCAGGGCCGCTTCAGATTGCCGAGCTGCTCGGCGACCGCGAGGCCGCTCTCGCAGCCATCCTCATGGAACCCATAACCGAAATAGCTGCCGCAATACCAGGTCCGGTTCGCACCCTGGAGCGACCAGAGCCGCTTCTGAGCCGCCAGGGTAGCGGCGTCGAACTCGGGGTGGCGATATTCTCCGGTCCAGTGCACGAGATCGGCGCGCGGCTCGCGGGGCGGATTGAGGGAGACGAAATAGGGCTGCTGCGTGGCGAGCGGTTGCAGCGCGTTCATCCAGTAGGTGACGCCGATCGTCCGGTCCCTGTCGGCGCCGGCATCGAGGTAGTTCCAGGCGGACCAGACGCGCCTGCGGGTCGGCATCAGCGCGGGATCGCCGTGCAGCACGGCACGGTTCGCCGAATACCGGAAGGCGGACAGGAGACGCCGCTCCTCGGGCGCCGGGCTGGCGAGGAGGCCGAGCATCCGGTCGGCGTGGCCGGCGAGAACCACCTGATCGAATTCCTCACGCGCACCGCCCGCCGTTACGACACGAACGAATGGGCCCGGGCGCTCGATGCGCGCGACGGGGGTCGACAGCCGCGTCGGTCCGGAGATTTTCTCCAGGATGCGCGAAACGTAGCGGGCGGAACCGCCGGGGATCGTCTGCCACTGCGGGCGATTGCGCAGGCGCAGCAGGCCATGGTTGGCGAAAAAGCGCAGGAAGCTCTCGGCCGGGAAGTCCATGACGCGCGCGCTCGGGGTCGACCAGATGGCCGCCGCCATGGGGAGTATATGTCGATCCCTGAAGGAAGACGAAAACCCGCGCCGCTCGAGATATTCCGCAAGTGAACAGCCGGCGGCGATGCCATCAGTCAAATCGCGCTCGGCGCGGCGGAAAAAGCGCAAGAGGTCCCGGACCATGCGCCAGTGGTCGGCGCGAACGATGTTGCCAGGCTGGGCGAAGAGCCCGGCGAGACCGTCGCCCGAGTACTCGTACGCCCCGGCGCCGAGGCAGACGGAAAAGGACATCCGGGTCGCCGCCCCTTCGATCCCGAGCGCGGCGAGCAGGTTGACGAGGTTCGGATAGCTCGCGCGATTGTAGACAATGAAGCCGGTGTCGATCGCGACGGGTCCCCCGGGCTCCTCGACGGTCACGGTGTTCGAATGTCCACCGGCGCGCGGCGCCGCCTCGAACAATGTGACATGATGGCGCTCGGACAGCAGCCAGGCCGCCGAAAGTCCGGAAATGCCCGTTCCGACGACGGCTACTTTCAATTGCGACATGTTGGGGGGTTCCATTCAGACGTGCTTTGCTGAATTGCTACGGCAGGGCGTCGGGATCGGATCGCCGAGCACGCGAGGGCGGCGACGAGGCAATTCACGTGGTCGATCCCCGCGATATCTGCCGTGGTCGGGCCTGGGGCCACAGGCCGCACGTGGTGGCGGGTTCGTCAAGGGTCCGTCACGGTCTTCGGATAGCTGACACGCGCGCCTTCGTCCGGCGCCGGGTGGTATGCACGGCGCGGGCGGTGGACCGTCGCGACAAGCGGGGAGAGGCGGGTGAAGGACAGTTTGCTCCTCGAGGCGGTCGTTTATCTGGCCGCGGCCGTGTTCGCGGCACCTGCTGCGCGGCTGCTGCGGATCGGCTCGGTGCTCGGCTATCTGGCGGCCGGTGTGCTCATCGGACCGTTCGGACTCGGCTTCGTCTATGGCCTCTACGAGGTCAAGGGCATTCTGCATTTCGCCGAACTCGGCGTCGTCATGCTGCTGTTCCTGATCGGTCTCGAATTGAAGCCGAGACGGCTCTGGTCGATGCGGCGCTCGGTGTTCGGTGGCGGTGCCATGCAGCTGGTGCCGACCACGATGGCGCTGCTCGCAGCCGGGCTCCTCTTCGGCGTCCCGATCGGCGCGGCCGTCATCCTGGCGATGGCGCTCTCGCTTTCCTCCACGGCGTTCGTGCTGCAAATCCTCGAGGAACGGCGCGAACTGCAGACCCGGCACGGGCGCCTGTCCTTTGCAATTCTGCTGCTGCAGGACATCGCCGCCATCCCGATGATCGCGCTGGTGGCGGCACTCGGCGCCCGCACTCAGGGCATGGATGCGGTCGGCGCGATAAAGGGCATCGCTATCGTGGCCGCGGTGGTTGGGGTCGGCCACTACGTGCTGCCGCACATCTACCGGCTGGTCGCCTCGTCGGGCGTGCGGGAATCCATGACCGCAACGGCGCTCCTCACGGTGGTCGGCGTCGCACTTCTCATGGAGATGGCGGGGCTGTCGGCCGCGCTCGGTGCATTCCTTGCCGGGCTTCTGCTCGCCGAATCCGAGTTCCGCCATCAGATCCAGGCCGACATCCAACCGTTCGAGGGGCTCCTGCTCGGGCTCTTCTTCACCGCCATCGGCATGACCATCGACTTTCGCATCCTCGCCCAGCAACCCACGCTGGTGCTGCTGCTGGTGGTCGGGCTGGTGGCCGTCAAAGGCGTCGTCCTCTATGCCACGGGTCGCCAACAGGGCCTCAGCCACGCCGAATCGCGACGGCTCGCTGTGGCATTGGCGCAGGGCGGCGAATTCGCCTTCGTCATCATGACGTCCGCCGTCGGTGGTGGGCTTCTCGATCGCAAACTCGCCGACCTGCTCACCCTCGTCGTCACGATCTCGATGGCGCTGACACCGCTTCTGCTCGTGCTGGAGGAGCGCCTTCGTCGCATTGCGGGCAAAGGGGGGCAGGACGAATTCGAAAGCATGCCAGAGGCCGACAGTCACGTCGTCATTGCCGGTTTCGGGCGCTTCGCGCAGATCGTCGCGCGCATCCTCAAGGCCAAGGGAATCCCGTTCACTGCCCTCGAAGCCTCGGTGCAGCAAGTCAAGCTGGTGCGGGCCTTCGGCAGCGAGGCCTACTATGGCGACACCAGCCGCCTGGACATCCTCAACGCCGCCAACACACGCAGTGCCCGCGCTTTCGTGCTCGCGGTGGACGACGTCGAACGATCACTCAAGACGGCCGAAGTGATGCGCACGCACTTTCCACACGTGCCCGTCTACGCGCGGGCACACGATCGCGAACACGCACACAAGCTCATGGACCTCGGGGTCCATCTGTTGCAGCGCGAAGCCTTCCACTCCGCCGTGGCGCTGGCGCACGATGTCCTGCGCGGGCTCGGCATCAGCGAGCGGGAGGCGCGCCGGACGGTCGAAACATTCGCGGCCTACGACCAGCGGCGCCTCATCGAGGAGCACGAGCACTACCAGGATGCCGAGAAACTGCGCGAGGGCGCCCGCAAGGCGACGGCCGATCTCGAAAAACTGTTCCGGGAGGACGCCGAGGTCGAACAGGCGCTGGCCGCTCGGGAGGACCGGTGAAGCCCTGCGTTCATGCCACCTCGAGGCGCCGGCAACCGCGAATTCGCCTCTCGTTCCTCCAATCGCGGAACGGCGTGGCCGTCCCTGTCGCATCGCTCCTGCCGGAGCACGACGGCCGGGGATGTGGACATCGTCACACCACTTTGATGATCCAAGGTGGCAACTTGCGTGTATGATGGCGGTTCAATCACGCCGATGAAGATTCCTCGTTTCTGAACGCTCAATGGAGAGCCGTATGGCATCGACTTCGAAAGCACTCGGCCAATTGGCGATTTGTGGCGCCGTTGCCGCCATCGTCGGGATCGGCGCCCTCGCGACGTCGGGCCAGCCGGTGGCCGCAAAGGGCGAGACGCCGAGCACCACCACGACGACCATACCCGAACCCTGCCGGCAGTACGCCGAGGGCTCGGAAAAGCAGAAGCGCTGCATCAAGCGCCACACCTCGCAGCTGAGCCCCGAGGACATCTATGCGGTGGGCTACTGGATGGCGATGCGGGGCGAATACGCGGACGCCGTGACGACGCTGAAGCAGGCCGAGCACACCAACGACCCCCGCGTGCTGACGTACATCGGCTTTTCCATGCGTAAACTCGGCGACGTGGACGGAGCCTTCGGCTACTACGCCCGCGCGCTCAGCATCGATCCGAACTACGTGGTCGCGCGCGAGTACCTCGGCGAGGCGCACCTGATGAAGGGCGACGTCGTCGCCGCGCTCGGTGAGCTCGAGCAGATCAAGACGATCTGCGGGACGAGCTGCGAGGAATACACGATGCTCGAGAAGGCGATCGCCGAGCATCGTCGCCAAGCCTCCTGATCCGCCGCAGTGATTGCAGCCGTCCGATGCGCGCGAGCATCGGGCGGCTGTTTCTTTTCGGGGTGATTCCTGCTGGCCTGCCGCACGGATGTGCAATAGCCTTCAGGCCGGGCGTCGGCGCACCGGCTGACCCGCGACGACGATCCAATCCATTGGAATATCATGGAGTTGCGGGTAGATCGTCGGGATCTCCGCGACGTGGAAGCCGACTCCGATCGCCAGCGCCGGCCGGCCGAGGCGAGCCAGTTGCGCGAGTGTGCGATCGAAGAACCCACCCCCATAGCCGAGCCGGTAGCAAGCCGGATCGCAGCCGACGAGCGGAGCGATGACCACGGTCGGCAGCAGCGTTGGCGCGGTCTCCGCCGGGATCGGGATGCCCCAAACACCTCTCGTCATCGCGCAACCCGGGGTCCATTCGCGGAACACCAGCGGGGTCGCCTTGGCCACGACCACCGGCAGCGCGACGCGCAGACCGCGCGCAACGGCCCGCGCCATCCAAGTGCGCAGGTCCGGCTCACCGCGGAACGGCCAATAGAGGCTGACGACGACGTCGCCGCTCGATGGAAGCAGATCGTCCAGGGCGCGGGCGATTTCGCCCGATCCCGCTTCGCGCTCGGTGGGCGAAAGGGCGAGACGGGCGGCGATCAGACGCTCGCGCTCGGCCTTGCGCCAGCGCGCGACGTCCAGCCATGCACCGTCGCCCGCCAAGCCGGCGTATGCCGGATCGATCTCATGTATGAAACAGGGGGGCGAGGCGTAGCCAGTCGGCGCACCGCTCTCCACCTCGCCGTCGTGGTCGTCATCGTTGCCGCCACCGCTCACGGATGCAGCTCCTTCGAACCGCTCAAGGGCGGCTTTGCCTTGACAGCCTCACGAGGCGCCCGGCGGCTGCTGGGCCAACCCCCAGATGCGGATCGACTCGTCGTCGCCCGCGCTCGCCAGCCAGGCACCATCACCGATGAGGGCGATGGCGCGGACAGCCGCAGTATGGCCGATGAACGTGTGCTCCAAACGGCCGCTCGCGAGATCCCACAATCTGATGGTGTGGTCCTCACTCGCACTGACGAGGTGACGGCCGTCCGGCGTGAACGCGAGCGCGGTGATGGTACCCTCGTGGCCGCTGAGGGTCTTGAGGCTGGCCGGCGAGTTCGGATCCCAGACCTTGATGGAGCGGTCGCGGCTGCCGGAAGCGATGAGCCCGGCCTCGCGCGCCCAGGCCAGCGCCGATACCCCGTCTGCATGGGCATGGAAGGTCTGCAGGACGCGGTTGCGGCGCAAACTGTAGATTCTGACGGCCGCGTCCTGTCCGCCGATGACCAATTCGTCCGCCGTCTGGGTGGCGGTCGCCATCGCGGTCACCGGTGAACCGGAATCCCGCATCGTGCGATAGCGTCCGCGCCCTAGATCGTAGAGGCGGAGCGAGCCATCGGCGATCGCGGCCACGGCATGGTCCCGCCGGCCATCTCTGAGGAGAGCGACTGCAGTAATGGCGCCACCCTCCCCGCCGCGGATCGCCCGGGTCCCGCCGGTTCGGCGGTCCACGACATCGAGCGCGCCCGTCGCACGGCCGACCAACAACTGGAGCGCGTCGGTCTCGAGAGCAGTAATGCTTTCACCGTCGAGGCGGAGATGCTGCGGCTTCTCCGAGCCCTCGAGATCCCAGATCAGCATGCCCTGCGCGCTGTCGATCGAGATCAGTCGGCGGTCCGCTGACCCGTATGCCAGGGCGAGAACCGGTGCCTCGTGGCCGCGTAGCGTGCGCGCCAGGCCAACCGCGCTCGGTCCGGCATCGAGCGAAATACCGACGGCGGCCGTCGGAATGATGTTGGGTTGCGATATGAGGCCGGGCATCTTGACGGCGAAAAAGACGATCCCGCCGAAGAGGGCGAGGCGAACTCCGGTGCGCAAACCCGCGCGCGTCGCCGCGCCGAGACGCGCCTCGAAGGCGGACCAGCGCATCTGGCGTTCCAACCGGCGTTCGGCACGGCGGGCGGCAGCCTGCTCCCGGCTGGCGAGGCGCTTGGCCTCGCGGGCGGCGGCGGCGGCACGCGCTTCGACGGCCTTTGCGGCGTTGAGACGGGCCGCCTCGATCTCGGCCTCGACGCGTGCAACGCTCGCCTGCAACTCCTCGTCGAACCGCGACGAGGGCATGGTCGCTCCGGCCACCGGGGCAGACGGCCCGCTGTCGATGGGCCGAGCGGCCTGAGCGGGCGGGGCAGGCCGGTGTGTCGGCTCGTCGAAGGCACTCGCTGCCCCCTGGAGCTTGTCGGCGAGCGCGCGCGCGAGGCGGCCGGCGAGGCCGAGGCCAGCGGCCACAGCGGGCTGGGAGCGCGGCGGGCGGCTCAGTGAGCGGGGAACATCGGCTGGCGTGCCGAGCGGCGCACCGGGCGGAGCGGAGTTGACTGCCTCGCCCTCCCTTCCTGCCGGCGAAAGCGGGAATTCGCCGTCGGGCCGTGCGACGTCCACCGGGCGCTCGTGCCGCTTCCAGACCAGGGGCGGGGCGGCTCCGGTCTCGATCTTGCGGGTCTGCTGGGGTGGCATGCCGGCGGCGGGCGGATTGCGGGACGGGGCTCCGGTCTGCGTGCCAGCCGGCGGGCGGGCAGCGATCTGAGGCGGACTCGCGACGCTCGCCTGCGGGCTCTGTGCCTGCGAGCCTTGGGGCTGCGGGCCGGGGGCCGGCGCGTGGGCGTGAAGGTGGGTCGTATGAGCAGTCACCTCGACCGGGGACTTGCCATGGGTCTGGGCATGCGCCTGAGCTGGTCCTGGCGATGGGCTCGGGGCCAGCGCTCGCGCCTGCTGCGGCGCGCCGACGTAGACCCGTGGCGGCTCCGTCGGACCGAACAGCATGCGGCGCCAGGCAGCAATGGATTGCGGGCGGCTTTCGGCACGCACCATCAGCGCCTGGTCGATCGCCGCGAGAAATCCGGGCCGGTAGTCGCCTTGACCAACCGCGCGAGCCGGGCGGATCTCGCTGCCGGACATGCGCGAAGGGGCATCGAGCGGGCGCTCGCCGGTGATCGCGTGATAGAGCGTTGCCGCCAGGGCGTAAATGTCGGTCCAGGGCCCCTGGCGCTGGCCGCGCGAGGAATACTGCTCGAACGGTGAATACCCCGGCTTGACGATGGCGCTGACGGTGCGCGAGCGCTCGGCGAGATCGCCGCGCGCCGAGCCGAAGTCGATGAGGACGGGCGAACCGTCCGGCCGGATCAGGATGTTGTCGGGCGCAATGTCGCGGTGCAGGAAGTCGTTGGCGTGGAGCAGCTCGAGCGCGTCGAGCAAGGGCAAGAGGATGCTGTCGAGTTCCGACTGGAGCGGGCGACGGCCGAGATCGTCGAGCCAGCCCTTCAGGCTCCGCCCAGCCTCGAACTGCAGCACCATGTAGGCCGTATTGTTGGCGCGGAAGTAGCGGAACACGCGCACGATGTTGGGATGTTCGAAGCGGGCCAGCGCCTGAGCCTCGTCGACGAACCGCTCGAGGCCGGTGCGATAGTCGACTTCGCTCGACTGGGAGCGGCAGCGGACCATCGCGGCGCCCTCGCGCGCGGCGAATTCGCTCGGGAAATACTCCTTGATCGCGACATTGCGATCGAGCTGGAGGTCGCGCGCCAGATAGGTGATCCCGAAGCCGCCAGCGCCGAGCACCCGTTTCAGGCTGAAATCGCCGACGAGCTCGGTTCCCTGCGGCAATGCGAGCAGATGGTCCATGATCCCCCTGCCGTCCCGGCTCGGCCCTATTGCCTGGACCCCACGCAGCGTAGCGGCCTCGTTCAGGCCATGCCATACGATGATGGTGATTGCTGGCAACAGCAAATGGCCGAAGTAAGGAGATGTGCGCCATCGGTGTCGGACCGTCCACAGGCGGACGGGGGCCGGCGAGCGACGCTCGAGACGCCGAGGATGTCGGCGGCCCGGCGAACGCGACCGTGACAATTGGTCGCGACCGCCACAAGTTCGCCAACTGGCGCGGCAACAATTCGTGCTCGGGCCGGGAGTATGGCGGGGCTCAGCTCGATGGCGAAGACGCCGAGCCGGCGGCAGGCCGGATACCAGGGGGAGGTTGCGATGGCTGGTGACGATCGTCGAGCGGACGCGGGGGCGGGCGGACGCCCGGCGGCGACGCCCAACGCGCCCGGGGCCGCGGAAGAGCAGATGGTGGTGATCGCGCGGCGCGCCGACAAGCCACCTCGCCCGGTCGAGACACTCGCGCAACGACAGGATTCGCTTCGCCAGGCGCTCAATGCCGTCAACGACGCACTTGCCAACGAGGATGCCGATGCGGCAAACCGGGCCGAGGCGATCCAACAGCCCGCATCCAGCGAGTCGCACGCCGGCGGCTCCGCCGAGCGTGCGGTGCGGCCCGCCGCTCCGCCGCCAAGCAGCGGCGCCGAGGCGCGCCCGACGCCTCAGATCCGGGGAGACAGCAGCGCGATGAACGTTCCCAAGACCCAGATCATCCGAGGCCAGCGCCGTCCGACGCGGACCGATTTCCACCAGGAGCCGGTGGTTGCCTGGCTGGTGATCATCGGTGGACCGGGGCTCGGTGCGTTCCGACCGCTCTTTACCGGCAACAACACCATCGGGCGGGCGACCACGAACCGCGTGCCGATCGACTTCGGCGACGATTCGATTTCGAGCCAGGAGCAGGCCTACGTCCGCTACGATGCGGCGGACCGCGAATTCCTTTTCGTTCCCAACCTCTCGAAGACCAACGTCGTCTCGGTCAACGAGCACAAACCGACCTCGGCAGTGAAGCTCCAGCCCATTGACGTCATCACGATGGGCCAGACGCAGATGGTGTTCGTGCCGTTCTGCGGGGAAGACTTCGATTGGTCGGAGTTCGCCGATCTCGAATGAGCATCACGCATTTCGCCCATGCCAGTGCCGCGATCATCGGCGCCCGTGAAAACCAGGAGGATGCCTGCGGCTCCACCGTGCTCGCAGCCGACGGGAGCGATGCAGGGGCGCAAATGCTGGTCGCCGTCGTCGCCGACGGGATGGGCGGACATGCCGCGGGCGAGGAGGCCAGCCGGACGGCGGTCGAGGCCTTCCTCGACGTCATGCGACGCAGCACCGAAAGGGACCGCCGGTTCTCGGCCCTCGAGGCGGCCAACGCCGCCATCATGCAGCGGACGATCGAGGAACCGCAGTTCGACGGCATGGGCTGTACGCTGGTGTCGGCGGTCATCGATGCCGACGGGCTGCGCTGGGTCAGCGTTGGTGATTCGCTCCTCTATCTCTTCCGGAACGGTCGGCTGCGTCGCCTCAACGCCGACCATTCCATGGCACCGGTTCTCGACGACCTCGCCGAGCGCGGCCTCATGGACCGCCTCGAGGCCCGTCATTCGCCGCGACGACACCATCTGCGCTCGGCGCTCACGGGGCGCTCGATGGAAATGATCGACCTGCCGGACGAGCCGATCGCACTCGAGGCCAACGACTGCGTCCTGCTGGCAAGCGACGGACTGGAAACGTTGCCGGAAGGGGTCATCGAGGCGATCCTGCGTCGGCAGCAGGGGGAAGGCGCGGATCGAGTAGCGGATGCGCTGCTCGAGGCGGTCGCGGCCGCGGCCGAGCCCTACCAGGACAATGCCACGGTTTTCGTCGTTCAGGCCCGCGGCGACGGAGAATGCGCCGAGATCGAGCCGACACAGCCGCTGCCCCGCCGCGGCTGATCGGGAACTCCCAGGACGCCATTGGGCGTCGCATCCGGTCGCGCGCCGAAAGGCGAATTCTGCCACGAGATGATCGACGAATTGCGCGCGGCAAGGCCGACGCGGCGCGCCATGCCCGCGGCGCAACATGCGGGGCAAGGCGCATTGGCTCTGGAGGTTATCATGGCCGCGATCGAAGAGACGAGCGCTCGCAAGCGCAGGAGCGGGGGACGCGACGCGCGGCGGGAGCTTCGCTCTCAACCGCTGGCGGCGGACCTTGCTCCCGTGCGCGCCGGCCTCGAGGGCGGTCGCTTCCAGCCGCTCGATGCCGCCGCGCAAAAGCGCATCGCCGACGCGGTTTTCACGGTTCTGGAAGAGATCGGCTACGCCGACGCCATCCCGAGCTGCATCGAGGCGTGCACCGCGCGCGGCGCCATCTACGAAGGTGGCCGCCTCAAATTCCCGCGGGCGGTGGTCGAGGATGTGATCGCGGGCGCGGCCCGGCATTTCCCGCTCTACGGTCAGAGCGAGGAGCACGACCTGCACCCCATGGGGCGCAAGGTGCACTACGGAACCGCCGGGGCGGCGGTGCACGTGGTCGACCTCGAGACGCGCAGCTATCGCGAATCCTATCTCAAGGACATCTACGACGCAGGGCGCATCGTCGAGCTGATGGACAACATCCACTACTTCCAGCGCCCGATGGTGGCGCGCGACCTGCCTGACCCGCGCGATCTCGATTTCAATACCGTCTATGCGGCGGTATCGGCGACGCGAAAACACGTCGGCGCCAGCTTCGTTCTGCCCGAGCACGTCGACGAGACGATCGCCATGCTGCACATGGTGGCAGGCGGGGAGGACAAATGGCGGGCGCGGCCCTTCGTCTCGCAATCGAACTGCTTCGTCGTGCCGCCGCTGAAGTTCGCCGAGGACGCCTGCCGGTGTCTCGAAGCGGCGGTGCGGGGTGGCATGCCGGTGCTGTTGCTGTCGGCGGGTCAGGCGGGCGCGACGGCGCCGGCCGCGATAGCAGGTGCTGTGGTGCAGGCGGTCGCGGAAGTGCTCGGCGGGCTCGTCTACGTCAACGCGCTCGTGCCCGGCCACCCGGCAATTTTCGGGACGTGGCCATTCGTTTCCGACCTCAGAACCGGGGCGATGTCGGGCGGCTCGGGCGAGCAGGCGCTGCTGACGGCGGCGTGCGGGCAGATGGCGCAGTATTTCGATCTCCCTGGTGGCTCGGCGGCGGGCATGGCGGATTCCAAGCTGCCGGACGTCCAGGCCGGCTATGAAAAGGGCATCACCAACGTCATGGCCGGGCTCGCGGGCGTCAATCTCGTCTACGAGTCCGCCGGCATGCACGCCTCGCTGCTCGGCTTCTGCCTGGAAAGCCTCATCATCGACAACGACATGCTGGGGCAGTGCATGCGCTGCGTGCGCGGCATCGATGTCGGGGACGAGGCGCTCTCGGTCGAGACCATCCGCGACGTTTGTCTCTCCGGGCCCGGACACTACCTCGGGCACGGCCAGACTCTTTCGCTGATGCAGACGGAGTACATCTATCCCAAGATCGGCAACCGCATGAGCCCCAAGGAGTGGGACGAGGCGGGACGGCCGGACATCATCGAGACGGCCATCGCACGCAAGAAGGCGATTCTCTCGGATTTTCATCCTCGCCACATCCCGGTCGAGGTCGACGAGGCGATCCGCGCACGCTTTCCGGTGCGCCTGCCACGCTCGGCGATGGGGCGGTAGGCATGGCGCGGGGCCGCGGGCTCAGGCCGGTGGCACCTGTGGCATGACACGGCGCATGAACTGGTCGAACATCGGGACCGTGAACTCGGTGTCGCCGTGCGACGGCGAATAAATCATGCCCTTCTTGATGAGGCTGTTGCGGACCGGCCCGACCGACTGCACCTTGACACCGAGCAGGTCGGCGATGTCTCCGGAGCGATGCGCCCCCGGGCCAAACTCGGCGAGCGCACGCATGTAGCGCTTTTCCGACGGCGTGCAACGCTCGAAGCGAACCTTGAAAAAACTCTCGTCCAGCTCGGCGATCGCAGCCGCGGTCACGGCTGGCATGATCGCGATGTCGATCGGGCTCGCTTCGGCCGCGTTCCAGGCCTCATATCCCCACTGCTGGAGGAAATAGGGGTAGCGCTCCGTTACACGGAGGATTTCCGCAACGGCAGGCTCGGTGTATTCGACCCCCTCCGCACGCGCCGGATCAACGAGCGCAGTGCGCGCGTCCTCGGGCGTCAGCGGCCCGATCATGGGGAACCTGAACAGTCGCTCCGCGTAAGACTTGGAATTGCCCGCGAGGCCAAGCGTCTGCGGAAGGCCGGCGGCGACCAGCGCCAGCGGCAGGTTGCGCTGGTTGACGGCGTGGATGGCCATGATCAGCGCGCTGAACTCCTGCGACTTCAAATACTGGATCTCGTCGATGAGTATCGCAACCGGAGTTCCAGCCGCCTCGGCTGCCTGCGCGACCAGAACCATCAGCACGGGCAGGTCCGCCTCGACGTCGCCGCTGTCGGCGACACCCTGGTCCGAGCCCATGCCAATGCCGATGTCGATCTCGCCGATCGTGATCTTGATCGAGCGCACGAAACCCACGAGCGCCCGCAACGCCCTGCCGGACGCGGCCTTGGCCGCATGCATGCGGTTGAGGTTCAACAGGATTTCCCGCAACCTCGGCGCCAGAAGCTCGGGCAGGGACTTGCCTTCGTGCGCCTCGATGAGAACCGTCCGATAGTGGTGCTCCTCGGCGATTTCGCGCATACGGTTGAGCAGAACCGTCTTGCCGACACCGCGCAGGCCAACCAGGATCAGGCTCTGCGCCGCCCGGCCTCGAGCAATGCGTTGCAGGGCGATCGATGCCATGTCGAGCAACGCCGCGCGCCCGGCCAGTTCGGGGGGCTGCGTGCCGGCGCCGGGCGAGTAAGGATTGCGAACCGGGTCCATCGATCTCTAGCGAAGTTATGCGGTTATACGCGATTTCCGATATACTTGGATAACTACGCTATAGATGTCAATCCGACGACCTCTCACCGCGCCGCCGCGGCGGGCATTTCTCGATGGCCGCCCGGCCGGTTCAAATCAGCGATTTCGCGAGGCCGAGGCCGGCCAGGACGGCGAGCAGCGCGATCACCATGCGCCGGAAGCTCTCGGGCGGGGTCGACAGGAAGCGACGGCCGCCGAGGGTGACGCCGAGCACCATGAGCGGCAGCGCTAACAAAGCGGCAACGACGCTCTCGCGCGTGAAGACGCCGGCCAGCCAAAGCATCGGCAGGGCCGCGAGATCGATGGCGGTCAGATAGAAAATCATGGTCGCGCGGAAACGGCGGGCGGGGATCGCCTGAGCCGTCATGAAGAGCGCGACCGGGAGCCCACCGACAGCAGCGGCATTGGCAAAGCCCGAGACGAGGCCGACACCAAAGGTGCCGCCCGTCCCGATCGCGCGGCGCAACGTCCAGCCCATGAGCAGCGCCAGGGAGATGGCCAGGATGAAGCCCGAGATCACCAGCCGCAGGTGATCAACCGAAAGCAGCGTCAGCAGCGCCACGGCGAGCGGCAAGGCAACGACGGCGCCGGCGAGGAGGAGAAGCGTCAGACGCCGGTCGAGGTCGGGCCAGGCACGCGGCGCCTGGCCGACGGTCGCCGCGATCTCGAGGAGCATCACGACAGGTACGACGAGGAGCGGATTGGTGACGAAGGCGGACGCCGAGACGACGAGGGCGGAAAAGCCGAAGCCGGCGTAGCCACGCACGAAGCCCGCGCCGAGCACGGCGAGCGCGAGGAACGCCGCCCCCGCTTCACCGAGCCCGAGGGGCAATGCGGCAAATTCGCCCGTCACGCCCGCCGCCCTTCGATTCGATCCATTCGCCGCGGCGGTGGCCCGGGTTCACCCCGCTCCACCCGCCGTCCACGCTGATCAGGCGCCCTGCTGCGGGCGCATGTCCTCCCGGCGGATGCCGGCGACCCGAACCGGCCTCTTCATGGCGTCGCGACGGAACGGTTCGCCGAGTTCCTGGTTGAGGATCACCTCGATGAGGGTCGTGACCTTGGCGTTCATCTGAGCATCGATCGCGGTGCGCAGCGCCTCCGTCAGGGCCGCCATGGACGTCACCTGCACCCCTTTGAGGCCACAGCCCTCGGCGATGCGCGCATAGTTGACGTCGAGGTCGAGCTCGGTTCCGACGAAATTGTCGTCGAACCAGAGGGTGGAATTGCGCTTTTCCGCTCCCCACTGGTAGTTGCGGAAGATCACCATCGTTATGGCCGGCCATTCGTCGCGGCCGCAGGCGGTCAGCTCGTTCATCGAGATGCCGAAGGCGCCGTCGCCGGCGAAGCCCACGACAGGCACGTCGGGACAACCGATCTTGGCCCCGAGGATGGAGGGGAAACCGTAGCCGCAGGGGCCGAAAAGGCCAGGCGCCAGGTATTTCCGCCCCTTTTCGAAGGTCGGATAGGCGTTGCCGATGGCGCAGTTGTTGCCGATGTCGGAGGAAATGATCGCCTCCTTGGGCAGCGCCGCCTGGATGGCGCGCCAGGCCATGCGCGGCGACATGCGGTCCGGATGGGCGGCGCGGGCGCGCTCGTTCCAGGTGGTCCCCGGATCGTCGTCCTCGTGATCCATCGACGAAAGGGCCTGCAGCCAGGCAGACTTCGTCTTGTGGATCAGAGCCTTGCGCTCAGCGCGACCAGCGTCCCCCGCAGCCGGCGCGAGCCGCTGCAGGATCGCCTCGGCGACCTTGCGGGCATCGCCGCAAATGCCGACCGTCACCTTCTTGGTGAGGCCGATGCGATCGGGATTGATATCCACCTGGATGATCCGCGCGTCCTTCGGCCAGTAGTCGATGCCGTAGCCTGGAAGCGTCGAGAACGGGTTGAGCCGGGTGCCGAGCGCGAGCACGACGTCGGCCTTCGAGATCAGCTCCATGGCCGCGCGCGAACCGTTGTAGCCGAGCGGTCCGGCAAAGAGCGGGTGGGAGCCCGGAAAGGCGTCGTTGTGCTGGTAGCCGCAGCAGACCGGCGCATCGAGCCGTTCGGCGAGGAGGCGGCTCGCCTCGATGGCACCGCCGAGGACGACACCAGCGCCGTTGAGGATCACGGGAAAACGCGCCTCGGAAAGCAGACGGGCGGCATCGGCGACGGCGCTCTCGCCGCCGGCCGGGCGCTCGAGGCGAACGACTTGGGGCAGATCGATGTCGATCACCTGGGTCCAATAGTCGCGCGGCACGTTGATCTGGGCAGGGGCGCTCGCCCGCCATGCCTTCTCGATGACGCGGTTCAACACCTCGGCGATGCGGGACGGATCGCGCACCTCTTCCTGGTAGCAGACCATATCCTCGAAGAGGGCCATCTGCTCGATCTCCTGAAAGCCGCCCTGACCGATGGTGCGGTTGGCGGCCTGAGGGGTAACGAGCAGGAGTGGCGTGTGGTTCCAATAGGCGGTCTTGATGGGCGTTACGAAATTGGTGATGCCAGGCCCATTCTGCGCGATCGCCATGCACATCTTGCCGGTCGAGCGGGTGTAGCCGTCGGCCATCATTCCGGCGTTGCACTCGTGCGCGCAGTCCCAGAACGTGATGCCGGCTGCCGGAAAAATATCCGAGATCGGCATCATGGCCGAGCCGATGATGCCGAACGCCTGGTCGATCCCATGCATCTGGAGCACCTTGACAAAGGCCTCCTCGGTGGTCATGCGCACTTTGTTTTTCCTTCCCTGACAGGTGCCCGGCAGTGTTCGGCGCAGCGGCGCGCACGGCGCCACCACGATGGCCGGCTATTTGAATTCGACCTCGATGAAGACATAGTCCGCGTCACCCGCGTTGATGACGTCGTGCTCGACGCCAGCGGCGCGGTAGTAGGGCTCACCTGCCTTCATGGCGACGACGCGCTCGATGCCGCCCGGCTCGGCCAGCCGGACGCGCCCGTCGAGCATCGGCACCACCACGTAGTCACGCTCGTGGCGGTGCCATCCGGTGTTTTCACCGGGACGGAAACGCCATTCGGTCACCGTCGTGCGCTCGTTGTCGACGAGGACGCGGGCCGTGGCGCTACCGGGAGCAGCGTGGAAGGTTATTCCCGCAGACATCAGAGGACACTGTCCGGATCGACGAAGGCATAGCCAAGGGCCTCGGCGACGGCCGGGTGCGTGATCTTGCCTTCGTGCACGTTGAGGCCGTTCTTGAGATGAGGATTGTCCTTGAGGGCCTTGCGCCAGCCCTTGTCGGCAAGCGCCATCACGAACGGAAGCGTGGCGTTGTTGAGGGCATGGGCCGAGGTCTTGGGCACGGCACCGGGCATGTTGGCGACGCAATAGTGGATGACGCCATCGACGATGTAGGTCGGGTCGTCGTGCGTCGTCGGCTTGGAGGTCTCACAGCAGCCGCCCTGGTCGATGGCGACGTCGACGATCACCGAGCCGGTTTTCATCTTGGCGACCAGATCGCGCGTGACGAGCTTGGGTGCGGCCGCGCCGGGGATGAGAACGCCACCGATGACGAGGTCCGCTTCCATGCAGTGCTTCTCGATGGCGTCACGGGTGGAAAAGACGGTGTTGAGCGGGCGGCCGAACTGCATCCAGAGGGAGCGCAGCACGTCGACGCTGCGGTCGATCACCCAGACGTCGGCGCCCATGCCGAGGGCGATGTGGATGGCGTGGCGGCCGACGACGCCGCCGCCGATGACGACCACCTTCGCGGGATCGACCCCCGGCACGCCGCCGAGGAGAACACCGTGGCCGCCATGGGCCTTCTCGAGGAAGTAGGCCCCCGCCTGAATGGAGAGGCGGCCGGCGACCTCGGACATCGGTGCGAGCAGCGGCAGAGTGCCGGCAGAGGACGTCACGGTCTCGTAGGCGATGCAGGTGGCGCCACTGTCGACGAGGTCCTTGGTCTGGGCCGGATCGGGAGCAAGGTGCAGGTAGGTGAACAGCACCTGGCCCTTGCGCAGCATCTTGCGCTCCACGGCCTGGGGCTCTTTGACCTTCACGATCATGTCGGCCTTGGCGAAGACGTCGGCGGCAGTGGCGGCGATCTTTGCGCCGGCCTGCTCATAGACGGCATCCGTGATGCCGATGCCATCGCCCGCACCGGTTTCCACGAGGACGCTGTGGCCATGCGCTACGACCTCGCGCACGTTCGTCGGCGTCATGCCGACCCGGTACTCTCGAACCTTGATCTCTTTGGGTACGCCGATGAGCATGACCGCAGTCTCCGCCAGGGTTTAAGGGGCACGCGGAGGGGCGCAGGGCGCCGCCGACTTGCCGCGCGTCTCATTCATCTAGGGCCGGGGCAATGGGGTCAGATAGAGCCAGGGTCGCCGCAATTCTGGTGCCAGCGCGCGCAGTGAGATCCAGTCATGGCGAGCCGGGCGAGCGCTGCTCCTGGCGCCGGGAGACCTCGGCGATGCGCCGTATGCCCTCGTCGATGGCACCGACGTCGATGGACGAAAAGCCGAGGCGGTAGCAGTTGCGGGGCGGATCGCGGTCGGCGAAATAGATGTCGCCCGGTTCGAGCACAACCCCTTCCTCGAGCACCTCGCGGGCCAAACGATTGGCATCGAAGCCTTCCGGCCCGCGCAGCCACACGCTGGAGCCGCCGAGGCTCGGCATCAGTTCGTGGCGCGGCAAGTGCACGCGCACGCTGCGGCGCATCTCGGCCCAGCGAACGGCGAGGCTGCGGCGGTAGCGCATGAGCATCGATTCGTAGTGGCCGAGGGCGATGAAGAGGGCGGCGGTGCGCTGCGGCAGGTTGGGGGGATGGCGCACCATCAACCGCCGCAATGCGCGTGCCTCGCGGATCACCTCGGGATCGGCGACGATGAAGCCCAGGCGCAGGCCCGGAAAGAGCGTCTTCGAAAGGCTCGAGGCATAGATCACGCGGCCGTCGCGATCCCACGACTTCAAAGCTGGACTGGGCTTGGAGACGAAGTTGGTCTCGAGTTCGTAGTCGTCCTCTACGATGAGCGCGTCGCTGCTCTCGGCCCAGGCCAACAGCGCGCGTCGACGCTCGTCCGGCATCGTCACGCCGGTCGGGGCCTGATGGCTCGGGGTGGTATAGACGAGGCCGCAACCCGCGATCTCGGGACCGACGAGGAGGCCGCCGGCATCGAGCGGAAGTGGCACGACGGCATCGGTGCGCAGCGAAAAGATGTTGCGGATGTCCGGATAGCCGGGGTTTTCGATGCCGACGCGCATGCGCGGGGTCACGAAGAGGCTCGCGACGAGATAGAGAGCCTGCTGAGCACCCACGGTGATCAGGATCTCGTCGTCGTCGGCGAGGATGCCGCGGCGTGGCAGGATGCGCGTGCGGATCTGCTCGACCAGCATGGCGTCGTCGCTGGCGTGGTGATCGGCGGTCCAGGTGTCGAGCCACTGTCGGCCGAGCGCGCGGCGGGAGCAGTCGCGCCACTCGGCGACCGGAAAGAGCGCATCGTCGACCTGACCGTAGATGAACGGGAACGGATGACGGTGCCAGTCGGTCGGCTTGGAGATGTTGGCCTGGCGCGATGGGCGCACGCGAAAGCGCCCGGTCCAGTCGATGTGACCGTCGCGCTGGCGCGAGGGGGCCGAGAGGCGACCGTCGAGGACCGCCTCGTTGACGAAATAGCCGCTGCGCTCGCGGGCGACGATGAAGCCGTCGTCGATCAGTGTCTGATACGCGAGCGTCACGGTGTTGCGTGAGACGCCGAGCATGCGCGAGAGCTGGCGCGAGGACGGCAGGCGCTCGTTCCTCGGAATCTGGCCGCCGGTGATCGCATCGACCAGTTTTTCGCGAATCTGCGACTGAAGGCTCGACTGGCCCTGGGGCTGCAGATGAAAGAGCAGATCACGCATCGCGGGCGGCGCCCACACCAATCGACTGGAATCAAGATCGGCCGCCAACTGGCTCTGTGGCGCTCGCCCCGCCGAAGCTACCGTCAGCGCCTTGACGAGGCAAGTCGACCCCCGGCCGACCGGCGCGCCATTGCCTGGACCACGCACTTCGCGCACACTCGGCGCGAGCGCAGGGCCGAGGCTGGCGCCAGATCATCGTGAGGATGTCATGCAGTTCAATGCGAACTCCCTGGAAGAGCACTGGATGCCGTTCTCCGGCAATCGGGACTTCAAGGAAAACCCCCGGCTCGTCGTAAAGGCCGAGGGCTGCTATTTCTGGGACCACAAGGGCGGCAAGCTGCTCGACGGCTCGTCGGCGCTCTTCAACGTCGCCTGTGGGCACGGCCGCACGGAGATCTCCGAGGCCGTCTACCAGCAGCTCAAGACGAACGACTACACGCCGCATTTCCAGCTCGGCCACCCGGGCTCCTTCCAGCTCGCCCGTGAAGTGGCCAAGCTGACGCCGGACGGCATCAATCACGTGTTCTTCGCCAACTCGGGATCGGAGGCGATCGACACGGCGCTGAAGATCGTGATGGCCTACAACAACGCCCGCGGCCAGAACGCGCGGATGCGCATGGTGACGCGCGAGCGGGCCTACCACGGCGTCAACATCGGCGGCGTCTCGCTGTCGGGCATGGTGCGCAACCGCGACACCTTCCCGCTGACCATGCCGTACGTCGCCACCATCCGGCACACGTGGCTGCCCGAGAACCGCTATACGCGCGGTCAGGGCGAGCACGGCGGCGTCGACCTCGCCAACGATCTCGAGCGGGCCGTGCAGATGTACGGCGGCCAGACGATCGCGGCGGTGTTCGTCGAACCGATCGCGGGCTCGACCGGCTGCCTGGTGCCGCCGAAGGGCTATCTCGAGCGCTTGCGCGAAATCTGCGACCAGCACGGCATCCTGCTGGTGTTCGACGAGGTCATCACCGGCTTCGGGCGGCTCGGCAAGCCGTTCGCCTCGCAGGCCTTCGGCGTCACGCCCGACATCATGACGATGGCCAAGGCGATCACCAATGGCGCTCAACCGATGGGGGCCGTCGCGGTCAAGGACGAGATCTACGACACCGTCGTCAACAAGGCGCCGGAGGGGGCGATCGAGTTCTTCCACGGCTACACCTACTCGGCGCATCCGGCGGCCTGCGCGGCAGGGCTCGCGACCATGGAAATCTACAATCGCGAGAAGCTGTTCGACCGGGCGGCGGAGCTTTCGAGCTACTTCCTCGACGCTGTCTTCGACCTGCGCGACCTCAAGATCGTCACGGATATCCGTGGCTACGGACTGATGGCGGCGATCGACGTGGCAACGGAGGGCGGTAAGCCCGGCGCGCGCGGCACCAAGCTCCAGAAAAAACTTTTCTGGGAAGGGCTGCACATCAAATTCACCGGCGATGCGGGTATCATCGCGCCGCCCCTGGTCGTCGAAAAGTCGCAGATCGACGATCTTGTCACGATCCTGCGTCGCACGCTCGAGGCCGAGACCGCCTGACGGCGGCGCGGGACTGCCGCAGGACGCCCCGACGCAGAAGCGGGGCGACTGCAACCGGAGGAAACGTCGAGGCGTCGCGGGCCACCACAGGCACGCGCGCCGAGCTTGCGCGCGTGCCGCCACGTCTTTACCGAGACGGTGGTGCGAGCTCAATGGCCCCCCAGCCAACCGGCTGGTGCTACTAGAAGGGAGTGAGGACTATGAAAATCCTTTGGACTGTCGCAGCGGCGGGCATCGCCGCCGCGGGCATCGCCTCGGCCCCGCAGCCGAGCACCGCTGCCCCGAGCGAGATCACGGTCGCGTACTTCCTCGAATGGCCGATGCCGTTCCAGTACGCCAAGGTCATGGGCACCTATGAGAAGGCGCTCGGGATCAAGATCAACTGGCGTGCATTCGAGACGGGCACGGCGATGTCGGCGGCCATGGCGTCAGGCGACGTGCACCTTTCGGTCAGCCAGGGCGTGCCGCCGTTCGTGGTCGCGACCTCGGCCGGACAGGACCTCCAGATCGTCGATATCGCGGTCAGCTATTCCGAGAACGACAACTGCGTGGTGCGCGCCTCGCACGGCATCACCAAGGACAACGCCAAGGCGATCGAGGGCAAGAAGGTCGGCGTGCCGATCGGCACGGCGGCGCACTTCGGCTTCCTCAAGCAGATGGCGCACTTCGGCATCGACACCAGCAAGCTCGAGATCGTCGACATGTCGCCGCAGGATGGCGCGGCCGCGTTCGCCGGCGGCAACCTCGACATGGTGTGCGGCTGGGGCGGCGCACTGCGGCGCATGAAGGAGCACGGCAACGTGCTGCTGACCGGAGCCGAAAAGGAAGCCCTCGGGATTTTCGTCTTCGACGTGACGAGCGCGCCTTCCACGTTCGTCGCCGAGAACCCGGATCTCGTCGCCAAGTTCCTGCGCGTCACCGCGGACGCCAACCAGATGTATCTCTCCAAGGCCGCCGAGATGATCCCCGTGATCGCCAAGGACGCGGGCATGGACGAAGTCGCCACGAAGGCGACGCTCGACAACTTCCACTTCCCGACCGTCGACGAGCAGCTCGGCGAGAAGTGGTTCGGCGGCGGCACGCCGACCTTCGTGAAGGGCGTGGCCGACTTCTTCGTCTCCACCGGCAACATCCCCTCGGCGCGCGACTCCTACGAGAGCGCGATCAACACCGGTCCGTTGCAGGCCGCCAAGGGCATGTGATGCCAGCGCCTCGAACGGTATGACGAACAGCGTCGCGGCCGGGCTGCAACCCCGGCCGCGACGGCAAGAGGCGAGGACTGACCGCAGCGGCCGCCGACAACTCGCCACGGGAGACATGAATCGGGGGCACTGCCAACCGAGACGAGCGCCAACGGGAGGCCAACACGGGCGAGCATGTCGGACCTCACAATCGAAAACCTCTCGATGACCTTCCGGCTGCCGAACGGTTCGGCGATCGAAGCGCTCAAGAACATCAATCTCACGCTGAAGCAGGGCGAGCTGCTCTCGGTGCTCGGCCCATCCGGCTGCGGCAAGACGACGCTGCTCAACATCGTCGCCGGGTTCCTCGCACCGACCAGCGGGCGCGCCATCCTCGGTGACCACGAGATTCGAGGCCCACATCCCGAACGCGGCATGGTGTTCCAGAAGGGAGCGCTCTTCGAATGGATGAGCGTGCGCCGGAACATCGGGTTCGGGCCCGAGATGAAGGGGGTGCCACGGGCGGAGATCAACGACATCGTCGATCATCTCCTGATCACCGTGGGGCTCAAGGACTTCGGCGATAAGATGATCTACGAACTCTCGGGAGGCATGCAGCAGCGCGTCGCGCTCGCGCGCTGTCTGGCCAACGATCCCGACCTCATCCTCATGGACGAACCGCTCGGAGCCCTGGACGCGCTGACACGCGAGAAGATGCAAGGGCTCGTACTGAGGCTCTGGAAGGAAACCGGCAAGACCATCATCCTCATCACACATTCCGTCGAGGAAGCGCTGCTGCTCGGCGAACGGCTGCTGGTGATGGCGCCGCGACCCGGGCGCATCCACAAGGAATACCGCCTGCCGTTCGCCGAACTCGGCGTGGCAACGGACCTGCGCCAGATCAAGAAGCACCCCGAGTTCGCCCAAAGGCGCGAGGAAATCCTCGAGATGATCTGGGACATGGAAGAAGAAATCATGGGCCGGCAGGAGGCTTGACGATGGACCTGCTCTCAATGCTCGGACTGCGCAAGTCCAGCTTCGTCGAGCGCAAGACCGTTACATTCGGCGACGAGAGCGCGATCACCGCCAACCGCATCGCCTCCATCCTCTCGGTCTTTGCGATATTCCTCTTCTGGGGTGTCTTCACAGGCTCGCGGCTGGTGCCGTTCCACGCTCCGGCGCCGTTCCTTGGAACCACGAACGTATCCTACACGGTGGTGGGCGAGGATGGTGCCAAGGGCGAGGCGAAGGTGACGATCGTCGTCATCGAGCGGGGCGAAAGCCCCCCCGCCAGGCCCACGGAGCTGGCGTCCGACGGGCCGGCGACGGATGATTTCGCCTACACCAACGCGCGCATCGGGGCCTCTGTCAGCGTGCTCGCGAACGACCGCGACAAGGGCAAGGGGCTGACGATAACCAGCGTCGCGGGGCAGGCCATCAAGGTTTCCGAGAGTGTACCCGTCGACGGCGGTGAGGTCATCCTCGCCCCCGGCAACCGCCTCTTCTTCAAGCCCTATCTCGGCTGGCAAACCGATCCCGTCTATCTGCCGCCGCCCGAGGGAGTCGTCAGCCGCTTCATCGAGATATGGAATTCCGGCTATCGGAATTCGACGCTCAGCGAGCATGTCGGCTATTCGCTCTTTCGCGTCTTCGTCGGTTTCATTCTCGGCAGCCTGATCGGCATTCCGCTCGGCTTTGCGATGGGGCTCAACGGCTGGGTGCGCGGCTGGTTCGATCCGATCGTCGAGTTCATGCGCCCGGTGCCGCCGCTCGCGCTCATTCCACTGGTCATCATCTGGGCGGGAATCGGGGAAGTCGCCAAGATCATCCTCCTCTTCCTCGCCGCGCTCTGGATCATGGCGATCGGCGCACGGGCGGGCGTTTCGGGGGTCGGCATCCAGAAGGTGCATGCGGCCTACAGCCTCGGGGCCTCGCGCTGGCAGATTCTCTCGCGGGTCATCTTCCCCAACGCGCTGCCGGAAATTTTCACTGCCGCGCGCGTCGCCATGGGCGTCTGCTGGTCGACGGTGGTCGCGGCCGAACTCGTCGCGGCCGAGAAGGGCTCCGGCATGATGATCATGGTGGCCTCGAAATTCCAGCTCACCGACATCGTCATCATGGGCATCATCATCATCGGCGTCATCGGCTATACGATCGACGTGGCGATGCGGGTGATCGAGCGCTGGCTGGTGCCTTGGCGGGGCAAGGACTGAGCGGGCGCGGGGCCGAGTGAAGGGACATAGTGTCAGGCTCGAAGGTTCGGACTGTTCGGACATCACGGAGTGTAAATCATGGCAACGGAGCTCCCCAAGTCGGCGCGCTGCGTGATCATCGGCGGCGGCGTCGCCGGATGCTCGGTCGCCTACCACCTCGCCAAGCTGGGCTGGAAGGACGTCGTTCTGCTCGAGCGCAAGCAGCTCACCTCGGGCACGACCTGGCATGCCGCCGGTCTCATCTCGCAGGGGCGCATGAGCCCCAACGTACAGCGCCTCTCGATGTACTCGGCCGACCTTTACGAGAGCCTCGAGGCCGAGACCGGAATATCGACCGGCATGAAGCGCAACGGCTCCCTGCTCGCCGTCAAGTCGGCCGAGCGCGAGGACGAGGTGCGCCGGCTGGCGGCGGCCGTCAACATGAACGGGCTCGAGACGCACATGCTCTCGCCCAAAGAGTGCCTCGACAAATATCCGCTCCTCAACGTCACCGACCTCAGGTGCGGAATGTTCATCGTGCGCGACGGGCAGGCCGACCCGGCCAACGTCGCCCTCGCCATGGCAAAGGGGGCCCGGCAGGCCGGCGCGCGCCTCATCGAGGGCGTCAAGGTTACGGGTATCAAGGTGGAAAAGGGCCGCGTCCGGGGCGTGACCACCGACCAGGGAGCGATCGAGACCGATATCGTCGTCAACTGCGGCGGCATGTGGGGACGGGAGGTCGGCGCGATGGCGGGCGTCGCAACGCCGTTGCAGGCCTGCGAGCACTTCTACATCGTGACCGAGCCGATCGCGGATCTGCCACGCAACCTGCCGGTGCTGCGCGCGCCGGAGGAATGCGCCTACTACAAGGAGGACGCCGGAAAAATCCTGCTCGGTGCCTTCGAGCCGGTGGCCAAGCCCTGGGGCATGAAGGGCATACCGGAGGATTTCTGCTTCGACCAACTGCCGGAGGACTTCGAGCATTTCGAGCCGATCCTCGAGATGGCGGTCAAGCGCCTGCCCGTGCTCGCGACGGCCGGCATCCACACCTTCTTCAACGGGCCGGAGAGCTTCACACCGGACGACCGCTGGCTGATGGGGGAGGCGCCGGGGGTCGGCGGCTTCTGGATGCTTTGTGGATTCAATTCCATCGGTATCGTCTCGTCGGGTGGCGCCGGCAAGGCGCTCGCCGAGTGGATGGATGCGGGCGAAGCGCCATTCGACCTCTGGGATTTCGACATCCGGCGGATACAGGGGTTCCAGGCCAACCGGACATATCTCGAAGCCCGCGTGACCGAGACGCTGGGGCTGCTCTATGCGGATCATTTCCCCTACCGGCAATTCGCCTCCGCGCGCGGCGTGCGCCGCACCCCGCTGCACGACCGGCTCGAAGGGCTCGGCGCGTGTTTCGGGGAGACGGCGGGCTGGGAGCGGGCGAACTGGTTCCTGCCGCCGGGGCGCGCGGCGAGCGGAGAAAAGCCGGCCTACGAATACTCGTGGGGGCGGCAGAACTGGTTCGCGCACTCGGGCGATGAGCACAAGGCGGTGCGGGAAGCAGCGGGGCTGTTCGATCTCTCCTCGTTCGGAAAGATCCGGGTCGAGGGGCGGGACGCGGAGGCCGTTCTGCAACGGGTTTCGGCGAACGACATGGCCGTCGAGCCCGGGCGCATCGTCTATACGCAATGGCTCAACCGGCGCGGCGGCGTCGAGGCCGATGTCACCGTTACCCGGCTCAGCGAGACCCTGTACATCGTCGTCACGCCGGCCGCGACGGTGCGGCGTGACCTCGATTGGCTGAAGCGGCACATCCCGGACGAGGCCCACTGCATCGCAACGGACGTGACGGCGGGGGAGGGCGTCATCGCGGTGATGGGACCGAAATCTCGCGAAGTGCTCAGCCAGTGCACGCCGGCCGACCTCTCCAATGCGGCCTTCCCGTTCGGCACGGCACGCGAGATCGAACTCGGCATGGGACTTGTTCGGGCACACCGCATCAGCTACGTCGGCGAGCTCGGCTGGGAACTCTATGCGAGCGCCGATCAGGCGCGCCACGTGCTCGACTGCCTCCTCGAGAAGGGCGTCGGTCTCGGCCTGCGTCCGGCCGGGCTGCATGCCCTCGACTCGTGCCGGATCGAGAAGGCCTATCGGCACTTCGGTCACGACATGTCGGATGAGGATCACGTGCTCGAGGCAGGGCTCGGCTTTGCCGTCAAGGCGGACAAGAAGGCCTCACGGTTCGGCGACTTCATCGGCCGCGAGGCGGTGCTACGCCGGCGCCAGGAGGGGCTCACGCGGCGAATGCTCCAGTTCCGTCTCACCGATCCCGAGCCGCTCGTCTACCACTTCGAGCCGATCTACAGAGACGGCGCGCTCGCCGGCTACGTGACGTCCGGCAACTATGGCCACCACCTCGGGGGAGCCATCGCGATGGGCTACGTCAGCTGCGAACGGGGCGAGAGCGATGCTCAGGTGCTCGCCTCGCGCTACGAGGTGGACGTCGCGGGACGTCGCGTTGCCGCCGAGGCGAGCCTCAAGCCGATGTACGATCCGACATCGGCGCGCGTGCGGGCCTGACGGGAGCCAGATACGGCGCGCCCGCGCCCATTGCCGCGTTTGCCGGGCAATCGCGCTGACGGCACGGGCCGCGACGTGCGATCGGGCGGCTCCTCAGCGAGCGGTCTCGCGGCGCGCCGCATGTGCGATTGACTGCACCCAGATCGCCTGGTTCGCCTCATAGTCCGGCCCCTGGCCGAGGAGAGGGGCAAAAACGCCAGCGGCGTGATGGAGCCCGATGACCTGCCAATCGCGCCCGAAGAATACGGGGCTGCCCGACGAGCCGCCCATGGTCGGGGTCAGGTAGCGCAACTGCACGAGGGCGGGGGCCCGCTCGTGCTCGTCCGGACAGTTGTGCTCGAGGAGGTCGTTCTCGTGCAGCGAAAGCTGGAGCGCGCCACCACCCGGATGGCCGAAGATGTAGACCCGGTGACGCTCGGCCATGGTGAGGCGTGCGCGAGGCAGAACCGGCGCGACCGGCAACGGCACCAACTCTGGCGGCGGCTCGGGATCGAGACGGGCGAGGGTGGCATCCAAGGCATCGAACGGGGACGTCCAGAGGATCTGCCGGATGCGGTAGTGGCGATGCTCGTCGGCGGCCGTGAACGTGACGAGCGCCTCGCCGCGAGAGAGGGCATGGTGGTGCGCCTCGTGGCTGAAATCGTGCGTCAGCACATGGGCGTTGGTCAGCAGCACCCGCTCGTTGCCGAGGGCCGGGATGAAATCACCACCGCGTACGAGAAAGCCCGTTCCCGTGCCGCGCCTTGCGTCCCGGCCGATGCGCGCGATCGAGCGGGCGCGCTGCACGCCGATCATCAGAGATGAAAATTCCTCGAAGGCGCCATCGTTGAAGACGCGCTCGGGCACCTGAGCCCCACCGGACGCCTCGGCGGTGGCCGAGCGCCGGTTGCGCGGCGGGGCGAGCAGGCGGGCCAACTGATCGCTATCGACGTCGCGCTCGGCCAGGAAGGCGGCGACCGTCTTCGGGTCGAGGTCGACCTCGCCCTGCTCGACCATGATGAGGCGCGCCTGCAACAGCGAATAAAGCCGGCCGATGCGGCCCCTGTCGGGATCGATCCTCCAGACGTCGCGGAGTTGGCGCAACGTGCTGTGGAGCGCAAAAGCGCTCGAATCGCTGCGGGCGGCATAAAGTTCGAACCAAGCGGCAGCACGCGCGGCATCGCCGAGCGCCAGACACGCCTCGCCCGCCGTGGCGCAGTTCCATGCGGTGACCCGCCCGGCGTCGCGCTCGGCCGCCACGACCTTGTCGATCTGCTCCGCCAAGGCGCGCCAATCGACCGGAAACGGTGGCTCGATGCCCTCGAACTCGGCACGGTGGGCGAGGGCGGCGACATTCATGGCCAGCCAGAGGTAGTCGGGATGCTCGATGGTCGCCAGAACGAGGCCGCCGGAATAGTAGCGGATGGCCATCCTCAGGGCCGCAGCCGCGGCTTCGTGCGGCGCACTGGCGGCCCGATCGAGGAAGACCTGCTTGTAACAGCGGCCGATGAGGCCGAGGGCCTGACGGGCCTCGGGATCGGTGTCGGGGATCCTCTGACCGAGGTCGCTCAGCAAGGCGATGGCGGCAACGACGTCGCCCGTCTCGATCATGGCCTGCGCCTCGAGGCGAACGAGCATGGGGCTGCGCACGCCATGCCTTGCCGCGTCCGAGACGAATTCGCCGAGCCCCTTGAAATCGCGCATGTTCCGCAGCGCGTACGCGAGCAGCTCGGCATCCGTGGTGGCGCCTTCGGGCACGCCCGACGAAAGGTTCGCGATCCAGGTACGGGCATGCCGCAGAACGGCTTCTTGGTCGAGCCTCGCCATGTCGTTCATCGCCGTGGTCCCCGCCCACAAGTGCCTCAGCCGGTCCGCACTACCCGCCACGTTCGCAAGGCCCGATCATGCGGGCGCCAGCCACAAAGGCAAGGGCCCATACCCGAAACACGACGCCCGCGCTCGCGAAACGGTGGGCCCGACGGCCGGTTCGGGCGAAGCCCGCGAACTCGGACGCACCCTGGCGTGCCGGGTGGACTTGCGCCACCCTGCAATTCGCGCGAAATCTGAGCGAGACTGCAGGTGGCACCGCTCACGCGCGCAGCGAGCGGACCCGCGCGGCGGCCGGAACAGAAAGCAAGCGAACGAGGTTTTCCTATGGCGGCGTGGCCGTGCCGGCAACCGACACGCAGGAGCGTCGTCGCGGGCGCGTTCGCCACGACGATCGCGGGTGCCTCCTGGCGGTGGCCCGCCCGAGCCGCCAACGCGCCAGCCGATGCCTTCGGGCTGACGGCGGCGCCCGGCAAGGTGCCGCTCGTCGGCGGGGGCCACCCGGAAACCGGCGTCTGGTGTTTTTCGGGCACCGTGCCCGGGCCGGAGATTCGTGTCCGCCAGGGCGAGCGGGTCGAGGTCGCGTTCCACAACGGGCTCGACGAACCGAGCACCGTTCACTGGCATGGCATACGGCTGGTGAATGCCATGGACGGCGTGCCCGGACTGACGCAGGATCCCGTCGCCCCCGCCGAGACATTCCACTACGCCTTCGATGTGCCGGACGCCGGGACCTTCTGGTACCACCCGCACTATTCCAGCAGCGAGCAGGTCGGACGGGGCCTCTATGGCGCGCTCATCGTGGAGGAGCCCGAGCCGCCCGCCGTCGACCGCGAGGTCGTCTGGGTGATCGACGACTGGCGGCTGGATCGCGCGGCCCAGATCGATGCGCGGTTCGACAACCGCCACGACATGACGCATGCCGGGCGGATCGGAAACACCGTGACGATAAACGGCCTGATCCCCGATCGGTTCGCCGTGCGGCCAGGGGAACGGCTGCGGCTGCGGCTCATCAATGTCGCCAATGCCAGGATTTTCGCCCTCGGGCTCGCGGCGCTGTCACCCCGGGTGATCGCGATCGATGGACAGCCGGTGGCACCGCACAAGCCGGCCGGAGGGCGCATCGTGCTCGGCCCCGCGATGCGGGCCGACGTCGTGCTCGACATCCCGCTCGATGCGCGCGGGCCGATCAGCATCGTCGATGATTTCTATCCGCGAAATGCCTACGGGCTCGTCGATGTCGTGATCGAGGGCGCGCCGGTGCGCGACGAGCCGCTCGATGCCCCGATCGCCCTGGCGCCGAACCCGCTCGCCGAGCCCGATCTCGAGCGCGCGGAGCGGAACGACGTGATCTTCGCGGGCGGCGCGATGGGCGGCGACGTGACGGGCATGGTCAACGGCCAGCGCATGGGCCTTCGCGAGATGGTGACGGCACACGGGGTGGCCTGGACCATCAACGGGGTCGCGGCGGTGGCGCACCACGACGGCCACCGGATGGAGCCGATGGCGACTTTCGAGCGGGGCCAGTCGGTGCGCATGGCGCTCGTCAACGAGAGCCGGTGGCACCATCCGATCCATCTGCACGGCCACCACTTCCGCGTGCTGTCGCGGAACGGTCGGGAGGAGCCGCACCGGCCCTGGCAGGACACGGTGCTGGTCGGCCCGCTCGAGACGGTCGAGATCGCGTTCGTCGCGGACAACCCGGGCGACTGGATGTTCCACTGCCACGTGCTCGAGCATCAGGCGGCAGGAATGATGGCGGTGATCAGAGTGACCTAGCCAGGATAATTCCCCCCCCCCCGAAAGAAACGCACCGGCAGGACACGAACCGCCGCTGGTTGCGGGACCAGCCGAAGGTGGTTCAGCCACACCCGAGTCAATGACGACGACCCACGCGGACCGGTAAGCCAAGTCAAAGCCCGAGACGCCCGGTCGAGGCAGGATGAAAATGGCCAAGGAACACAAGTCGAAGCCGACCATACCCCCGATGCAGGCCCAGCACGCCGTGGAAATGACCGAAAGCCAGGTGCGGCCGCGCGACCACGGCCGACTCGGCGACGTCACGAAATGGCTCAAGGAAAACAATATCGAGGAGGTCGAATGCGTCGTGCCCGACATCGCGGGGGTCGGGCGCGGCAAGGTGATGCCGGCCTACAAGTTCGCCCAGCTCAAGCCGACGCATCTGCCGGTCTCGATCTTCTGGCAGACGATCACCGGCGATTATGCCGATTTCGGCGACGAGGAGGCATATACCGAGGCCGACACGCTCCTGGTTCCGGACCTTTCCACGCTGCGGCTCGTGCCTTGGGCATCCAGCCCGACGGCACAGGTCATCCACGACGTGATCTGGAACGAGGGCGGACCGGTCGAATATGCTCCACGCGAGGTGCTGAAACGGGTGCTGTCCTACTACGCCAAGGAAGGCTGGCAACCGGTCGTGGCACCAGAGCTCGAGTTCTACCTGACAAAGCCCAATCCGGACCCCGATTATCCGCTCGAGCCGCCGGTCGGGCGCTCCGGACGCCAGGGGGCCGGGCGGCAGTCCTATTCGATCTCGGCGGTCGACGAATACGACAAGTTCGTCGACGACATGTACGACTTCGCGGAAGCCCAGGAACTGGCGATCGACACGATCATCCAGGAAGCCGGCGCCTCGCAGCTCGAGATCAATCTGCTGCACGGTGAGCCGCTGGAACTCGCCGACCAGACGTTCCTCTTCAAGCGGACCATCCGCGAGGCGGCGATCAAGCACGGCTACTACGCGACCTTCATGGCCAAGCCCATGGAAAACCAGCCGGGCAGCGCCGCGCACATCCACCAGAGCGTCGTCGAGGTCGCGAACGGCAGGAACATTTTCACGGACAGCGAGCGCCGCCCGACGGAACATTTCTATCAGTTCCTCGCCGGTCAGCAGACCTATCTCGGCGCGGCCACCTGCCTCATGGCACCATACGTCAACTCCTACCGCCGGCTGGTGCCCGACGATGCCGCCCCGATCAACCTCGAGTGGGGCATCGACAACCGCTCGACGGGGTTGCGGATTCCGGTCTCCTCGCCGGAGGCGCGACGGGTGGAGAACCGGGTCTGCGGCGCGGATACGAACCCCTATCTCGCCATCGCGGCCAGCCTGGCCTGCGGCTACCTCGGCATCAAGGAGCGGTTGCAGCCGAGAGAGGTGTGTGCCGGCAATGCCTACAAGAACCGGCACGACCTGCCGGCCGGATTGCTCGAGGGCCTGGCGGCCTTCGAGGCATGCGAGCCGTTGCAGGAGCTGCTCGGCGTCGACTTCAGCCGCCTCTATCTCGCCGTCAAGCGCGAGGAATTCTCGGCCTTCATGAGGGTGATCAGCCCGTGGGAGCGCGAGCATCTCCTGCTGGCGGTCTGACGCATGAGGTCCGCGGCGGCGATCGCGATCAATGGATCAAAAAGCCCGTGTCCGGCAGGCATGCGGGATCACGACAAGGGAGGACTGCAATGATGAACCTCGGCAACCTGCCGACCACAGCCGAGATGAAAGCGCTGGATGCCGCGCATCATCTCCACCCGTTCACCGACACCGCCGGCCTCAACAAAAAGGGCGCGCGTGTCATCACCCGCGGCAAGGGGGTCTATCTCTGGGATTCCGACGGCAAGAAGATCCTCGACGGGATGGCCGGCCTCTGGTGCGTCAACATGGGCCACGGGCGCCAGGAGATCATCGAGGCGGTGCGCCGGCAGATGACCGACCTCGCCTATTACAACACCTTCTTCCAGACCACGCATCCGCCGGCGATCGCGCTCGCGGAAAGCCTCGCCTCGATCACGCCCTCGCACATCAACCGGGCTTTCTTCACGGGCAGCGGCTCCGAATCGAACGATACCGTGGTCCGCATGGTGCGCCACTTCTGGGCCTGCCAGGGAAAGCCGGAAAAGCAGATCTTCATTTCGCGGCGCAACGCCTATCATGGCTCCACCATGGCCGGTGCCAGCCTCGGCGGCATGGCGGCGATGCACGCGCAGGGCGGAATTCCCATTCCCGGCATCGCCCACATCGACCAACCCTACTGGTACGGCGAGGGCGGCGACATGAGCCCGGCCGAGTTCGGCCTCGCCCGGGCGCGCCAGCTCGAGGAGGCGATCGACCGCCTCGGGGAGAACAATGTCGCAGCCTTCATCGCTGAACCCGTGCAGGGGGCGGGCGGCGTCATCATCCCGCCGGACACCTATTGGCCCGAAATCTCCCGCATCTGCCGCGAGCGGGACATCCTCCTCGTCGCCGACGAAGTCATAAACGGGTTCGGACGGCTCGGCACGTGGTTCGGGAGCGATCACTACGGCCTGCGGCCGGACCTGATGTCGACGGCCAAGGGGCTTTCGTCCGGCTATCTGCCGATCGGCGCCGTCCTGGTTTCCGACAGGATCGTCGAGGTGCTCGAGCAGAAGGGCGGGGAATTCTTCCACGGCTACACGTACTCCGGCCATCCCGCCTGCTGCGCGGCAGCGGTCGAGAATCTGCGGCTGATGCGGGAAGAAAACGTTCTCGGGCACGTGCGCACGGTGGCGGGTCCCTATCTCCAGGAGAAATGGAAGGGGCTGGCCGAGCACCCGCTGGTCGGGGAGGCGCGGATGCTGGGCCTCGTCGGCGCGATCGAGCTGACGCCGAACAAGGCGACACGCGCGCCCTTCAAGAACCCCGGAGAGGTCGGGCTCATCACGCGCGACTTCAGCTTCGAGAACGGGCTGGTGATGCGCTCGGTCTGGGACCGGATGATCATCTCGCCGCCGCTCGTCATCACGCGCGGGGAGATCGACGAACTGATCGAAAAGGCGTGGCGCACGCTCGACATGGCGCACGACAAGATCCGCGGCATGGGGCTGTGCTGAGGGCGCGTACGAGTTGTCGCGCGAAGGGAGGACCACTTGGGCGGACCGGCCAATGCCATTTCGGCGAACCGCGACAATCTGTGGACCGCGACGGCGGCCGGAGAGCCGGCCGTCACGCGTCTCGCGGGTGAGGTGACGGCCGAAGTCGCGATCGTCGGGGGAGGATTTACGGGGCTTTCGGCCGCGCTCCACCTCGCCGAGGCGGGCGTCGATGCCGTCGTTCTCGAAGGCCAGCGGATCGGCCACGGCGGATCGGGGCGCAACATGGGCCTCGTCAACGCCGGTCTCTGGCTAGCGCAAGCCGAGATCGAGCGGATCATCGGCAAGGCGGACGGCGAGCGGCTCAATGGCGCGCTCTTCAATTCCCCCGACCTCGTCTTCGACCTCATCGATCGTCACGGCATCGACTGCGAGGCAACGCGAGCCGGCACGATGCACCTCGCGAAGGGACGAAAAGCCCTCGAAGGTCTGGCCGCGAAGGTCGCCGACCTTCGGTCTCGCGGCGCCCCGGTCAGCCTGCTCGACAAGGCGGAGACCGCGCGACGCACGGGAACCGGCGCCTACGAGGGAGCGCTATTCGATCCTCGGGCCGGAACCATCCAGCCGCTCGGGTACGTGCGCGGTCTCGCGCGGGCGGCGCTCGCGGCCGGCGCCCGCATTCATGCTCCTTCGCCGGCGCGCCGCCTCGAGCGGGTGGGTGACGGCTGGCGGATCGAGGCGGATGGCGGCGCGGTGCGGGCACGGCGCGTCGTGCTCGCGACCAATGCCTACACGGACGATTTGGTGCCGGGGCTCGCCACGGGCTTCACGCCCGTCAGCTTCCTCGTTCTTGCGACGGCTCCGCTCGGCGAGAACGTCGGACGCACGATCCTGGCTGGCGGAGAGGGCACCTGGGACACGCGCAAGGTGATGACCACATTCCGACGCGATGCGGCGGGCCGGCTCATCTTCGGATCCATGGGCGGATTGACCACGCACGATCCCTTGGCGTTCGCCGGTTGGGCGGAGAGGATGAAAACCCGCCTCTTTCCCCAGCTCGGGGAGAACGCCTGGACCCATGCCTGGACCGGGCAGGTCGCGATGACGGGCGACCATCTGCCGCGTATCGTGGCGCCGGCGGAGGGAATCTGGGCGGTGATCGGCTACAATGGTCGCGGCATCGGTCCGGGGACGGTGTTCGGCAAGGCGATCGCCGAGGCGGTCGTCCACGACGACGAGGGGGCGCTACCGCTCGCACCCGGCCCGCTCAGACCGGAACCGCTGCCGAGCCTGCGGGCGCGCATGTACGAGGCGGCCTTTCAGGCGGTCCACCTCTGGGAGCGAATCTGACTGTAAGCGGCAAAGCGGACTGGGATCGCATCGAACGGATGGAGGCACGGGACCGGAAGTGCCTTTGGGGAGATCAAAGGAGGTCGACATGCGCATACTCGACGGCGAGCAGGTTCGAAAGGCCCTCGACTGGCGCGAGTTGATCGAGGCACTGCGGTGCGGCTTCGGCGACCCCGTGACGGCGCCGCCGCGCAGCGTGCACACCATCGAACTCGACGGTGGCGACAGCGCCGCGCTGCTCATGATGCCGGCGTGGCGCGCCGAGGACACCATCGGCGTCAAACTGGTGACGCTCTTTGCCCGCAACTCGCAACGCGGGCTTCCGGGGATCGACGGACTTTATGTTGTGTTCGACGGCAAGACGGGACAGGCGCGGGCGGCGATGGACGGGGCGGAATTGACGGCGCGCCGCACGGCAGCAGCCTCGGCGCTCGCGGCCGACTACCTCGCGCGGTCCGACGCGCGCGTGCATCTCATGCTCGGCACCGGGCGACTGTCGCTCAACGTGCCGCTGGCGATGGCGGCCGTGCGTCCGATCGAGCGATTCCTGGTTTGGGGCCGCAGGCGGCAGGAGGCGGAGGCCCGGGCCGCCGAATTGCGGGCACTCGGTCTCGATGCGTCGGCCGTGGCGAGCGTCGCGGAGGGATTGAAAACCGCCGACATCGTCAGCGCGGCAACGAATGCGACCGCGCCGCTCATCCTCGGACGCGACCTCGAGGCAGGCACGCACGTGGACCTCATCGGCGCCTATACGCCACGGATGCGCGAAAGCGACGACGAAGTCATGCGGCGGGCCGCCGTGATCGTCACCGACACCCACGAAGGGGCCGACGAGGAGGCGGGCGACATCATCCAGGCGATCGCATCCGGTTCCATCACACGGGCGAGTGTTGCGAGCGACCTTGCCGGCCTCTGCGCGGGCGCGCACCCTGGACGGCGGGGGGCGGAAGAAATCACCGTCTTCAAGTCCTGTGGCTGCGCGCTGGAGGATCTCGTCGCCGGCCGGCTCGCACTCGAGCGGTCGGAGCCATCCATCGCAAGATAACCGGGGAGAATGACCATGAGCGCCGACATCATCTCGGACGTGCGCTGCTTCGAGGGCCGCCAGATTCGTGTGCGCCATCGGTCCGTAAGCTGCGGCGTCGACATGATCTACGCCATCTATCTGCCGCCCGTTGCCGAGCACCAGCCGGTGCCGGTGCTCTATTGGCTGTCGGGACTGACATGCACGGACGAGAATTTCGTCACTAAGGCCGGCGCCCAGCGCTATGCCGCCGAGCACGGCATCGCGATCGTTGCGCCGGACACCAGCCCGCGGGGCGAGGACGTGCCCGACGATCCGGACGCTGCTTACGACTTCGGTCTCGGCGCGGGGTTCTACGTCAACGCAACGGAGGCGCCCTGGTCACGACACTACCGCATGTACGACTACGTGACGCGCGACTTGCCGGAGCACGTGGCAGGGCATTTTCCACTCGATGCCGGGCGGGAGGCGATCTCGGGCCACTCCATGGGCGGACATGGCGCGCTGACCATCGCGCTGCGGAACCCCGGCCGGTTTCGCTCCGTCTCGGCGTTCGCCCCGATCGTCGCGCCGACGCAATGTCCGTGGGGGGAAAAAGCCCTCTCGGGATACCTCGGATCGGACCGCGCGGGATGGCGGGCGCACGATACGGTGGCGCTCATCGCCGATGCGCCGGAACGGCTCGAATTGCTGATCGATCAGGGTGATGCGGACAATTTCCTCGAGAGCCAGCTAAAGCCGCATCTCCTCGCCGAGGCCTGCGAGCGCAGCGGCCATCCGCTCCGCCTACGGATGCGCAAGGGCTACGACCACAGCTATTTCTTCATCGCCTCGTTCATCGGCGAGCACATCGCGCACCATGCGAAGGCACTGAAGGCCTGAGCGTCGGCCGGCGGCACGACCGGGCGACCACCGTGTCCACCGCGACGCGACGGCGGGCCTGGTGGCGAATTCAGGCGCGGCCCGGCACCATCGGAACACGCACACCGGTGCGGATATTGCGCTCGTCCCAGGCCTTGCGGGTGAAGACCTCCTCGACGACCGGGCGAAAATGCTCGAGCGGCTGGAAGGGGTAATCGGGATCGAATGCGGACTGATCCCAGCGCTCCGTGAAGAGCGCGCCCGACTCGTAGAACGGATGGTCGCGGTACTTGTTGCGGGCGTGCTGGTCGGCGCCGACGTGGTGACCATAGTAGAAGAGCTGGAAGATGCCGTGGGTGCGAAGGACCCACGTGCATTCGTCGCGGACATAAGGGGCTGCGATCGCGGCGGCGAGACTGTCGTGGTTGTAGGGAGCGAGGCCGTCGCCGATGTCGTGGATGAGCGCGGCGACCACCCAGTCGGCGTCGGCGCCATCGCGCTCGGCCATGGTGGCCGAGATCAGCGAGTGCTCGAGGCGGGTGACCTGATAGCCGGAGAGCGATTCGTCGAGTTCGGCCATGGCGCGCATGATTCGCGAGGGCAGGCCGGCCGCAAAATCATGCTCCAACTCCTCGAGCAGGGCATAATCCTCCCGCGTGCCGTCCTTCATCTGGCGGAAACCGACCACTCGCGCATTCGCCATCGCTCTCACCCTTCGGATTTCGGACGATGGAACGGTCGCGTCCGCCGCGTCCCCCGAACCACGATCCAGACCTTCAACCATCGTCGCGGCGCCACTGGGCTCCGAACGCGGACACTAGCAGCACCGCACCGGCGGGCAAGAGTGAACGCGCGCGATCGAGCGGCGGATATAGACAGCGGCGGACCTTTGTCGGTTCCCTCAAGCGCCCAAGTCGTTGATCGCCAGCGGGCTACCATCGCCGAGGCGGCGGAACCACTCGCAGGCGAACGGAACGCGGCCATGATCGACGTCGGGGGCGCCGCGACCGGCGAGGAGATCGCGTCGGTCGACAGTGCGCGTGTCGGTCGAAAAGCGCGGCAGAGGCGTGCGGTTCACCTGTGTCGCATGGAGATGCGCGCCCGAAAGGGCGAGCAATGTGCCCGGCTCGAGCAGGACGGGGCGGGCCGACAATCCTGCGAGCATGGATGCGGGCGCCGTGGGAAGCGCCGGATAGCCCGGCTGGCGGGCACGCCGCCAATCCCAGCCCTCGCTGTCGTTGGCAACCTTCGCGCGGAACGCATCCGGGTAGATCACCATGGTGCGCCCGTCGACCAGCGGGTGCACGGGCATCCACCAGTTGATCTGGGCAGGAAAACCGGAACCCCACGTATCCCGGTGGGCGGGCAACACCACACGTGTGTCTGCGTCGAGAGCGCGCACCGGCGGGACGCCGCGCAGAACGAAGCGGTCGCGGTAGGTCTCGCGCGGATCGCAGCCGGCCTCGATCAGCATGGCTGCATAGCGCGCGGCCACTTCGGGGTCGCTGGCAAAGCGTCGCCGTGCCGCGAGCAAGCGGGACTTGAGCGCCGCCGGATCGAGGTTTTCGTGCGCCGTCATGCAATCGAGCGGGGCGAACTCGCGGGCGAGAACGTCGCGCGCGAGTGCGACGATGCGAGCGGCCGAGGGGAGGCCCTCGAAAGCCACGAGATCGCCGGAGAAGATCCGGTCGGTCAGTTCGTTCCTGTCGAGCCCCTCACGCACACGCACCAGTGTGGCTGCCGGTGGCTCGTGGACGTTGGGTCGCGGCGACATGCCATCCCCTCACAGCCGTAACGTCGCGGGCACGACGAAGCCCAGGTCGAGCGATTGCCATAACCAGCGCCCCGCTGTCCATCGTCTGGACCACGCGCACAGCGAACCACCAGACGAAGCCGAGCCATGTCGGCGGGTGCATGGCTGGTCCGCAGCCGGCCGCCGCTCTTTCGCTTGACTGAACGGCTCGCCGTGAGGCTCTTGTGCGCACTCTCCGGAAAGGGCGCGAGGATGGACGGCAGATCGGCTCCGAAACGAGTTCTTGTCGAGGGCTCAGGGGCAGCCGGCCTCGGCCGGCTCGCTGCGGCGACGGGTGCAATCGGGGATGCGAGCGAGCATGATCGTTCGATGACGCCCGCAGGCTCCCCAGCGGGCGTCACCCAGAGAACCGGCGCCATCGCCATCGTCATGGGTCTGGTCGCGGCCTTTTTCCTCAGCGTCAACAACACGGCACAGGGCTTCTACTACGCCGCTGGAGGCACCGTGGCGGCGATGCTGGTCGTGCGCTACGTGGCCTACGTCGTCCTGGCGAGCCTGGTGCTGCTGGCCTCGGGCCGGCCGCTCTTCGGAGAGCGCAAGCATCTCCTCAGGGCGCTCGGAAGCGGACTCATCTATGCATGCGGCATGATCGGGCTGCTCGGCTCGTTCGTGCGCATGGAAATCAGTCTGGCGATCCTGACCCTCTATACTTTTCCAATCCTCCTCATGATCCTGGATGCGGTGGCGGATCGCCGCCTTCCTCCGACCATGGCAATGCTCGCTGCATTCGGCGCGTTCGCCGGTCTCGGTCTCGCCCTCGAGGTCTGGAAGGCGGACCTCGCGCTCGATGGCATCCTCTATGCCAGCGCCGCTTCGGTCTGCTTTGCCGCCAATTTCTTCGTCAACGCGCGCTGGCTGGCCGGTGTGCCGACGACGCAAGTGACGCTGCACATGAAGGCGAGCGGATTGATCCTGATGCTCGTCTACAGCGCGATGCTGGCAAACCCGCTGCCGGTGGAGGTGAACCCGACCCTCGTCATCGCAGGCGCCGCCGCCGTCATCGCCTATCTCATTGCCTACGTCGCCATGTTCCGTGGCATCGAATCCGGGAAGGCCGCGCTGACCGCCGGGATGCTGAACCTCGAGCCGCTGATCACGTTGGCGATGGCGGCGGTGTTCCTCGCCGAGCCACTCAACGGCGCGCGCCTTGCCGGCGCCGTCGTAGTGGTCGCCTCGGTGCTGTTGCTGCAGCACGCGCTGACGCGCCAGAACGCGGTGACCAGCTGACGCCCAGGCGGGCTCCTCCGTCGTCCGGCGTCGGCAGGATGTCGGGACGATAATCGAATGCTTGTTCGAGAGGCGCGCGGTGCGTAAGCTCGCCCGAGACGAGACCCGCGTGCCCAGCACCAGAGGTAGCCGATGCCCGACCGACCAGCCAGCGCACCCGGTGGCGCCAGCGAGAGCGCAGGACCGGCCCGCGCCGGCCGCGCCGCACCGCCCACCCGTCAAGACCGCCGGCATGGCGATCACCGGCGTCAGGAACTCATCGCCGCGACGATCCAGGTCATCGCCACGCACGGACTAGCCGACGTCACGCTCGCCAAGGTGGCGGGGCTCGCCGGGCTGACGGCGGGCATGGTCAACTTCCACTTCGCGACCAAACAGTCGCTGCTGACGGCCGCGCTCCGTGAATTGGCGGAGGAATATCAGCGCGGCATCGAGGAAGCCGCCGCCGCCTCCAGCGGTGATCCGGCGGATGTGCTCAAGGCACTGATCGACGTGAACTTCTCCAGCCGGCTATCGAGCCCGGAAAAGGTCGCGGCAACCTATGCCTTCTGGTCCGAAACACAAGCGCGCGAGGAGTATCAGGCGCTCTGCGGGAGTGGTGAGAAACTCGCATTCGACATCATGCTGAAGCAGTGCGAGGCCTTGATACGGCGCGACAACCTGGCATTCGATGCCGAGAGCGTGGCACGTGGGCTCGACGGGCTGATCGACAGCCTCTGGCAGCGCATTCTGCTCGAGCGCGCGAGCTTCGAGCGAGGCGAGGCGATCTCCCTCTGCCATCGCTACCTCAGGAATTTTTTCCCGGATGCGTTTTCAGCGACATCGGCCGAAGCGAGGCAAGGCACCGCGGCACTTGCGCACTCCGGTGACAGCGGACGTGAACCCGACGCGCTCGTCGAAGCCCGCACGCTTCCGGCCTGGACCTATTGCTCGAGCACCTTCGCCGAGGCCGAGCGCAGGGAAATCCACCTTTCAGCCTGGCATCCGGTCTGCCATGTCAGCGACATCGCCGGCCCGGGCGCACACGCCAGCCTCGACCTCATCGGCGAGCGAGTTTTCGTCATCCGTGGCGAGGACGGTGAGGTGCGCGGCTTCCACAACGTCTGCACCCATCGCGCGCATCCGTTGGTTCGCGGCGCAGGACATTGCGAAGGGCTCATCCGCTGTCCCTATCACGCATGGGGTTTCGACCATCACGGCCAGCTCAGGGCCGTGGCGGGCGAGAAGGCATTTCCTCCCTTCGATAGCGGCGCGTTCTCCCTGAAGCCCGTCGAATGCGAAATCGCGTTCGGTTTCGTTTTCGTGCGCCCGAGGTCGCCAGGACCGGGCGGGGGGGCGAGCCTTTCCGCCCGGCTCGCGCCGCATGCCGAGGAACTCTCGCGCTACCGCATCGAGGAGATGGTGGCGCTGGACGAAACGTTCGACGACGAGATGGAGGCGGACTGGAAGAACGTCTGGGACAACTACCTCGAGGACTACCACTTCCCGACCGGCCACCCGGGGCTCTTCGCCCTGATGAGCCTCGCCTACGAGCGCAAGTCGGACGACGCCACGCGGGTGATCCGGCTCAGCCATGCCATGCGAAAGCAACCCAAGGGCGGCTGGTCGGTCAAGGCCTATGCGAACCTGCTCCCGACCGTCGAGCACCTGCCGGAAGACATGCGGCGGCGCTGGACCTATTTTTTCCTCTATCCGGGCGTCGCCTTCAATATCTATCCCGATGGGGTCAACTACATGCACGTGCTGCCGCTCGGGCCCGGCCGATCGCGCATCCGGTTCCGGAACTACGGACACCCGAGCGACGACCGCAGAATGAAGGCGGCTCGCTGGCTCAATCGCCGCATCAACCTCGCGGTGCACGGCGAGGATCTGGCCCTGATCGCGCAAGTGCAGAAAGGGCTGGCGAGCGGCGCCTACTCCGCAGGCCTCCTCAACCCCACCAAGGAGAGTGCCGTGGCGGCTTTCCAGCGATGGGTACGGGCAGACATGCCGGTCGCGGCCAACCTCGAGCGACCGGCCAGCCTCTAGAGTCGTGGATGGCCCGGCCGCCCCGTCGAGAGGGGCCGGCCGGGCCATCCGATGCGGCGGCGGTCGCTCAATACCCGTAGCGCCAGCGTGAGCGGTCGCGCGAGAGACGACGGGCGTAGCGCGGCGTCACGGAACGCTCGTAGCTGGGCTGCGTATAGCGGCGGTCGTAATAGTCTTCCGAACTGTTTTCCTCGTCGTAGGCCAGATCATCATCGAACTCGCTGTCCGCATCGAGGTCCACGTCGTCGTACGACCTGCCATCACCACGCCGTGCGCCGAAGCGCTGGTCGTAGGTCCTACGGTCGTTGTAGCGTGGCTCCTCCAGGCCCGAGCCGAGGTAAGGCGTGGAATCATATAGCGTTTCGTCGTCGCCCCGGTCGGCGACGAGATAGCGGCGGTGGACCCAGCCGTCGGTGCCTTCATGGCGGATCGGACACCAGCTGGCGACACAGGGACCGCAATTGAGAACGTCGCGGGCATCGTAGGGGATCTGGCCGACGATGCGTGACTGGGCGCTGCCGGAGGCGCGGATGTTGAGGCTGCCGTACTGCTCGAGCCCGGCAACGCGATAGGTGGTCGGCTTGTCGACCTCGTGCTCGGCGATGAACCGTGCATCGATCCAGCCGGTCACGCCGCGATGGGCCAATTCCACCCAACCCCCACGCTCGCGGCCCGTCGCGCGCAAGCGCTCGGCGTTGAACGGAAGCGAGGCCCGAACGCGGGCATAGGGGTTCGGGCGCGCGAGGAGATCGATTTGAGCCTCACCGGGAACATCGACCACCCGGTAGTAGCCCGAGGCGTAGTACTCGGCCGCAGCCGGGGTCGTGACCGGGGCGCCGGTGGTCGCCGCGAGGAAGCCAAATGCCCCAAGAGATAAAATCATTCTGCTCACAACACGGAACTCCTTCGTCTCTGACCAGCTCGGTTTTGCGCAGCCATTACCGCTGGTTGAAACAATGATGGCGGCACGCCTGAACCGAGGATGAACGGGATGCCGGAAGGGTGGAAAACCAAACGCGGAGGGCGACGCGCCGCGCGGCTGTGGCGAAATCGACGCGCACGGTCGGGGGCGGCGAGCCGAACCTGTCCGGATCAGCCGCGCGCCTGACAGGGGTCCTCGACGTCGAAGGTCGCAAGGTCGCGCAACGCCTGTTCCGTTCGGCGGCCGACCTCGCCGTCGATTCCGCCGCGATAGAGGCCGGCGTCGATCAGCATGGCCTGGAGCTCCCGCAAGGTCGGGCGGCCGAGGCTACGCACGAAGGCCAGGAGATTGTCGATCTCGCCACCGCTACCGCGCATGGCGCTGCAGACGAGCTGTGCCATGCGGCGGGCCTGCTCGCGCTCCTCGAGGCCGGAAAGCTGCGTCGCGAGCGTGGCGATGGCGTTGGCGCCCAGCATATCGGCCGGCCTGATCGGCTCGGCATCGGCGGGCGGCACCGCGACGATGGTGCGTTGCGGTACGATGGCTTCGGGGCCGGTGTAGACCATCCAGGCGACGGCTCCCGCGGACACCAGGGCGACGACGAAGGCGAGCTGCTCGACCGAGCGGAAGGTCTCGCGCAAATGGTCCAGGATGGTGGGGCGGCCGCCAACGGTCGCGGGAACCTCGGAGAGTTCGTCCGGATCGGGCGCGCGCTTGCGCCCCGTCACCATCGCCAGAACGAGGTTTTCGCGATGAATCCAGCCTGAAAAGAGAGCGCCCGCCACATGGAGCGGTATCAACCAGACGATCGCGTGAGCGGCGACATCGTGAACGTTCGCAACCCAGGACACACCGAAGTACTGGCGGGTCAGCATCATCCACCCACTGGCGCAGACAACCGCCAACAGGGCCAAGAGCAGCACGATCATCGCCGCGCCCGCCGGATTGTGTCCGAGATGGCGCGGTGGATGACCCGCCCCGACCGCCCCCAGATAGCCGATCAGTATGCCGGGTGAGGGAACGAAGTCGGAAAAGCGTGCGTGCCGCGAGCCGATGAGGCCCCAGATCAGTCGAAAGACCACGAGGCCGAGAACGACATAGCCGATCCGCGCATGAAGACTGCCGCCGAAATCGGCCGTGAACCAGGCGAGTGTCACGCTGGCGACGAGCATCCAGTGGAAGAGGCGAACCGGCAGATCCCAAACGCGTACCGTGTGCGGGGCCAGGGCAGCGGCGACATTGGGACCGCGCACGCCCGCGTGGCGGACCGGGCCCGCGGCATACCGGCCAGCGCCACCCACATCCGCCGCACCATCGGTGCCCGCCTTCTCCTGGCCGGCCGGCACTTCTTGCCCGGTTCCAATCGTGGCCGGTTCCTCGATGGCGTCCAGTTTTTGGATCAGCCTCATGGCACCTTCGTTGCCGGCAGCGCGGCATTCGCGATCACGCGAACCGGCGTTCATTGCCCGTGCCACGATGGACACATCAGCCCATCGAGGCACATGTCGCACCCGCGATCGGTCGGGTTCTTTACACTGACCAAAACTAGCGCCTCGACCATCGATCGACAACCGCCCGTCCACCGAAGCGCGGCACGCGACGAACGGTGGACGGGGCGGCAGTATCCGAGACGTCGGCGAGGCGACGTTCTCAGGACTTCTTCTCGGACTTCATGATTTCGCCGTTCGTCGGGTTGAAGAACAGCTCCATGAGCGCGCCATCGGATGCAATGCCGTAGACCTCGTAGCAGCTGCCTTCCTTCTCGATCTTGCGGACCTCGTAGCCCGCCGTCTCGGCCATCGCCTTGATCTCTTCCATGGTCTTCCACTCGGACTCTGCCGCGGTGGTGCAATTCTTGAAGCCATCGGCAAGGGCGGCACCCGACATGAGCGAAAGGGCCGCGCAGGCGATCAGTGCTCTCTTCATCTCTTCGTTCCTTTTACCAAACCGACCCGCCCTGCCCCGAGCGTCCACCGCCAGCGACAAAGGCACCGGTCGTTGGCAGGCTTAATGGCGGCGGCGCGCAAACGATATTCACCAAGGTCGGCCGATCTCGCTCAACCTTGGCCGCAGTCGCTCAGACCTAAGTCGATTGCGACACGACCGGATTGGCGCCATTTGTTGTCGCGGCGTCAGGATGGCGCCACCCCTGAGGCCCGATGTCATCGATGCTGAACCGGCTCTCGAAAACATGGAGTTCGCTCTCGCTGGCCAAGCAGTTCTCGCTGGCCGGCAGCATCGTGCTGGTGCTCGGCATGAGCGCGGTCGGCACGTGGGTTTCCGACAAGATCCGGGTCGGGGTCGTTCAGTACTCGGCGGCGGCGACGGCGCTCTATGTCGAGAGCATCCTCGAGCCCTATCTCCAGCAACTGGCGACCAGCGATCGCCTCACGCCGCGAGACGCCCACCAACTCGAGCAGTTGCTCCAGAGCACCAAGCTGCACGAGCAGATCGTCGTGGTGAAAGTCTGGAAGCGTGGCGGTGTCATCGCCTACAGCAATGTTTCCGATCTCATCGGCCGGACCTTTCCGCCGACCGACAGCCTGAAACGCGCCTGGGAGGGCGTGGTCTCCTCCGAACTCGACGAACTCATCGACGACGAGAACCTCAAGGAGAGCGGCCTCGGCTTTCCCATGCTCGAGATGTACATACCGATCCGCAGCCGCGGCAGCGAAGAGGTGATCGCCGTCGCCGAATTCTATTCGCGCGCCGAGCAGCTCATGGAGGAACTCGCGGCGGCGACGCGCCAAAGCATCCTCGTGGTCGCCGGAACCACGCTCTCGATGCTGGCAGCGCTGTTCGGAATCGTCGCGCGCGGCAGCCGAACGATCGGCCAGCAACGACGCTCGCTCGAGGACAAGGTCGAACAGTTGCAGAACCTGGTGGCCCAGAACGAACAACTGCGCCAGCGCGTCGAGCGCGCTTACCGTCGCACGTCCGATCTCAACGAACGCTTCCTGCGCCGGGTCGGAGCCGATCTCCACGACGGGCCGGCGCAGCTGATCGGACTTTCTCTCCTGCGGCTCGACACACTGGAATGCGACAAGGCACGAAGCGAGGGAAAACGAGACGCAAATCTCGAAAAAATCCGCGATGCGCTCGGCGATGCCCTCAAGGAACTCCGCTCCATCTCGAGCGGGCTCACGAGCCCTGCCCTGGAGCAGGCGGATGTGAATCAGGCGGTGCGAATGGCCATCGGCAACCACGAGAAGAGGACGGGGACCAAGGTCGCGACACGGCTCGAGCACATCAACATGAGCATTCCCAACGACGTCAAGGTGTGCATCTACCGCTTCGTACAGGAGGGCTTGAACAATTCCTTCCGCCATGCCGCCGCTGCCGAGGCGCGCGTCGAGGTGCGGGCCGATGCGCGGCGTATACGGGTCGAGGTTCGCGACAACGGGCCGGGCTTCGACGAGACGACGGTGAACGGCAGCGGGCTCGGACTGACGGCGCTGCGCGACCGGGTGACCACGCTCGGTGGCTCCATCGAAGTGCGCAGCCGGGAAGGCGAAGGCACGCGGCTCATCGCGCGCTTTTCGTCACATGCCATGGAGGGTTGGGATGACTGACCGGATCCGCGTTGCCGTGGTCGACGACCACCCACTCATGCGCGAGGGCATCATACACATCCTTAAGGCGGACGCGGCGTTCGACGTCGTCGGCGAGGGAGCGAACGCGCAGGAGGCGCTGCGCATCGCCCAGGAACAGCTTCCGGACATCATGCTGATCGATGTCAGCATGCCGGGAGGAGGAATTCGCGCGGCCGAGGCGATCGCCGAGACCTGCCCGATCGTCAAGGTCGTGATGCTGACCGTCTCGGAGGACGAACGCGATGTGAGCGCTTCGCTGAAGGCCGGCGCGCGGGGCTATATTCTTAAGGGTGTCAGCGGACCCGAATTCCAGCGCTCCGTTCGCGCGATCCACAACGGCGAGAACTATGTCTCCCCGGACCTCGCCGCGCGTCTCCTCACGGCGCTGAAGGCGCAGCCGGAGGCGAGCCGCGAGCCGACCACGCCGCCCCTCCTCACCGTGCGCGAGGAGCAGATCCTTTCGCTGCTCGCCGATGGCCTTAGCAACAAGGAAATCGCCGCCCGCCTCGAGCTCAGCGAGAAGACCATCAAGCACTACATGACGAACATCTTCCAGAAGCTCCAGGTGCGCAACCGAGTCGAGGCGGCGCTGCTGGCGCGGCGCTCGAAGGAGGATTGATCCGGCCGGCGGGCGAGGCGCCTCCTTCCAGTGGGCCGGCACGCCTCACCAAAAGAGGGCCGGTCCGGCGAGAAGCGCTTTCTCCTCGGGCGTCGAGACGCGGCCGAGCACGGCATTGCGGTGCGGAAAACGGCCGAAGCGGCGCACGATGTCACGGTGCATTTCGGCGAACTTCAAGGCATCGGCATCACCGATGTCGGCAAAGAGGCGCACGGCGAGTTCCTGATCCTCGATCACCTCGCTGTGCTGGAAAGGCATCAGCAGGAATTTTCGCCGCACGGTGTCGTATGCCTCGTGCTCGCCGCGCGCCACGGCGAGCTTGGCGAGGGTGAGGGCGATGCGGTCGCTCTCGAAGGAGCGCGGATTGCCACGAAAGAGGTTTCTCGGGAACTGGTCGAGAACGAGGATGGCTGCGAGCAGGCCATCGGGATCGGCGAACCAGCCGTGCGGCAGCACGCGCGCCACGTACTCGTACGTGCCGAGATGGCGCTCACGGACCAAAGCGTCGATCGCGGGCCCGCCGCGAAACCAGTTCTCGGGCGTCAACTCGCCGAACCAGAAACCGAGCACCTCCGCGGGCGTCGCCGGACTTGCGTCGTGCGTCATGGTCAACTCCTTTGCCGTTCCCTCAATCCGCATTCCGATCCGTGCATCAGACCGCTCCGCGCCGGCGCCGGGCAGGCGCGAGGCATCAAAGATACATCTCCTCGATGTCGACCGAAGAGCGCTCGCCGATGGCGTCGAAATTCGCCTCCAACCACTCTTCGGCAATCCGCCGCCCAAGGTCGCGCAATTCGCAAAGAAAGCTCCAGCTCGGCGAGAGCTTGGTGGCGATGCTGAGGTCGCGCATGAACTCGTCACCATGGATGGCGTGGATGAGCATCCGGCTATAGCGGTCCGAGGAGAGGGCGCCATCATCGATCAGGCGGGTGACGAAGGCAATCGCCCGCATCTCGCGCATGAGAGATGAGTTGAAGCTTATTTCATTGATCCGATTGAAAATTTCCGGCGCCGTCCGCGGAACGTCGAGGCGCTCCAGGGGATTGATGTGGACGATCAGCACATCCCGTGATGTGGCCCCATAAATAAGAGGAAAAATCGCCGGATTGCCCATGTAGCCGCCGTCCCAGTAGTGTTCGCCGTCGATCTCGACGGCGTGGAAGATATAGGGAAGGCAGGCCGAGGCCAGCACGTGCTCGACACCGATCTCGGAGTTCTCGAAGACCTTGATCTTTCCCGTGCGCACGTTCGTGGCGCTCAAATAGAGGCGGGTGCCGCAACCGCGCCGGTGGAGTTCGTCGAAGTCGATCAGCCGCTCCAGGATGTCGCGAAGGGGGTTTATATTGAGCGGATTGAGCTGATAGGGCGAGAAAGTGCGCACGAGGGAATCGAACATGTGGTAGGCCGGACCCTGGTCGAGCGCGCCAAAGGGCGCGGTGAGCCGGTTCCAGACCTCGGCGACGACGGGCCCTTGCGTGCCGCCGAATTCAGCGGAGGTCTTCCAGAAATCGTGCAGCAGGCGGCGGGCTTCGTCCGGTCCCCCGATCGCCGCGCCATAAATACAGGCGACCGCGTTCATCGCGCCCGCGCTCGTTGCGCTGATGGCATCGAAGCTGACGCGCCCGTCCTCGATCAGGCGGTCGAGCACGCCCCAGGTGAAGGCTCCATGGGCCCCGCCGCCCTGGAGCGCGAGGTTGATCGGCTTTGCTCGCTTGGTCATCCACCGTCCGTCGGACACCGCGCCTTCGATCGTCGACGCTCGGGACTGGCTACACCAGTTCAGCGCCGGGTCCAACTCCGGTGCGCCGTGCGCGAGGCGGCCGGCGAGTGGCGCCAGCCGGACCTGCAGGGCGACGGCGGTCAGAGGCCGAAGTCGACCATCGCGGCGCGGATGCCCGCCTCGAGGATGTCGACCATGCGGTCGATCTCGGGAACGGTGATGGTCAAGGGCGGCGACATGACGCAGTTGGCATAGACCGGCCGCACGAGGAGGCCGCGCTCGAGGCAGTGGCGGTCCACCCGCGTCGTGAAGGCGACGTCGCGCGCTTCGTCGGGGTGGCTGCGGTCGAGCGTGCACTCGACGCCGGCCATGAGCCCCATGACACGGACCTCGGAGACGACGGGCAGCGCTTCGAGGGCGCGCAAGCGGGCGGCGAAATGCGGGCTGACGGCCCGGACGTGCTCGAGGAGGTGCTCGTCCTCCATGATGTCGAGGCACTTCAAGGCGGCGGCCGCGGCAACCGGGTGACCGGAATAGGTGTAGCCGCTGAAGAAGCTCTTGGATGACGCGTTGGCCGACTTGACGTTCTCGAGAAGGCGATCGGAAACGAGCATCGCGCCCATGGGCACATAGCCGGAGGTCAGTCCCTTGGCGGTCGTGATGATGTCCGGCACGATGCCGAAAATCTCATGCGACGCGAACATCGCGCCGAGCCTGCCGAACGACGTGACGACCTCGTCGGAGATGTAGAGCACATCGTGGCGCCGGCAGACCTCGAGCGTCCGCTGGTGATAGCCGGGCGGTGGGATGATGACGCCACCGGAGGCGAGGATCGGCTCGGCGATGAAGGCCGCGACGTTTTCCGGCCCCTCCTCCAGAATGGCGCGCTCGAGGTCGGCGACCTTTTCGTCGCAGAACGCCTCGATGCTCATGCCGGCGGGGCGCAGCAGCGGTTTGGGCACCGGCAACAGGCGAACCCCTTCGGCCATGTCCATGTTGGCCTTCTCCAGCATCTTGCCCGAGCAGGTGGCCGTCAGATAGGTCGAGCCGTGGTAGCCGCCGACGCGGGCGATGATGCGCTTCTTGGCCGGTCGCCCGAGCGCGTTGTTGTAGAACTGGACGAAGCGCAGCGCCGCATCGACAGCGGTCGAGCCACCGGTCGAAAAGAAGACGTGCTTGAGGTCTCCGGGCGCGTAGGCGGCGAGGCGCGCGGCGAGCAGCGCCGGTCCGGGGGCGGCGACCGACCAGGGTGAGCAGTAGCCGAGCTTCATGGCCTGCTCGGCGATCGCATCGGCCACCTCGCGGCGGCCATGGCCGACATTGACGCACCACATCCCGCCGGGCCCATCGATCAGCCGTTCGCCGTCGCTGGTGACGATGTAGATGCCCTCGCCCCGTTCGATGACGAGGCGCTGCTTGCCGCCAAGCGTCGCAAGGTCTTCCCAGGGATGGATCACGAGGTTGTCGAGACGCCGGATCTCGGCGGTTCCGAGGGGCTCTGCGATCGGGGTGCGCCCCAGCGGCTGCGGCTTCATGGTCGGCTCCCTGCACTGTTCACTTCGGATCGTTCAGCTCATTGTCGAATGATTGTATGATAAGCACCCGAACCTGACAACCCGCGCGCGGCGATGATCGCCGGACCTGCCAGATCCGGCGGCGAAGCCCATCGGAACAACTGCGCGCATGTGGCACTTCGGGGCGTTCACTGCTGGCGCTCGACAACGCCGGGCGGCAGCGTTAGTTCATTCGAATGGCGGTTCGACAGGATCGGGCGTCGCGCAAAGGGCGGCTCCGGGGCGACGACGGACCGTGTGGATCGGAGGCGAGCGATGGACGAGGAGTTCCTGGTCGACCGTGCCGTGCGGGGCGCCAGCGCGCGAGGCATCGGGGCGGAGAACACCTTCTCGGGCGTGCTCAGCATGTTCCGCAGGCCCTATCGCACCGAGCCGGGGGGCGCGGACGTCGCCTTCACCGGCATTCCCTACGATCTCGCCGTCACCAACCGGCCAGGCACGCGGCTCGGGCCACGGGCCATCCGCGCCGCCAGCGCGCACCTCGCCTGGCCCGGGGGCATGTGGCCGTGGTCGTTCGATCCGTTCGAGCAACTCGAGGTGGTCGATGCCGGCGATCTCGCGGTCGAGTTCGGGCGACCCGACACGATCGGCGAGCAAATCCGCGCCCATGCGGCGGCGCTGATCGCGGCGGACACGACGCTCATCTCGCTCGGCGGCGATCATTTCGTCACCTACGGTCTCTTGAAGGCGCACACCGAACGACACGGACCGCTGTCGCTCATCCAGTTCGATGCCCATTCCGACACGTGGCGGGAGGAGAGCAAACGGATCGACCACGGCACCATGTTCTTTCACGCGGTCGAGGAGGGATTGATCGATGCCGCGCGCTCGGTGCAGGTCGGCATCCGCTCGGGCAACCCCGAGACGCATGGCCTCACGGTGATCGATGCCGATCGCGTCCACGAGCGTCCCCTCGCCGAGACCATCGCCGAAATCCGAGCCGTGGTCGCTGGCGGCCCGGCCTACCTCAGCTTCGACATCGATTGCCTCGACCCGGCGCATGCGCCCGGCACCGGAACGCCGGTCTGCGGCGGGCTGACGACGCACCAGGCCCGCAAGCTCTTGGCAGGACTTACCGGCCTCGACATCGTCGGCATGGACCTCGTGGAGGTCTCGCCGCCCTTCGACCACGCCGAGATCACGGCACTCGCGGCGGCGACGCTGGTGCTCGACATGGTGGCGCTTCAGGCGATCCGTCGGCGCCAACCGGTCCGATCGTGATGGTGGAAGTGGAGCAGCGGCCCGAGGGGTCAACCGGCGCCCTTCGCAGTGCTAGGCCGATCGGGATCGGGGACGGCCTGGCGCTCGTTGCGCTCGGACTCGGCTGGGGGCTCGAGGCGGCGCTCGTCAAGACCGCCGTCGAGGCAGGATTGAACGAACTGGCCGCCCTCACCGTGACGCTCGCGGCAATCGCGGTCGGCTTCATTGCGATCACCGTGGCCGCCGGCCGGACCGTGCCTTTCACACCGCGCACGGTGCGCTTCTTCCTCACCAGTGGGTCGCTCGGCTATCTCGGACCGCTCGTGATTTTCTTCCTGGTCGCCGACCATGTCGATGCCGGCCTCCTCACCCTCGTCACCTCGACGACACCACTCCTGACCGTGGCGGGTGCGGCACTGCTCGGCCTCGAGCCGGTGACCGGCCGGACCGGAGCGGCGGTTCTGCTGGGGGCGGCCGCGACGCTGCTGATCCTCGTTCCGGAGGCCGCGTTGCCAACGCCGGAGATGGCCAGCTGGGCGGCTGTGGCCGTTGCCATCCCGCTCTTTTACGCCATCGACAATCTCTATGTGGCACACGCCTGGCCGGACCGTATCGACGTGCTCCAGGCCTCGACGGGCGAGGTGATCGTGGCGACGTTGCTCATCCTTCCGTTCGCGCTCGCCTTCGGCGACTTCACGACGCTCACGGCGGCAGCGCCGCAAGTACTCCTGGCGTTGGCTGGGCTTGCGCTCGTCATGATCGGAGGGGTCTATCTCTTCTTTCACGTGGTGCGCTCGCGCGGCGGCATATTCGTCTCCTTTGCGAGCTATTTCACGATCCTCGCCGGATTCGCGTGGGGCTATCTGCTGTTCGGCGAGCGCCCGAGCATCTGGGTGTGGGCATCGGTCGCGGCGATCTTCCTTGCGCTCGGTGTGCTCATCGAGCGAAAGCGCCGGCAAGTGCCGCGAGCCGAAGACGGCGAGGGGTGAAAATCCGGGAGCGGCCCGATGCTCGCGCTGGGCGAACCCTCGGGAGGGGACCTCAAGACAGGTCGACCGGCCCGATCGCGGAGAAGAGATCCGGCGGGTCGGCGGCGGCGGCATCCTCGAGGTCGGTGAGGCCGACGCCAAGGAGGCGGAAGGCGCGGCCGTCCGCCTCGCGTGCCAGCAGTTCGCCGGCCGCTGCGAGAATCACCTCGGAGCGCTGCGTCGGGCGGGCGAGCTGACGGTTGCGGGTCAGAATGCGGAAATCGGCCGTCTTCAATTTGAGGACTATGGTACGACCAGCCAGCCCAGAGCGCGCGAGGCGCTCGGCAACGCGATTGGCAAGGGGGGCGAGTTCCGCCTCAAGACGGGCCGGGGCCCGGAGGTCGCTGGCGAACGTGGTCTCGACGGAGATGCTCTTGGCGGGGCGCGAGGGCGTCACCGGGCGATCGTCCTCGCCGTTCACGAAGCCCGCGAGGCGCCGGCCGAATTTGCCGAAACGGGCAACGAGCTCTGCCTCCGGCAGCGCCTGGAGCTCGGCAATGGTCGTCAGTCCGAGGCGAGCCATGCGGCGCTCGGTCGCTGCGCCGACGCCGTGGATGCGCCCGACCGGCAGGGCGGCAAGGAACCCGCGCGCCTCGGCGCGTCCGAGGATGGAAAACCCACGAGGCTTCTCGAGATCGGACGCGAGCTTGGCGAGGAACTTGTTGTAGCTGAGACCGATCGAGACGGTGATGCCGATTTCACCCTCGATACGGCGGGCGAGCGCGACGAGAAGCTCGACGGCGGGAGCGGGCGCCTTGCGGTTCGCTGGCGAGAGGTCGAGGTAGGCCTCGTCGAGGGAGACCGGCTCGACGACGTCGGTGCAGTCGTGCATCAGCTCGCGGATCGCCGCGCTCACGGCCTTGTACTTGGCCATGTCGGGGCGCACGACGACGGCATCGGGACAGAGCTGGAGGGCCTTGAACATCGGCATGGCCGAGCGCGGGCCGAAGCGGCGGGCGATATAGCAGGCGGTGGTCACCACGCCCCGCCCGCCGGGATGGCCGACGAGGAGCGGCTTGTCCGCGAGGCCAGGGTCGTCACGCTTTTCGATGGACGCATAGAAGGCGTCGCAGTCGAGGTGGGCGATGTGCAGCCGTTCGGCCTCGGGATGACGCAACAGGCGCGGGCTGCCGCATTCGAAGCAGGCGGCGTCGTCCGGCTCGGGGTGGGCGAGGCAATTGCGGCAGATGGCGTAGGTCATTTCGGCTCGGGCTGATCAACCGGTCCCGCCCGAGACTAGCAGAACACACCGGCCATCGTGAGCCGGCGCAGGGACGGGCGCGCCCGCCAGGTGCGACGTCCCACGCTTCAGAAGGCGTTGCGGTTGACGAAACCGACGAAGGGCGTCGCGATCAGGATGCGCAGGTCGAGCCAGATCGACCAATTGTCGATGTATTCGAGATCGTAGAGGACGCGCATCCTCATCAGCTCGGGATCGTCGGTCGGCCCGCGAAAGCCGTTGATCTGGGCCAATCCGGTGATGCCCGGTTTCACCCTGTGGCGGTTCGCATAGCGGCGCAGCATGCGGCTGTAGAGTTCGTTGTGGGCGATGGCGTGGGGGCGCGGGCCGACAAGCGACATCTCGCCGCGCATGACGTTGATGAGCTGGGGCAATTCATCGAGGCTCGTGCGCCGCAGGAAGCGCCCGACGCGGGTGACGCGGTCGTCGTCCTTGCTGGCCTGGCGGATCACCGGGCCATCCTCCATGACGCGCATGGTGCGGAACTTCCAGACCGTGATGAGGGCGTGGTTGTAGCCGTGCCGCCGCTGCTTGAAGAAGATCGGGCCGGGGCTTTCAAGGCGGATGGCAAGTGCGCATAGGGCCATGACCGGTGCGAAGACGAGGCACGCGAGCGCACCGAGAACATAATCCTCGAGCGCCTTCAGCCAGACACCGTGATCGGCCAGCGGCCGGCGCTGGACCTCGAGGAGCGTCAAATCACCGTTCTGGGTCGCCGCGCGAACCGGCATGCCCGGCGCGATGTTGCCGGAGGCCAGCACGATCTCGACCGGCAGAACCGAGAGCCGATCCACCACCTCGGTGATCCGCTCGCGCGCAAGGCCGTCGGTCGCAACGACGATCCGATCCATGCGTTCGCGCTGACCGAAGGCAATAAGTTCCCCGACGACGTCCGCTTGCGATGCGCCATCGGCGTCGAGATCACAGCGGGCCACGACGTTCTGACGCGCCGGACGGCCCCCCTCGAGGAGTTGGCGTTCCACACCGCCCAGCCGGTCGCCCGCACCGATCACGGCGACGCGGCGGGCCATGTGACCTTCCTCGGCGAGCATTGAGATGACCTGACAGAGCAGGGCCCGGGACACGGACACGGCGACGATCGAGAGGACGAGCCAGAGCACGGCCCAGGCCCGGGAGTAATAATCGACGATACCAACCAGGTAACCCGCGACGACCAGGAGGGCGAATGTCAGGATCAAGGCCCCGGCAATGGCGGCGACAGAACGGGTGAGCGCCTCACCGCTGGTCGGCGGAAACAGCCGGTACTCTCGGAACACCCAGTACATCAGCGGCACGACAGCAACGAGAGGAGGTAGATAGTCGAAGAGTGGTGTTGCAAGCTCGAGATGACCGACGATGTAGATCTGGCGCGCGAGGAGTCCAGCCAGAACGACCAGCGCCAGTTCGACCACGACCGCCATGTCCATCAGGACGCGCTCGGAGAGGACCGGGGCGCGACGTTGAGTCGCCCCGTCTCCCTTTCGGCCTACCGGGTGGCCGCCGCGCGGGTGGACGACAATTCCCTCGGATCTCGAGGAGCCGTATTCACTGATCGACATTTCAGCCCCTTTACTCTACTCGAACGGAGCAACGCCGCGACGGGGCATCCCCGATGGCGCGGCGAACGGATGCGCGGCCGTGCTATTTCGTCTCTTCCGGTGTCCGGTTGTAGACGTCGTCGCCGCGGATGATATCGTCCTCACCGAGGTAGCTCCCGATCTGGACCTCGATCAACTCGAGGGGAACCTTGCCGGGGTTCTCGAGGCGGTGCCATTCGGTGGCGTTGATGTAGACGGACTCGTTCTCGCGAACGAGGCGGACGGAATCGCCGCAGGTCACACGCGCCGTGCCCTTGACGACGACCCAATGCTCGGAGCGGTGGTGGTGCATCTGCATGGAGAGGCGGCCACCGGGATTGACGTGGAGCAATTTGACCTGAAAGCGGCCACCGTTCGAAATCTGCTGGAAAAAACCCCACGGGCGGTGGGCCTTCAGATGCTGCTCGTGCTCGCGCCGGTTGGAACTGGCGATGCGCTTGACGATGCGGCTCACATCCTGCGAACGGCTGCGGTCGGTGACGAGAATGGCGTCGGGCGTGTCGACGATGACGAGGTCACGCACGCCGACCGCCGCGACGATGGCCGTCTCGCTGTGGACGTAGCAATTCTCGGCATCCTCGAGGAATGCGGTGCCGTTGACGACATTGCCATGGTCGTCGCGGCGGCCGATGTCCCAGACCGCCGACCAGGCGCCGACATCGCTCCAGCCGACATCGACCGGAATCACGACCGTGCCGAGCGTGTGCTCGAGGAGGCAATAGTCGACCGATATCGACGGCGCGGAGGCGAATGCAACCGGGTCGAGGTGCAGATATTTCTCTTCCTGTCGCGCGGCTTCGAGGGCACGACGTGCGGCCTCGACAACCTCTGGGGCGTGCAGCATCAGCTCGGCGAGGAAGTCGGAGGCGCGGAAGACGAAAATCCCGCTGTTCCAGAAGAAGCGTCCTTCCGAGACGAAGCGCCGCGCCGTCTCGGCGTCGGGCTTCTCGCGGAAGCTCACGACGTCGTAGGGCGCGTAGGCGGCGTAGGTCCTCGGCAGACCGGTCTCCTCGCCCGCCAGCGCCATGCCGGCCTCGATGTAGCCGTAGCCCGTCTCCGGCCGCTCGGGACGGATGCCGAAAAGCACGATGCGGCCGGTCCTGGCTGACGCCACCGCACGATCGACGGCACCGGCAAAGGCCACCTCGTCGGCGATCACGTGGTCGGACGGCATCACAACCAGCACGGCATCCGGGTCGTTCGCGCCGATCTCGAGGGCCGCGGCGGCAATTGCGGGGCCGGTGTTGCGGGCGACCGGCTCGAGGAGGATGCGGCGGGCGACGAGAGACGCCTCGGCCAATTGCTCGCTGACGAGGAAGCGGTGATCGACATTGCCGACGACGGTGACCGGACGATAGCGCGCCGGATCGGCGAGACGACGGCAACTCGCCTGCAGGAAGGTGAGTTCCTGGTCCTCGGCGAGGCGCAGGAACTGCTTGGGGTACATCTGGCGGGACAGCGGCCACAGCCTGGTGCCGGAGCCCCCCGAGAGCACCACCGGGTAGACGGTTGGACGTGAACGCTCTGTCATGACCACTCCTTGCTGGAACGGTTGGAAATTCGCCGATGCACCGGCAGGTCATCGCGCTCGGGTCGACCGGCGGTCGATCCCGGTGACCCGCCGGGATGCGGCCGGCTTCGGCGCGGAACCTGCAATGCTCATGCCATCGACAAGCCGGGAAGCTGCCAGCACGCTCCGAGCAAGCCGCCCGCAGGGTTGGCGCCGGTCTTGCAAGTTCCGGGCTAGGCAGGAAAAAGCGGAGCATGCCATGAGCAGACCAGCCCGGACCGACACGGCCAATCACGAACGCATCGCGATCCTCGGCGTTCCGGTCAGCGCCATCGACATGGGGCTCGCCGTCGCGACGATCCTCGGGTGGGCGAAGCGGCGGGAGGCGCGTTACGTGTGCGTCTGCGACGTCTACAACGTGACGCGCGCGCAAGAGGATCCGGACCACCTCGCCGCGCTCGTTGGGGCCGACATGGTGACACCGGACGGTAAGCCGCTCTCTTGGGTCGGACGTCTCAGGGGCAACCGCCGCATCCGCCAGGTTTGCGGTCCCGAGCTGATGCCGGCGGTCTGCGCGCAATCGATCCGCGACGGGGTGTCGCACTACTTCTACGGCGGCGCGCCGGGTGTCGCGGAGAACCTCGCGCGCGGTCTCCAGACCCGCTTTCCGGGGTTGCAGGTCGCGGGCACGGAATGCCCACCGTTCCGCGCCCTCAGCGAGGCGGAAAAGGACGCTGTCGTCGCCCGCATCGAAAGCTCGGGCGCAGGCATCGTCTGGGTCGGCCTCGGCTGCCCCAAGCAGGAACTCTGGATCGCCGAGCACGTCGAGCGCATCCCGGGCGCCGTGCTCATCGGCGTCGGCGCCGCCTTCGACTTCCATACCGGGCGGGTCAAGCGGGCGCCGCGCTGGATGCGCGATGCCGGCCTCGAGTGGGCGTTCCGCCTGGCGTCGGAACCCCGGCGACTCTGGCGCCGCTACCTCGTCTATGCGCCGCGGTTCGTGTTCCTTGCCCTACGCGAGAGCTTCGGCGGCGGTCTGGCGCGGGGCGATGGACAGAAGCGGGACGCGGCGGCCTGAGCGGTCGACGGGCGTGAGCGCTCCCGTGTGATGGCGTCGTCAGGCGACGGCTTGCCCCGTTGTCGGGGCGGCTGCCGGCTCCACGGCGCGCCGGTAGAGATGCCAGGTGGCGTGCCCGACCAGCGGCAGCGTCATGAACAGACCGACGAAAACGGAAAGAATCGAAAGCAACATGAGGATCGCGATCAGGACGCACCAGGCGATCATGGGGATGGGATTGGCGACGACGAGGCGCACACTGGTCACCATCGCGGTGACGAAATCGACATCTCGGTCGTAGAGCATCGGAAAGGAGACGGCGGAGATCGAAAAGACCGCCATCGCGATGAGCGCACCGGAGACGTTGCCGAGAAGGACGAATGCGATCCCGGTCGGTGTCGTGAAGAGCCGGTCGAGGAAATCGGGACCGAAGCCGTTGAAACCCATCAGGCCGAAGAACAGGAAGGCCGCGATATCCATCCAGATGACCAGCGCGAAACCGGTGACGAGCGCCATCCACCGCAGGTCGCGCGCCGCCGCGGACCAGACCGAGCCGAGGACACTCGACCAGGAAAGGGAACGGTCCCGCTCCAGATGCTCGCTCACCGCATAAAATCCGACGGCGGCGAACGGGGCGACGAGCGCAAAGCCCATCGCCAACGGGTAGGCCAGGTAGGGCAGTTCGTAGCGCACCAGAAGTGCGAGGATCAGCCAACCGGCCGCGGCAAACAGGCCGCCCAGCGCAAGGCCATAAACCGGGGCGCGGCGGAAATCGGCGAGGCCCGCGCCGATGACCTCGACGAGATCCGACACGGTGATCTTACGCACACCCGGCCAATCCGACTTGGCCACCGTTCCCTGCCCCGACACGCCCGACCTCGCTGCCATGGTCACCAGACACGACCTTGCCGGAAGTGGACCTGCAACGGGCGCGCGGTGCATTGACCCAGGTCAAAGATCGGGCGCGGCAATGGCACGACAAGGAAATGATCGCCATTCGGCAGGAGGCCAATGGCAAGGCTTCGTTCGACGGATCGAATGAGGTAAGCTGTGGGACAGCGCGGCCCCTTCGTCGGCCGGGTGGTGGCCGGTTCGCGTGAGCACGTTTCCGGCGCCTCGACACAACGACCTGTCGGAGCGGAGGACTGGCGATGGCAGTATTGGTCGAGCTTGGCGCACAGCTGTTGGCGCTCGCGAGCGATCCGGCCGCCTGGGCCGCACTTTTTACCCTCATCGTACTCGAGGTGGTGCTCGGGATCGACAATCTCATCTTCATTGCGATCGTCACCAACCGGCTGCCCGAGAGCCAACGCGCCTGGGGCCGGCGGTTCGGCCTGACGCTCGCCCTCGTGCTGAGACTGGGGCTGCTCTTCACGGTGGCAATCATCGTCAAGCTGACCGCGCCCGTCGTCACGCTCGCGGGACAGAGCTTTTCCTGGCGAGACATCATCCTCATCGCCGGCGGGCTCTTCCTCGTCTGGAAGGCGACGCGGGAGATCCATGAACGGGTCGATCCGCATTCCATGACGAAGACGTCGGTCGCCTCGCTCACCATGACGGCCGCGATCGTGCAGATCGCGCTGCTCGATATCATCTTCTCGATCGACAGCATCATAACGGCGGTCGGCATGACCGAGCATTTTCCGATCATGGTGGTCGCGGTGGTGGTGGCGGTGGTCGTGATGCTGCTCGCCGCGCGGCCACTGTCGGAATTCATCAACGGAAATCCGACGATCGTTATGCTAGCTCTCGGATTTCTGCTGATGATCGGCATGGTGCTCATCGCCGATGGCTTCGGCGTGCACGTACCCAAGGGCTACATTTATACCGCTATGGCATTCTCGGCGATGGTGGAAGCGCTGAACCTTATGGCGCGGAATGCGCGACGGGCCGGGACCACCAGCGCGCGAGGTGAAACGGGGGAGGAGAGGTGAACCTGCTGGCGAGGGGGACCGGCACAATTCGGGAGGGTGGCGGTCGCGCCGCCACCGGAACCAGATGCGCAACGCATTGCAGGTACTGCTCGAGCAGGTCGCGCGGCACGGCGAACTGACCGTCATCACCGCGGACGGAATGGAGCACCGCTTCGGCGACAGTAGCGGACCAGTGGTCAAGGTGCGGATTGCGGACGAAGCGAGCGAAAGGGCACTCGCTGCCGATCCCTCGCTTGCACTCGGAGAGGCCTACATGGACGGCCGGCTCGAGGTGCTCGAGGGCGACGTGTACGAGCTGATCTCGATCCTCATGAGCGGCGCGGAGCCCGGTGTTCTGACGTGGCCGCTCCTGGCGGCGGAAAGGGCAAGGTACGCGCTGCGCCGGGTCCACCAGCACAACCCCGCGACGCGTGCGGAGCGAAACGTCAAACACCACTACGACATCGACCAGTCGATCTACGATCTCTTCCTCGACGGCGAGCAACAATACTCGTGCGCCTACTTTGGCGACGGGGTCGCCGACATCGACGCCGCACAGCGTGCCAAGATGCGCCACATCGCGGCCAAGCTGCGGCTCGAACCCGGACAGAAGGTGCTCGACATCGGGTGCGGCTGGGGCGGCATGTGCCGCTACCTGGCCGAACGCTATCCGGTCGAGACGCTCGGCATCACGCTCAGCGACAACCAGCTCGCCGGCGCGCGCGAGAGGGCGATGCGCGAGGGCTTCGGCGGGCGCGTGCGCTTCGAGAAGTCGGACTATCGCAAGGTGCGCCCGTCGTACGAGCGTATCGTGTCGGTCGGCATGTTCGAACATGTCGGCGTCGGTCACTACAAGGAGTTCTTCGATCAGGTGCGCCGGCTGCTGACCGCCGACGGCGTCGCGCTCCTCCACTCCATCGCGCGGACGGCCGGCCCCGGCTACACGAACCCGTTCATACGCAAATACATTTTTCCGGGAGGCTATTTCCCGGCGCTGTCGGAGATCATGTCGGCGATCGAGGCGAGCGGGCTCATCCTCGGCGATGTCGAAGTGCTCCGGCTGCACTATGCCGAGACCCTGCGGGCCTGGCGCCAGCGTTTCATGGAAAGGCGCGGGGAAGCGGTGGCACGCAGAGGCGAGGTCTTCTGCCGCATGTGGGAGTTCTACCTGGCCGGATCGGAAGCCGCATTCAGACAACAGGATCTCGTGGTCATGCAGATCCAGTTGCTCGGCTCGCCAGGCGCCGCGCCCATAACGCGCGACTACATGTTCGAGGAGGAGCGTCGGCTGGCCAAACTCGACGGGGACATGGCAGCCTAGTGGCAGGGCCCCGGATGACAGTCGCAAACGCAACAGCGGCGCCGATGGTCCGGCGCCGCCCGCGGTCGTCCCGTTTTCGCAGTCGGGTGGTTCGCAGTGCTCGTTCAGGTCAGGCGGCGACGCGATAGTTGCTGCCGCGCTGGGCCGCCACCTGCTTGGCGATCCAGGGGTAGGTCTTCTGGATGCCGGCCAGCAAGCTCTCGGACGGCTTCCAGCCGAGCATTTTTCCGATCAACTCGTTGTGCGAGTTGCGCCCGCGCACGCCGAGCGGGCCAGGGATGTGCTCGATATCGATCCGCTTGCCGGCGACGTCGGCGACCATCATGGCAAGCTGGTTGATCGAGACCATCTCCTCGGAGCCGATATTGACGGGCACTCGGCATTCGGAGCGCGTCAGCCGGATCGTGCCCTCGAGACACTCGTCGATGTAGAGGAACGAGCGGGTCTGCTCGCCGTCGCCCCACATCTGGATCGTTCCGCCCTCCTCGATCTCGGCGATCTTGCGGCAGAACGCGGCCGGGGCCTTTTCCTTGCCACCGGTCCAGGTGCCTTCGGGACCGAAAATGTTGTGATAGCGGGCAACGCGGGTCTGCATGCCGTAGTTGCGGCTGTAGGCGAGGTAGAGGCGCTCGGAGAAGAGCTTTTCCCAGCCGTACTCGCTGTCGGGATTGGCCGGATAGGCGCTGTCCTCACGGGTCACGGGGGCGAGCGGATCGGTCTGGTTGTGCTCGGGGTACATGCAGGCGGAGGAGGAATAGAACACGCGCTTGACGTTGCGGTTCTTGCAAGCCTCGAGCATGTTGAGGTTGATCATCGCCGAGTTGTGCATGATCGCGGCGTCGTGCTCACCGGTGAAGATGTAGCCGGCGCCGCCCATGTCGGCGGCGAGCTGGTAGACCTCGTCGAAACGGCGATCGACGATGCCACGGCAATTGTCCGGCTCGCGCAGGTCGGCGATGACGAAATCATCGGCCTCGGTCTCGGCGAACTCCGGGAACTTCAGGTCCGCACCGCGCACCCAGAAACCCTCGCGCTTCAAACGCTTGACGAGATGGGAGCCGATGAAGCCGCCCGCGCCGCAAACCAGTGCCGTTTTCATGGAGTTGCCTTTCTTTCTGCTTTGACGCGCCGCCGGGCCGTCCCCCGCTCGCGATGCGCCGACCGCTCGGTCGAGTTCGTCGGGTTTCGAGCAATTCCCATGCCATTCCCGCCGGTCTGCTTGCGCTCAGCTTCCGCGTCCCATGGTGACGCAGGGCCGGTTGGCATGATCCTGGCTTCGGTCTCCCCAGACCCTTCGCAATGGGAGCCAGCGATGACGAGCCGATCCTGCAACAGCGATGCCACGACCAGTGTCCTCTTCCTCGCGCAGCTGCCGCCGCCCGTGCATGGTGTCACCGTCGTCTCGAAACGGGTCAGCGACATCCTGAGCGCCCAACCCGACACGACGGTCGAGCATCTCTGGCGCGGCGGAGCGCGCTCGCTCGCCGACATCGGCTCCAAGAGCATTTCGAAGGTTCTGGAACTGACGAGTCTCGCAGGAACACTGGTCGCGCGCGCGCTCATCGGACCGCGCACCGACATCGCCTATCTCACCTTCACGCCGTGGTCGCACGCGGCGCTGCGCGACGGGGCGCTCGCCTGGCTGGCCGGGCTCAGTGCGCGGCGGGTGCTGGTCCATCTCCACACCGAAGGGCTCGCCGGCGTCGTCATCGGCCGGGGTCTTCGTGAGCGCGCCCTGCGCCGCCTGCTCAAGGGCTCGGAACTCATCGCCATAACGGAGGAGACGGCGCGCCTCGCGGAGGGCTCGGGCATCTTCGCGCGGGTGAACCGGTTGCCGAACATGGCCGAGGATCCCGGTGAGGAATGCCTGATGCCACGCGCGGCACGGCCGGACGATTCGCCCCTCCACTGCGCCTATCTCGGGAACTACGACGAGCGAAAGGGTGTGCTCGATTTCATTTCGGTGATCGCGGCCCTGCGTGATCGGGGCATCGCCGTTCGCGCAACGCTTGCCGGCGGCGAGACGGCCGCGCTCAGCCGCCAGGACCTCGCCTTGGAGGTGACGCGGTGCGGTCTCGAGGAGGTCGTCGATCTCGTCGGATTCCTCTCGCAAGAGGAAAAGATGGCGCTGATGTGCGAGGCCGATCTCTTCATTTATCCGACACGGCACGACCATGCACCGCTCGTGCTGCTCGAGGCGATGGCGGGCGGCGCGGTGCCGCTGACGCTCGATGCCGGCGGCATCAGCTCCCTGATGGGGGACGAACTCGCGATCAACGTCCTCAGCCACCGCATGGCCAGGGACCTGGTGCGCGAGGCGATGACCGAGCGGGCCGTGAGCTATGCGATCGACCGCGCGGCGCTGCGCCGGGACAGCCGCCGGGCCCGGGCGCGCTACCTCGAGCGGTTCTCGCCAGCCGCCTTCGAGGCCGGTGTCACCCGCATCATCAATGCACGTCCCGTAACGAGTCGTGAAGCATCCGGGAAGGAAACGGCGGCCGCGACGAGCGAGCTCTGAAGATTTGGCCGGGAACTTGCACAGGTCATTCTCCAAAAGAGAGGCTATTGCAGTCTGGCGCGGCCAACCTACGGAGAAACAAGAACATGACAGTCGTGGAAGGCAAGGTCGGTGTCGTCGAAAAATGGGCGGGTGAAATCTCCGACGAGATGCTTTCGCGTCTCGCCGCGGAGGATCGCCGCCTCGGAACGCGTATCGGAGCGCAAACCGAGCGACGCGTGCTCGTGGTGGGAGGAGCCGGCTATATCGGCGGCCCCGTGACGGCCCGGCTGCTCGCGGCAGGCCATCACGTGCGCTGCCTCGATCTGCTCACCTACGGGCACGCCGGCGCGATCTCGGGCTTCTTGCTGCATCCGCGCTATGAATTCCTCCATGGCGACATGGGCGATGCCGAAACACTCGAGCGGGCCCTCGCGGATGTCACCGACGTCGTCATCCTCGCCGGTCTCGTCGGCGACCCGATCACCAAGGCATTCCCAGCCGAGGCCCACGTGATCAACGACATCGCGATGCGGCGCCTCATCGATGCGCTCGACGGGCGCGGGCTCAACAAGGTCATTTTCGTCTCCACGTGCTCGAACTACGGTCTCATCCAGGGGAACGTGCTGGCCGACGAGAACCACGAGCTGAACCCTCTCTCGCTCTATGCCAAATCGAAGGTCGCGGCCGAGCAGCATCTGCTCGGGCTGGAGGGAAAAGTCGACTATGCGGTGACAGTGCTGCGCTTTGCGACGGCCTTCGGACTTGCGCCACGCATGCGCTTCGATCTCACCGTCAACGAATTCGTGCGGGAACTCGGCCTCGGGCGTGAACTGGTCGTCTTCGATGCGCACACGTGGCGGCCTTACTGCCACGTCCGCGATTTCGCGCGGCTGATCGACCGGGTGCTCGATTTCCCGATCGAGGATGTCGCATTCGAGGTCTTCAACGCCGGGGGCGACGCCAACAACCACACCAAGCAGAGCATCGTCGACCTAGTGCTCGAACGGCTGCCGGCAGGGCGCGTCGCCTACCGCGAGAACTCGAGCGATCCGCGCAACTATCGCGTCAGCTTCGAGAAGGTCCGCCGCGTTCTGCAGTTCACACCGGCCTATTCGGTGGGTGACGGGATCGACGAAGTGCTTGCCGCCATGGCGAGCCACCTTCTCGACGATGTCGATGACCGGCGGAATTTCTACGGCAACCACGCGCTCGCGCGGCTCGACGGCACGGTCGGCGCCGACGGCGGTGGCCGCACCCAGATGAGGGAGGTCGCTTGATGTCCACGTCCCTCGACAGCGGTATGCTTTCCCCCGGGGCGGCCGCAGCGGCAAGCCCCGAACGGGGCCGGCCGGCCATGCAGGGCACTCTGGCGATGGCCGACGTGCCCGTGGTGATCCTGGCGGGTGGCAAGGGCACGCGCCTGCGCCCCTTCACGGCATCCTTTCCAAAACCGCTAGTGCCGCTCGGCGATATGCCGATCCTCGAGGTGGTGCTGCGCCAGCTCGCCGGAAAGGGCTTTCGTCACATCACTCTCTCGCTCGGCCATCTCGCAGAACTGATCCGGGCCTACGTCGGAGCGCGACCCTGGCTGCAGGCGAGCCTCGACATCGCGACGATCGACGAGGACCGGCCGTCCGGCACCGCCGGCTCGCTGAAGCGGGTGCCCGACCTCGACCGCACATTCCTCGCCATGAACGGGGACGTGCTGACCAACCTCGACTACGCGGACCTCGTTCGCGCGCACAAAGCGTCGGGGGCGATCCTGACCATCGCGGTGCACCGCAAGGAGGTGTGCATCGACCTCGGCGTGCTGGTCAGCAATGGGGAGGGAGTGCTGACCGGATACCTCGAAAAGCCCTCCTACACGCACGAGGTCAGCATGGGAGTCTATGTGTACGAGCCGCGCGTGCTCGAGCACATCGAGGACGACAAGTACCTCGATTTTCCCTCTCTCGTGCACAAGCTCCTCGAGGCGGGCGAGCACGTCAATCTCTACCGCAACGATGCCTTCTGGCTCGATATCGGCCGGCCGGCCGACTACGCGGAGGCACAGGACATCTTCGAGCGCGAACCCGAACGCTTCGGCATCACGAGGAGCTGACGAGATGAACGACCAGCCCTGGCTCTACACACTCTGCGAGACGACCCTCGGGGCCGAAGAGGCCGAGGCCGCGCGCGCCACGGTCGAGAGCGCCTGGCTCTCGACGGGTCCGAGGACGCAGGCCTTCGAGAAAGCTTTCGCCGAGAAGCTCGGCGCTCGCCACGCGATCGCGGTCTCGAACGGCACCGCCGCATTGCATGTCGCAACGCTGGCGCTCGGCATCGGCCCGGGCGACGAGGTCATCCAGCCGTCGCTGACCTTCGTTGCGAGCGCCAACATCACGATCGCGGCCGGCGCCGCGCCGATCTTTGCCGATATCGTCTCCCTCGACGAACCGACCATCGATCCGCAGGACGTCATCCGGCGCATCACGCCGCGAACGAAGGCCGTCGTCGCCATGCACTTCGGCGGCTATCCGGCACGGCTCGGCGAACTCCTCGCGATCTGCCGCGAGCGCGGGATCGCGCTCATCGAGGACGCCTGCCACGGTCCGGCCCAGAGGGTGCCTTCGCTCGGCGGGCGCGCGCTCGGCACGTTCGGCGCGGTCGGCACGTTCTCGTTCTTTGCCAACAAGAACATGACGACGGGTGAGGGTGGCATGGTCGTCAGCGACGACGACGAGGTCGCCGCGCGCGTCAGACTGCTGCGCTCGCACGGCATGACGACGCTGTCTTGGGATCGGCACCGCGGCCGGGCGAGCACCTATGACGTGCTCGAGCATGGCTTCAACTACCGCACCAACGAGATCGCCTCGGCCATCGGCATCGAGCAACTGAAGAAGCTCGACGGCGCGAATGCCCGCCGACGCGAGGTCGCCGCCACCTACGCCCGGTGCTTCCGCGAGGCGGCGATCGAGGGCGTGCATTTCGTCTTCGGCGACCGACCGGACGAAGGAGCCGGCCATATCGCCGCGCTCATCGTTCCGCAGGACCGGCGCGACGGCGTCCGGGCGGCGCTCACCACCCGCCGCATCCAGACCAGCCTGCATTATCCGCCCATTCACCTCTTTTCGGGTTTCGCGGGCAAGGCGGCGAGCGATCTCGACTTGACTGAAGAATTTTCTCGGCGCGTCATAAGCTTGCCGATCCATCCGCTGCTGATGGCGCGGGATGCCGAGATCATCGCGAACACCGTGATCGAAATCATCAGAGACTTGGAGGTTTGATTTGAAAAGCGCGATATTCAACCTCGTCAGGGCATCACACACGCTGCTCGCGATGCGCTCGCTGCCGCGCCGGCTCGGCCTGTGCTTTCACGAACTCGAACCGGATCAGTACCCGCAGTTCCGGGCCGCCATCCAGTATCTCAAGGCGCACGGCTACCGCTGTGTGACACCTGCCGAATTGGTCGACGATTGCGACGAGGAGGCCGGCGACCGGCTCCTGCTCGTCACGTTCGACGACAACTATCGGTGCTGGCACCAGGCGCTGCCGCTGCTCGATGAACTCGACGTACAGGCGACCTTCTATGTCAATACGCTCCCATTCCGGGACCTTGCCGACGCAGAAACCATCACGGCCTATTACGACCGCAACGCCTTCCAGCGAGACCGCGTGCCGCTGACCAGGCGCGAGCTCGTCGAAATCCGCGCGAGCGGCCATGTCATCGGCTGCCACACGCATTCGCATTTCGATCTCGGACGATTGCCGCAGATCATGTGGGACTCGGAAATCGCGCAGAACAAGACCATGCTCGAAAACATCATCGGTGAGGAGGTGGTCGACTTCTCCTGGCCCTATGGCATGCGACGCAATTTCAACGAAGACCTGCGCGCCTACTGTGCTTCCATCGGACTGAAGCGCATCGCGGCGTCGACACCCGGACTGCTGCACACGACGGCCATCGATCCGCTCAACATTCCGCGGACCCGGTGGCTGCTCGACAAGCCGCTCGAGCACAACCTCGTCGATGTGCGGGTGGACGGGCGGCTGTTCGAATCCATCACCGGGCGAAGCGCCGTCGGTTGACCGCGTTCCGGGCCCGGCAGGTCCCGCCAGCCGAGCGATCACGAAATCGCGAGCCCTATCGATCGAACGTGCACGGAACTTGCAACGCAAGGACTTCGAGAACGTGGGGACCTTTTTCAGGCAAGTTGCGATGCGTGATACGCTCGACGTCCGGATGCTCGACGATCAGATCGGCACACAGTCGCGCCCTATGGGGACGGGCGGCGCCATCGCGACCCAGCCCGGACAGCATGCTCAGATCACGGTTGCCGGGCGCATCCTGACAATCGCGCTTTACGACTGTCCGGGGGAAATCGAGACGGAATGGCGTGCCTTCGAGAGTAAGGCGCTCGGGAGTGCCTTCCAGTCGTTCGCCTGGTGCATGTCCCTCGTCGTGGCGGCACGTGGCCAGTCCAACGAGCGCCCGCTCATCGTCGTCGGTCGCGACACCAGAGGCGAGATCGCGTTCATCCTGCCAATGGCCCTGCACCGCCGGCTCGGGATAACCTCCCTCAGGTGGCTCGAACAGTGCCGCTCGGCCTACAACATGGGGCTCTTTCGCCACGACATCGTCGGCGGTTTCGACGCGGCCACGGTGAGACAGGTCTTGCGGGCCGTGCGGGCCCGGCATCCGTCGATCGCGGCCGTCAAACTGCTCAGCCAGCCGCGGCACTGGGGTGGGCAGGCAAATCCCTTTTCGGCACTGGCGACGGCGTGCTCGGGCGTCCTCGCATTCGAGGTCGACGCCAGCCTGCCGGCGGAGGGGTTCCTACGCTGCGCGCTCAGCGCGCACCAGCGCAAGCTGCTCAAGGCCAAGCGACGCAAGCTGGCCGAGTGTGGCACGCTCGAGCATCGGGTCGCACGCGATGGTGCCGAACGGCTGACGACGCTCGAGACGTTCCTCGGTCAAAAGGCGATCCAGCTTGCCGAGCGGGGCGAGCGAAACGTATTCGAGAACGCGATACAGCAGCGCTTCCTGCGCAACCTCGCGCAACAGACCTCTCCGGGCGCGGGCGTGCCGGACGGTAGTGGTGAGGTCGAGTTCCATTCGCTCGAGGTCGCCGGGGCCCCGGTCGCAGTCCTGATCGGTCAACGGTTCCAGGATACGTTCTTCGTACACGCCATCTCGATGACTTCGCAGGAACTGGCCCGCCACTCTCCTGGGCTGCTCCTCATGCACGATGTGATCGTCCACCAGATCGAAGCGGGCCCGCGGCGGATCGATCTCGGGCCGGGGCGGGGTCGCCACAAGGAGATGTGGCGGTCGAGCGAGATCGCGCTCTTCGAAACGCATCTCAGCCTGCGTCCGCACGGCCTGCTGCTGACGAGCTACAGCGTCCTCAAGACCTTCGCAAAGAACGCCGTGCGCAAGCGCCGCCGGCTGGCGAACGCCGCGCGCCGGATCCGCAGCTTGATCCGTTCGCGCCGCCCCGGCGGCCATGCCGACGCCTCCGCTCGCGAAGCCACACGGGACAACGGCGCCAACTGACGCGCCATCGAGCCCGCCGCCATCGACGAACTCGTTGGCCGACCGGTACCCCAGCCGACATCAAGATCCGGAACTTGGACCGGCGACGGCGCGAGCGCTCTCGCCAGGCTGGCCATAACAGCGTCAGCGAGCACGCCGGCGATGGCCGGTGCGCTCGCTTCGTCCGATCTGGCTCTGCCGAATGGAAAATCAGGTGCGGGGGGAGGGGCGCGCGGGCAGCAGCCCCGTGCGGCGGGCCCGGCCCTTGCCAGCGCCGTCGAGAGCGCCGGACAGTGCCGTCAGGAAGGCCGCTCGGGAGCGCTCGAGGGAGAACCAGCGGCCGGCGTCGCGATGACGGTCCTGGAAGCCCTGCCAGCGGGAGCGATTGTCGAGCAGGTCCGAAATATCCTTGACCCAGCTGTCGCGGTCGAGGGGGCGCACGATGCCGGCGCCGAAGGGGCCGACGAGTTCGCGGCCGGACGTCGTGTGCGTCGATGCGATCACCGGCGTGCCGCAGAGGATCGCCTCGTTGGCGACCAGGCCCCACGGTTCCTCACGCGAAGGAAAACAGAAGATCTTGGCCGACCCATAGGCCTCGGCGAGTTGGTCCTGACGCAGATAGCCGTCGAACTGCGCGACAACCCCGGCCGCTGCGAGCCGCCGCTCGACCTCGCCCTTCAGCGGACCATCACCCGAAATCCGCACGCGCGGCGGCCGCCCGCGGCGCGCCAGTTCCTCGACGACCTCGGTGAAGAACAGAACGCCCTTGCGATGCTCGTCGATCGAGCCGCAGAAGTGCAGGTCGAACGGCCGCTCCTCGAAGGTCGGCACGCGCGCCGGACCATCCCATGCCGAGACGATCGGGACGATGGTGGAGCGCGAGCGGGGCAGACCATAGAGCTCGAGCAGGCGTGCGCTGTCGCTGCTGGCGCAGATGCCGAAGGTGGCGCGCGGCACGAGCAGGTGGCGCATGCGGCGATGGATCCAGGAATGGGCGCCCGGATCGGTCTCGACGGAACCATCGGTCATGATGGCGATCGGAATGCCGCGGGCAACCGCAAAGAGGCCGGCGAGGACCATGGTCGGTGAGAAGCCGGAGAGGAGAACGGCCTGCGGACGACGGCGGACGATCTCCCCGATAACCGAGGGATTGAAATAGAAATGGCTGGTGTAGCTGCGGTGGAGACGCAGCCCCGGCAGGGTCTTGAGTTCGTAGCTCGCGGCCTGTGGCATCGACCACTGGCGCTGCGGTTCGATGGCGCTGCAGGTGAGCACGGCGAGCGGGCGCTCGAGAGCCGCCCCGACCGCGTTGTAGAGGCGGTTGGTGTAGGGTGCTATGGCGCCGGTGACGACGACGATCGACATCTCTGCTATTCCCCTGGGGTTCTCTCGGTGAGGTCGGACGAACCGCGTGCGATGGCAACGAGCGGAGCCAGCGCGCGGGCCCGATCCATCTCGGTCAAGGTCCGCTCGGACAGCCCCACCGCGGTCAACTCATCCCCGGTCAATTCCGCCTGCGCCAGGACCCGTTGCAACTCGCGGGCCAAAACAACGGGCGCGGCATCCGACCCGAAACCGCGTGGCATCGCGAGACGGCGCGCGGGCGCGAACTGCTGGCGGGCGAGGTCGACGGGCGGGTGCAATTGGAGAGGTTCACTCGCCAACATCAGATTGGCGGCGGCGCGATTGCGCTTGGCAACGCCCGGCTCGTCGTCGAGGAGCGAGGCGAGGGCCGGATAGCGCATGCGCCAGACGGGAGAGTGGTAGGGAACCGCGGACAGCCGGCGGCGCAGATCGCCATCGGGATCCTGGACGGAGCGGGCCGCCCAGTCCTCGCCACGCGAATCGAGATGCAGAGCGGGAGAGGAGGAGACGAAAACGTTGCCCTCGACGCGGTTGTCGCGGCCGCCGCCGATGAACACCGCCTGTGGCACGCCCGCAAAGACATTGCCGGTGACCGTGATGCCGCTCGCCAGATCGTCGAGATAGATTCCCTTGGTCTCGAAGCCGGTCCGAGCGGGCGCGATATCGTGGAGATAATTGGCGCGGATCACGGTGCCCTGGGCCGTCCAGTCGCGGCCCGTGTAGATGGCGCCGGAATCGGATGTGTCGCGCACGACGCGCGTGATCTCGTTGAGAGAGATGAGGTGATCGTTGCCCTGGAAGTAAACCGCCTGATGGTCACCCTCGGCAATGTAGTTGCCAACGAGGCGCTGGCCGACGCCGTCGAGGTAGGCGGCCGGCTTGAAGGTTCGACCGAGGCGCGAAAAGCGCATCACGACACTGTCCACGAGGTAGTGCTGGGAGCCCGTGAGGCCGGCCCGGTCACCGCCGACCAGCCAGACGCCGCCATCGCCGGTGTCGACCACCACGCTCGACCTTATGCCGCAGAGCGTGCCGCCCTCGATGGTCGCGCCGCGCCCCCCCGTCCAGCGGATGAGGCCGTGCACGAAGGCGACGTCGGTCGCTCCCGCCATGCGCAGGGCTTCGGCGCGGCTGTGTTCGAGGACCAGTCCCTCGAGCCTGACGTGGCTCGCACGTTCGACGACGACGAGGCTGTCGGCGAGGGCGGCCTCGATCGGACCGCCTCCACGGCGCGGCAAGACGGCGACAGCCCCATCCGCGAGGCGGACCCATTCGCCGGAGCGGTCGAGGGCCCTCGGCAGATGCTGGAGAAAAAACCGGGCGCCGTCTCCTAGGCCATAGCGAGGCGGCATCGCCGCCGCAAAGCGCAGCCGATCGGGGCCGACCGCCGAGACCACCGCGCCCGAAGCACGCCGCAGCGGCAAGGTCTCGAAACTCCAATCATACCGCAGATAGCCCGCGACATAGGCGTCATGAGCGCCTTCGAGCAGACCATCGGGCGCACCGGACACGGCCATGGTGCGCCCCGTTTCGCCCTCGGGCGGCGGCAGGGCAATGGCATAGCCCTCGTTCGGCCAGCGGGCCGGCTCGAGCGCCCCGCGACGGTCGTAGAGGGCCAGCGGGAGCGGAGCGGCATGTATGGGATGGAAGCGCTCGATGCCAACGCCGGCCAAAGCGGCGAGCGGTTTCGGCAGACGGAAGAACGAGGCGGCGCTGCGGGCGGCCTCTGGCAGGGTGTCGGTGAGCTGGCGGTCCGGGGAGCCGAGCGGCTCGAGGGCGACGGCGCCGGTCAACGTGCTGGCGAGACCCGCGGCGCCGCGAACGATCAGCGGATTCGACCAGGTTCCACCATGGCGGGCATCGATGACGAGCGGGCGATCGAGACGCCAGCGTCCGGGGCCGAGGTCGACGGCGATCGCACGGGTCGGGCCGAAGCGTCGGCGCACCCGAGCAACCACCTCTAGGGCATCGGCAGGGCTCGCGAGGGGACCGATCGAGGGCGCGGCGAGGGCATCGGGCGAAACGTCGTCGGCGTGCATCGTGGCGCCAATGAGGACATGGACGACGGTATCGAGACCCGAGGCGGCGGCGCCGTGCTCGCCGGACGCGATCGGCATGGTCACCGCCGCCGCTCCGAGAAACAGCAATCCCGCGCATAGGGCCGGCCAGCGCCAGGCGATGCCCACTCGTCTCCGCATGGCCCACTCCTTCCCGGGATCCGCCCGTTCAATCCGGGCATGGTCCATGCAAGGCCCGGTCCAAGGCGCAGGTCAGCGACGACAGACAGCGTCGATGGCGTGTCGCGGGCCGATCGGCCAAGCGGCACATTCCTTGCCAGCGGGTCGAGGGGCTCGGGGCGGGGAGCGAGCCCGCGACTGCCCGAGGAGACCTCAAAATGCGTGCGAACCAATACGTCGGGCATCCATTGGCGCCGCCGTCGTTCGATCCGACCGCGCGGCTCATCCGGCGCTGGGAGCGGGTTTCGACCGCCGCCCTCACCGTGCTCGTCTTCCTGATGGCGTCGAGTTCGTTCTACTATCTGTTCGTGACCGGCGACCGCGAGGCGCTGCTCGGCAACAAGACGGCGAGCCAGAACCCGATCTACATGCTGATGTGGGCCGCTCTCTACGGCCTCAGCGGGCTCATGTTCCTTTGGAGCGTGCTGACCCGCGGCATCCGCCCGTGCATCGTCGCGGCGCTGCCGCTGGTCCTGCTGGTGCTGATCTCCGCGGTCTGGTCCGTCAATCCCAAGACGACCCTCTTTTATGGCTTCATGTTCTCCATGAATGCCCTGGTGGCCTACACGCTCTCGCAGATGGTGCACCCCGCGCGCCTCATCCGCCTGCTCGGCCTCACCCTTCTGTTCTGCCTCATGGCGTCCTATCCGATGTGGTACCTGATGCCGGACGTGGCCTCGAACGTGCGCTGGGGCGGGGGTTGGGTCTACGGCATCCAGCTGCGCGGCGTGTTCGCGCACAAGAGCGATGCGGGATATTATTTCGCGATCCTCTTCCTCATCATGCTGGCGGGTCGCTGGTTCGGCATCAGCTGGCGGTTGCGGTTGTTCGGGATGACCGCCGCGCTCCTGACCATGCCGCTGACGAACTCGGCGACGGGCGTCGTCGCGCTCATCGTCATGGCCGGACTGCTGTTGGTGACGGAGCGCATGCCGAGGCTGCAACCGCTCGTCATCGGCAGCGTTGCGGCCATCGCGGCACTCGTTTCCGTCGTCCTGCCGTTCATCGATCTCGGCGGCGTTCCCCAGCTGCTCGGACGCGACGAGGGCCTGACCGGGCGCGGCGACATCTGGGAGGCTGGCAAGCACTTCGTCGCTGTCAGACCGATTTTCGGATACGGTTACTATGGCTTTTTCGATCGTGACACGTTTTCACCGGTCTGGGATCTTTGGGGTCGCTCGCAGTACTTCTTCACCCCGCACTTCCACAACGCGGCCATGGATGTCACGATCTCCCTCGGCATCCTCGGGCTGGCGCTCTACGTCGTGATGCTGTGCTTCGCCTTCATGGTCATGCTCAACGAGACCCTTGCGGCCCCGACGCGTGTGGTGCTCGCGCTCATCCTGCTCGCCTTCGTCATCAGCGCGGCGTTCGATTTCACGTTCATGAAGCACAACAACCTGGCGACATTCCTCCTCTTCTACACGTTCTTTGCCGCGCAGACCCGCTACACGCCCGCCCATCTCTCCGGCTCGAGCGCGCAAAGGCGCGGCGTCGTGCACCGTTGAGATCGCAATTCGCTCGCGCCCGCGTCCGATCGCCAATGGGCGCGACCCGGATCGCTCTCGCGGCTCCAGTGACCCTACACAAGCCCGTCAGGCGCGAGCGGAATTCGCCGCGCGTGCCGGTCGCGCGCATCCAGTCACGCTCCGGGGTCGCGAACGGGGCGCCAAGAGTCTAATATGGGCACGGTCAATTCGCGACGGCGCCCGCCCCCGGCGTCCAGGCCAAAGCCCAGAAACCGAGACGAGAGGACCATCAATGACCGCCCGTCCTAAAGCCCACAGAACCCGAGGACCGCTCGCGGCGCTGACGGCGCTGCTGCTCGCGGCATGCGCCCTGCCCGCCCATGCCGGCGCGATCGGGCATGGCAGCCCGCTCGCCGTCGACGATCTCTATCGCGGCAACAACCTCAACCGTGATCCGGGCGACACCGTGCAAACGCAAACCAGCGTCTCGTCCGGCCGCTTCATCAGACTCTTCGAACTCAACCGGCGATACCAGACGAGCGGCCAGCCGTTCATCATGCAGCCGCACCAGAGCACCGTCGAGCAACTGCGCCAGCTCGGCCGTGTCGATGGACCCATGCACGAGCAGAGCGACCAGGAATCACGCAACAGCAATGTTCCGTCGGGGTACGTCTTCTTCGGCCAGTTCGTCGACCATGACGTGACCTTCGACACGGTCTCGAGCCTCGACCGGCCCATCCGCGACAGCGATACCGAAAACGCGCGCACGCCAGCGCTCGATCTCGACTGCGTCTACGGTGGTGGTCCCGATCGCACGCCGTATCTGTTCGATCTGCCCTACCTCGTCGAGGGCGCCGAGATCGCACAGGGCCGCCGCGACCTGTTGCGCCGGACCACTTTCGCGAACGGCGGAGCAAGCCGGCAGGCGAGCGCCCCCGCCAAACCGGCGGCGCAGACGCCCGCCCAGGCCGCGCCCGCGCGGCAAGCCCAGCCACAGGTCCAGCAACAGCAGGTGCGCCAGCAGACGACCGACTCCAGCGACATCAACAATGCCATCTTCGGTGGCGGTGGTGGTGCCACACAGCCGCAGCAGCCGCAGCAGCCGCCAGCGGCACAGCCGGCTCCGCAGCCGCAGCAGCCCCCCGCGCAGGCGCCCGTGCCGGCCAACCCGCACTTCCCAGCGGGCGCCAAGCTCGATGTGGCCCTCATCGGCGATCCGCGGAACGACGAGAACGTCGTCATCTCGCAGCTGCAGGCAGCATTCATCGCCTACCACAACAAGGTGGTCGACCATCTCCTCGCCAAGGATGGCATCAACCTCGCCCAGTTGCGGCGCAACGCCGACGCGGCGACCGGCGAACAGCGGTTGCAGCTCCTCGCCGATCTCGACCGCATCTCGAAGAACGTCTTCGAGCGGGCCCGCAATCACGTCATCCACTATTACCACCGGATGATCGTCGAGGACTTCCTGCCGCGCATCATCGGCCTCGACCGCGTGCAGGCGATCCGCACCAAGGGACGTAAGCTCTATTACCCGAGGGGATGGATCGACCGGCAGACGGGCGAACGCGTCCAGCCGCAGATCCCGCTCGAGTTCTCGGGCGCGGCCTACCGCTTCGCGCACAGCATGGTTCGCGGGCGCTACAAGCTCAGCACCAACACCCAGGGCGTACCGCTTTTCGGCTTCGCGGAAGGCCCGAACGCCAAGGACATGCGCGGCTTCTCGCCGATCGACTACGACCGCATGATCGATTGGGCCTTCTTCTTCACCATGCCGGGCTCTGACCGGAACCTGGTGCAGTCGTCTCGCCCGATCGACACGCGGCTGCCGACCGCCCTCTTCAAGCTGCACGAGGGCGGCGTGGTGCCACCGGGCGACGTCGTCTCGCTCGCGGCCCGCAACCTCAACCGCGGCCGCACCTACCAGCTCCCGTCGGGCCAGGCGGTCGCGCGGGCCATGGGACTGCCGCGCTCGCTGATCCTGGCACCCGATCGCGCCACGGTCGACAACCTCGGCGTGCGCGAGACACCGCTCTGGTACTACATTCTGCAGGAAGCCAAGCAGCAGGGCGTCAGGCCACTGGAGGCCGCCAAGTTCAGTCTGGCGAATGCCGGCCCGCTCGCCGAGTCCGAGCAGGTCTACGCACAGAACGTGACGACTTCGGCCGCGCAGGCGCAAAAGGTGCAGCAGCTCACGGGATCGGAGGGTGGCGACATCCTCGGCCCGGTCGGCGGCACCATCGTCGGCGAGGTGCTGCTCGGGCTGATCGATCACTACCAGACGACGACCGGTCACGGCCTCGCCTTCACTTCCGAGATCGACGGCCGGATGACGACGACACCGGTGCCGGGCATCGGAAACGTCTATCAGGTCGGCAACATGATCGTCGACGCCGGGGTCGGAAACCCGGTGCGTTGATGCGATGTGCCTGCCGGACGCCCTCGCGGTGCCGGCGTGTGGCAAACCCCGAGAGCGGACGGCAGCATAGCGCAGCCGTCCGCTGACGCGCGGCACGGGCAATTGCGCCCGGCCGAGACCAAATGCAGTGTCGATCGCCCCCGACCGGCCACGAGATTTCAATCAGGGACCCAGAGACGATCATGTCCGCGACCGCCTCCATGCCCGAAACCGCTCCCCTGCCCGGCAACGTCGCAGTGCGCCAGCGCGGCATTTTCGACCTCGTCCGCAATGCGGGCGCGGCTTTCACCCTCGCTGCGGCCATTGCCCTGCCGGTGCTCCATGCCTGCGGTGCCGCGGCGCAGCAGCCGGTCAATAGCCAGGCGCTCAGTACCCTGCCCAAGGGCGAGCCATTCGACCTCGCGTTCTTTCGAACCCTGCAAACGATGCTGCTCGCGATGCCGGAAGGCACCTGCTACGAACGCTCGCGCGTCGGGCCGACGCCGATCGCCTTCGTCGGCATTCCCCCGAACAACGTCTATTTCAACGACGCTTTGAAGAGCCAGATCAACGAGTTCTCCAAGAGCTCGATCAAGACGTACCTGCCGTTGGCGCTCAGCATCAACGACAGCGCGACGTTCGCCACCATCGCGGCGCTCTCGACCGTCAACACCGAGGACCAGCTCAAGCTACGCGAGGCACTGGCCAACATCCGTAACGCGCCGCTCGTGGTCGTGCTGAACGCCAAGCGGCCGGATCGCGATCTGGCGCAGATCCGCATCGAAGTTTTCTCGCGCTCGGCCAGCGGCGCGCAGGATTGCCCCAACTCGGAGGAATTCTTCGTCCGGCTCGACAACTTCAACGTCATCCCGCGCACCCAGGTCGATGCCCGCTTCCTCGGCGGGGAATACGTCGACGGGGCGTTCGCGTTCCGCCATGCGCTGCGCAAGTCGACACCCGCGATCAAGGACTTCGAGCAGCTCGAGGTCGACCTCGACCTCAGGATGGCGGGGGCCTGCCGGTTCGCGCAGACCGCCGCCGATGCCTTCCGCAGCGAATACTTCGCCGTCGGCGGGGAACAAGGTGGCGCCGTCCAATTGCAGGGCACGCGCTGGCCGAGCCTCAGACTCGGAGACGACGATCCGCTCGTGCGCGACGGCGAAACGGCCGGAGGCGCCGCGCGCACCGGCACGGAAGGCGCCGCTGCGCCCAAGGGCGGACAGATGCGGCTCAGGCTCTCGCTGTTCGAGGGCTACAACGACGTGGTCGACGTCAACCTCGACGTCACGGAGCGGCGCCTCCAGCGCTATGCCACGTTCTTTCGCATGATCGCGACGCCAGCCGACCTCGAGGGCTGCCGTGCGCTCTCGAACGATCCGCTCGAGCGCCTCATCCAGGAGGCGCGCAGCGAGCCGGCTGGACCACGTCTGTCGATGGCCAAGCCCCGCCTCAAAGTGAACACCGACCCGCTCGAGATCGAGATCGCGATGCGCTCGGACCGCCACATCTACTGCTGGGTGCTCGACAAGAACCTCGAGGCCTACGTCGTGTATCCATGGCGCACCGAGCAGCTCGAAAAACCGCTCGAGCGCGACAGGAGCATCACCTATCCGAGCGGCTTCACCTATGAGCCGGCAGGTGAAAGCCTCGGCGGCCGCCCGATCATCTACCCCCAGGCAACGCGTGAACTCTTCGGCTGCTTTTCGAGCAGCGAGCGGTTGCCGGAGGCGGTCGAGAACCGGTGGATCGACCTGCACCCGCGCAACACCGGGGGCAAGGGTGAGCACAAGGCGCTCAGCACACTCGAAGTGAAATCGGTGCTGCGCCAGCTGCGGCAATTGCCGGGTGTATCGGAAAGCTACGTGTGGATCGATGTGGTAGAATAGTGGGATCGTCTGGCGAGCCTTGCGATCGTTCCGACGATGTCGGACGATGGGCGCGCGGGAGACCCATATGCAGGAAAACCAATACTACTGGTCGGCACGCGCGCGCTCAGAATTCGCCGCACTGTTCGACGACGCCAACTACTCCGAGGTGTTCCGCCGCGCGGTCGCGGACGCGCTCGTGCGCGGATGGGGTGGCAATCGGGACAAGCCGTTCTGGGCGCTGGCCGTGCTGGCGGCGGCGCTCGGGGCGGCGCAACGCGCGCGCGGTGGCGGCGGCGATGGCATGGACATCGTCTGGCTGGCGCCACGCGAGGTGATCGGCGAGATCGCCGAGGCCGAGCCCGAGGACATCGCCGGGCTCGAGATCAGAACCGAACTCGATGGCGATGCCCTCGTCATGCACACGCCCGATGGGGTGATCCGGCTGACCCCACACCGGGTGCGGGTGCTCAAGAAGCTCGGCGAGTTCCTGCTCGCGGCGGACGAGTTCGCCCATGCCCAGGACGTGATGGCGGTGTTCGGCCGGCTCGCCGGCGAGGACGAGGCCACCTTCGCGGGCACCAAGGACGCGGCGCGCGCCCTCTCGCGCATCGCCTATCGCTATCGCACGGATCACTTCCTCGACGGGCACGCCGGTTCGGCGTTCTCGATCGTGCGCACGTGGCTCGCCGCACGCGGCTACGAGGTCGACGACGAGACGGTGCTCGAATTCTGGCGCGATCCCGAGAACGCTCGCTACAAGACCTACGAGGCGAGCTTTGCCGCATTCCAGTCGTTCATCGAATCGATCGCCCTCGCGCAATCGGTGCAGGGCGAGGCCAGCGGCATCGCGGTCGACGACCCGAGCGTCGCTGGCGCTCTCGTCTCGGGGCTGACCGGCACCGAGGAACTCGATGTCGATGCCGCGCTCGCGATGGAGGAGCACTTCGGCAGCGCCTCGGCGGCGGACGACCTCGAGGCGGACGAGGACGAGATGGCGGGTAGCGCGGCCGGACAGGCCGCGGATGCGCCCGAACGGCTCGGCGACAGCGACCTCAGATTGCTCGGTCAACGTGACATCACGCTGCTCACCACGCTGACCGAGATCGGCCGTTTCGGTCTCGGCCATCCGCTCGCCAGTCTCCGGCTCATCGCCTTCCACCCGGTTCAGTCTGGTATTTCCAATGGTCTGAGGACGGGAAGGTGGAAGATACCGCTCGAACGTCGCGTAACGTGTGAGGAGGCGCGCCCCTACGAAGCCGTGCTCGAGGAGCTCGGCGAGGTCGGGGAGCGGACGAAGGGGTGGCTCGAGGTGGCTCTCGCGCTTCAACTCGAAGGCGAGGCGCTCGAAGGAGATGCCGAAGCCGCCCGACAGTCCGGTCTAGCGGTTCTGGCACGCTCGCGATCGAAGTCGCTGCAGAAGGATCCCGCGGCACTGCGTCGCGCCTTCAAGGCAGTGGAGCCGGCCCTGATCAGGGCGCGGAGCCTCGCCAGCGAGTTCGCCGCAAGTGTCCAGCGGCGCTATCCCGAGAGCCGGGCCGCCGATCTCGCACGCCAGTTCAAGGACGACATCGACGCCTTCTCCGTGGAGTTCAGGCGCCGCTACATCGAGCAACCGGGAGACGACGGCTCCCCGGCGGACAGCACCGCCGCCAACGACGAAGAGGACTGAACATGGCGAGGATCGTTGAGGAGAGCCGGGTCGACTGGACCGCCGCTGGCGAGCTGTTCGCGGACCGGACCGCGCGTGACGCGCTGGTCGCCGAAAGTCTCGCGCCGCGCGTGGCGCAAGGTGGTCTCAGTCTCGCCGACCTCAAGGCTTCGGCGCTGGCCGGCGGGCGGATGCCCGGCGCGAGTGGTGTCGTGCCGTTCGCCGCACTCAAGCTCTTTCGATCGCTGCTTTCGCGTCGTGCGCTCGGCTATTCCGCAATGGCGCGGGCGGCCAGCACCAGTGGTGAGATCAACCGCCAGGTCGGCGATTTCAATCTCGACGTGGTCGCGGACAGCGACGCGATCTTCCTCGTCATCGCGCCGGTCGCCGACAAGGTGCCGACCAGCATCACGCTGCTCGGCGAGGACGGTCGGATCGCAACCATCGAATTGCCGGAGCCGATAGGGGAAAGCATCCAGATCGGTCTCGTCGACGACGGCGGAGCGCTCGGCATGGCCCGCCAGCTCATCAACGATCCCTTGACGTCCATCTTCATTCAGTGACCAACTCGCTGGACACGGAGCCCGGCGCCAATGCCGGGCTCGGGGGCGCAACCTTGCGCCCGTCGATCCTCGACCAAGCGAGGCGCAATTCTTGCTTCGGATCGCAATCGACGGCACATCATCAAGCGCAGCGTTGAAACCTGCCGTCACGGCAGGGGGTGGCGTGCGCCTCTCAGGGCCAGGCGCCTCGTGGACGGGTGATTTGCCGAGATGACCGTTGGGAGCGACCGTGCGACCAGGAAGCGCGTCGGCGTGCTCTTGCCGACGACGGGTGGCATCGCTCGGGTGGTGGCGCTCAAAGCGCGGCCGCGGTTGCCGGCGAGCTATCTGGCGCTCAAGGGCGACTTCCGGCCGCTCAAGATTTCCGCCGACTACCATCGCTTCGTGAGCGGACCGCTGGCGGCGGTGCTCGGGGACGAGGCAGCGGGTGGCCCGTTCGAGCTTTCGCTCACCGGTGACATCGATACCGGTCGCAGCTGGGAGCTTCCGGCGCTGATCACCCATCTGCTGGCGGCACGTGGCTTGCTGGTCGAATGCCCCGATGAAAATGACACGGCGGGCGACGACGGGTCGGGCCAGCCAGCCACCGTGATCTGGGCGACGGGCAAGGTCGATCCCGATCTCGGGCCGCAGGCGGACGACTATGCCATCCGCCAGAAGTGCCGGCTCTCTCGCCCCTTGCTCGCGGCCCTCGGCAAGCGCGGCCATCCGATCGTCATCGTCGTACCGGCCGGGCTCGGCGCCGCGGACATGCGTGAACTCGATGCGCTCGGCGAGACCGTCCAGGCGCGCGTCCATACGGCGGCCAGCCTGCCGGAGGTGTGTGCGGCGCTCGGCATCGAACTGGCGGCGGGGGAGGCCGATGTGGCGACCGCGTCGCAGGCGGTTGCCACGGCCGAGCCGAGTGGCACCGATATCGCGCCTGTCCGGCCCGGGAAATGGCGTCGCCACATGCTGGCCGGCGGCCTCCTCGGGCTATTCGGACTCGGCGCGATCGCGATCCTCGCATCATATTGGTCTGATCCTTCCAATGAGAATGGAGAACGGAACGGCGGTACGGGAGGGGTCAATTCGATGCCGCAAGTCCAGATCAGCAGACTTCACGCGGAAAGCCGCAATGCCTGCATATCGCGCATCATGACGTCGACCCCGTTGGACTCGGCTCCGATCGCAGCGCACGAGGGCCGCTTTGCGGTTCCCGCCAGCGAGGGACTGTGTGGCCTCAGAGTGCGGAACGGCGCGAGCGAACAACTCTCGATCGGGTTGTCCGGTGAGCTGCAGCAGTTCTCGATCCAGGGCGACAACGCGCTTTTTCGCGGAGCCGACATCGCTGCCAACGACAGCGTCGACCTCGTCTTTTCACGCCCTCCCGCCGACATCGCGGCAACCCTCACGGTGCGCGATGGAAACGGCAAACAGTGGCAGGTCGCGATCGAACTCTCCCCATTGAAAACCGAAGGCGGCCAGTAAGCGCGGCCCAGCCGCCGCAGTCAGGCGCCCACCGACACCAGAAGGACAACGAAACGATGGCTCCCGCAGTTTCCAACACGAAGGCGACGCCAGCCCGTCGGCGGCTCAACCTGGCAACGAGCTTGGCGGCCATCGTCCTGGCGCTCACCCCGGTGCTCGGCACCGGCCCGGTTCTCGCCCAGGGCGGGATCAACGACCTCATTTCGGGTGGTGGCACCGCGGGCGGCGGCGAAACGGCGACCGGTGGCGCGCAGCAGCCGGGCGGCGCGGTCGCGACCCCCGGCACGGGCGCCGCTGCCACCGACGGGTCCGCCGTCACACCCCCGACGGGGGACGGCACGCAAGGCGGCACGACGCTGCGCGCCGAGGCCTGGATCGTCAGCAAGAACCCGATGGACCACCTCAAGGTGATCGCGGCCGCGCCACTCGACGGGGAAACGTGCCAGAACGTGATCTTCGATGCCCGCCCCTATCTGCCGACGCGTTTCGAACCACGGGCGGGCGGACAGCTGAACTTTTCGATGAACAACCTCTGCCTCGTCGGCTTTCGAAACGATTCCGACAAGCGCCGGCTGGTGATCCGGCTCGGCGAGAATTTCTCGACGCTCGCGATCACGGCCGATCCGCAGCTCTTCACAGGCCTCGAGATCGCACCGGGACAGCAGGTTCTCGTGGCCCTGCGCCCGCTGCCGGTGAGCAGCCTCGACATCGGCCTCGAGGCCGTCTGGGAAGACGAACTCGACAGCCTCTCACCCAAGGTCGAGCGCGCGACGATCACCGTGACGCGCTGAGCCACCGCCGACAAGCCTTGCGGGCAAGGCGCGTGACTGCGACACTCCGGAACTCCAGGAGAAGCGCGCCCTCCGCCGCATCCACCGTGTCGGACGGTTCGCGGGTGTCAGCCTGCGGACATTTGAAGAGGAGGGCGAGAAGGAGGGCGCGACATGAGCCATCCGGTCAGCGGTCTGCACCACGTCACCGCGATCGCCAGCGACGCGCAAGCCAACGTCGATTTCCATTGCGGCGTGCTCGGCCAGCGGCTGGTCAAACCGACGGTCAACTTCGACGACCCGGGAACCTATCACCTCTATTACGGCGATACGGTCGGAACGCCGGGCTCGCTCACGACTTTTTTTCCCTACCCTGGCGCCCGCCGAGGACGGATCGGCCGCAGCCAAGCCGTGGCGACGCATCTCGGCGTGCCGGTCGGAAGCCTCGAATTCTGGTGGGAGCGCCTCGCGCGCTCGGGCGTCGCAAGCCCCACCCGATCCGAATTCCTCGGGCACCCGCGCCTCGAGTTCGCCGACCCGGACGGGCTCGCCATGATCCTCGAGGAAACCGACGACCGCCTCGCGAACGGCGATCCCTGGACCGGCGGCGACGTCGGGCTAAAGCATGCGATCCTCGGCCTCGGTGGCGTTACGCTGGCGCCCCGGACAGAGGGAGGTGTCGAAGGCATCCTCATGGAATTGCTCGGCTTTCATCCGGTCGGCGAGGAGCGCATCGACGGGCGTCTGGTACGCCGCTTTCATGCAACCGGCGCCTTGCCGGCGGGCGCCCTTACCGGTTCGGTCGATGTCGTGACCGGTGCGATCGATGCCGGGACCGCGGGAGCGGGCACGGTCCATCATGTGGCATTCGGCGTTGCGGGGCTCGGCGAGCAGGAGGCCGTTCGCAGGGCGATCGTCGACAGCGGTCTCGAAGTAACGCCCGCGATCGACCGCAACTACTTCACGTCGATTTATTTCCGCACACCAGGCGGCATCCTCTTCGAGGTCGCCACGTCGACACCGGGGTTCCTCGTGGACGAAACACGCGAGTGCCTCGGGACAGACCTCAAATTGCCGCACCAGCACGAGCCGATGCGGGCTGAGATCGAGGCCAGGCTCGCCCGACTGTCGGTGCGGTGATCGAGAGGGTCGGCCAGAGCCACGCCATGCGGGACCACCCTACGGCCACGACCGGGCGACGGAACAGTTGCAACGCCCACCAGAATAACGAAAAAATGAAAGTCCACGTGACTTTCGATCGCCGAGCGGCAAAGCTCGATATGGCGCGATGGGTCTCGAATGGTCGGCACCGCTTCCGCGCGGAGCCGCGAACCGTCTCGCTGTTCCAATTGAAGCGGGATCACTCGGTCGGTGCCAATGCTCCGGTTACGGACTAGGATGATCGTCGAGAAACGACCTTTTTGGAGGTGAGCATGACTATCGCATCGGCACATCGCCACGCTCGCTGCGTCGCCATGGCGGGAGCGGCCATGCTGATGGCCCTCGCCGCAACGCACGTGACGAGCCCCGCACTGGCGGCAGAATCCACGATCGATCGAATCAATCGATTCATCCTCGATCTCGCGCCCCCGGCGAGCGAGCGCTACAACGATCCCGAGTACCGCAAGGGCGTCCGACGCGTCGTCCTGCCGGATGGACGGGTGATCCACATCGACACCAACGCCGAGGTGCAGCTCTCGGTGAATTTCGCGTTCAACAGCTTTCAATTGACGGAAGAGTCGCGGTCGATGCTGAGTGACCTCGGCGCGGCGCTCAACTCCTCCACGCTCATCGCGAACGACTACTTCATCGGTGGCCACACCGACGCGAAGGGCTCCAACGCCTACAACCTCGGTCTCTCCAGACAGCGGGCCGCGGGCGTACAGTCGTATCTCGTCGGGCCAGCGAGTGTCTCGCAGCAGCGGCTGGTCGCGGTCGGGTTCGGCGAGGAGTACCTCGCGCAGCCCTCGCTGCCCAACGCTGCGGTCAATCGCCGCGTCAATGTCTCGCTGATCGTGGCCAACTTCACCTACGAGGCGCCCACGATGGTGGTGCCCGATGGCGGACTGGTGGCCCCGGTCGCGGGCGGCTACAGCCAAGGTTCGACGAGCGAGGAAGCATTGCCAGGCAGCAATGCCGCCAGCACACCCAGCGCACCGCCGCCGGCGAGCGGGGGAAATGCCGAGGAGACCGGCGTCAGCGTACCGAGCACGGCCGCCAACGAGGGCAGCGCGGGAACAACGGCGCCGCAACAGAGCGAGACCGTGACGGCGCCACCGGCCGCGTCCCAGCCGCAGCAGCAGCCGCAACAGAGCGAGACCGTTGCAACCCCACCGGCCTCCTCGCAACCACAGCAGCCGCAGCAGACCGAGACCGTCGCAGCGCCGCCGGCAACCACGCAGCAGCCGCAACCGCAGCAGAGCGAGACCGCCGCAACGCCGCCGGCCTCCTCGACGCCGCAGCAGCCCGCCGCCAGCGCGCCCGCCGTCGGCTCACCCACGGGCAATGCGGACAACACCACCAACTCGCTCATCAACAATTGACCAGAAAGCGGCAGGCGTGTCTTTCAAGACACTGATACGTAACCCAAAAACGTCTGCCGTTTCCATTGGTCGCAAGCCTAGACCCCAAGCCTAGACCCCAAACCCGCAGCAACACCAGGAGTACCCCCGATGCTGAAGAAACTGACTGCAGCGCTGTTCGTGGCGGCGGCGAGCCTTTCGGCGGCCGGCGCAGCGGACGCCCAGACGATCAAGGTCCTCGTCCTGCAGGAGGACTGGGACAACACCT